>CAVJTV010000058.1:0-12776 GCA_963652435.1 Desulfovibrionaceae bacterium | reverse complement strand
GATTGCAGCAATCCTGGTCCATGCACGTGATGTAACGGCAAGATTGCAGCAATCCGCGCTCATGCACGTGATGTAACGGCAAGATTGCAGCAATCCTGGTCCATGCACGTCATGTAACGGCAAGATTGCAGCAATCCGCAGCCATACATGAGATGTAACAAGCAAGATTGCGGCAATCCGCACTCATACATGTGATGTATCAAGCAAGATTGCAGCAATCCTGGTCCATACATGAGATGTATGGGGCAAAATCTCCCGCACAACAGCTTCCCCCCGCCGCCGTGACAGATACGCTGAAAGGGCAGCGGCTCTTTTCCCTAAAGGATTTCGATTGTTTTCTCCAGCGACATACCGTGCGAGCCTTTGATCAGGATGTAATAGCCCGAAAGGGGATTGTCGCGCAGCGACGCAAGGAGGCTGTCGGTCGTGGGGAACGTCGCAAAGCCCTCGCCCGCACGGCAGAAATGCTCGCCGCAGAGAATGACGCGGTCGAAGTGCGCCGCGCGGAGGGCTTCCACCACCTCGGCATGAAGGCGGTCGCTACCGTCCCCCAGCTCGCGCATGTCGCCGAGGATAACCGCCTTGGGGTGTGCGCTGAGGGCAGCGAAGTTGTCAATCGCGGCTTTCATGCTGCTCGGATTGGCGTTGTAGGCATCGATGATCAGAGTGTTGCGTGAAGTCTTTTTCAGCTGCGAGCGGTTGTTGGTGGGCAGGTAGGCGGCGATGGCGCGGCAGATATGCTCCGAGGGGACATTGAAGTAACGCCCCACGGCAACGGCAGCCAGCGCATTGCTGAGGTTGTATGCCCCTATAAGGTGGGTCTCCACACAGTGCGTCTCCCCCCCCTGCTGCTTCCAGGAGAAAGTGAGGAACGGGTCGCAGCCGACGAGACTGCCCGAGACGAAATCCTCGGAATCGTCGCTTCCGTAGGTAACCTGCTCTATCCCGCCGGCTATTGCCCGAAGGTCGCGGTCTTCCCTACGGATGAAAATCGTCCCGCCCGCGCGGCGGAGATAGTCGTAAAGCTCGCCTTTGGTGCGCACCACACCCTCGAACGAGCCGAAGCCCTGAAGATGCGCCCTCCCGACGTTGGTGATGATGCCGTAGTCCGGCGCGGCTATCTCCACCAGCTCACGTATGTCGCCCGGGTGGCTTGCCCCCATCTCTACGACAGCCATCTCGTGCTCCCGCGTAAGGCGGAGCAGCGTCAGCGGGACGCCGATATGGTTGTTCAGGTTGCCTTCGGTATAGAGCAGGTTGTATCTCGTGGAGAGAACAGCGGCAAGCAGCTCCTTGGTTGTTGTCTTGCCGTTCGTGCCGGTGACGGCGATGACGGGTATGCCGAGCGTCTTGCGGTGGAGGTGCGCCAGCTGCTGAAGGGTCTTCAGCGCGTCGTCCACGAGGATGGTGCGCTCGCCGGCGGCATATTCCGCGTTGTCGACAACGGCATACGCGCAGCCCGCCTCGAGGGCAGCGGCGGCGTATCGGTTTCCGTCGAAACGTTCGCCTTTGAGGGCAAAGAAGATTGATCCTGCGGGGCAGTTGCGACTGTCTGTCGCGACGAGCGGATGGCGGACATACAGTCCGTATAATTCGGCTAAATCCATGATTACGGGGCTTTGTCGTTGGCGGCGGCAAAAGTAGCAATTCTATGAAGATTGGTTTACCTTTGCCCGCCGAAAGGGACGTATGATGGACAAATCGCTAAACATAAAGGGCAGGCTGATGTCGCTGGACACTCCGGTTGTGATGGGGATACTTAACGTCACGCCGGATTCGTTTTATGCGGCAAGCCGTAAGCAGACCGCAGCAGCCATCGAAGGGAGGATAGAGACAATCCTTACGGAGGGTGCCGCAATCATCGACGTTGGCGGCTACTCTTCGCGCCCCGATGCTGCGGAGGTGACGGCAGAGGAAGAGATGCGGCGGCTTGCCACAGCCCTCAGTATACTGAAAGAGCATTATCCGGAGGCGGTGGTCTCGGTCGACACGTTCCGTGCCGACGTTGCGCGACGTTGCGTGGAAGACTATGGCGCGGCAATCGTCAACGACATATCCGCCGGCGAGCTCGACGCAGGGATGTTCTCCACCGTAGCCGAGCTTCATGTGCCCTACATCGCAATGCACATGCGCGGCACGCCCCAGACAATGAGGCTGCACACAGACTATGCGGACATGATGGAAGAGATACTGATGTATTTCGCCGCGAAGGTGCGCACGCTGCGGCAGATGGGCGTGTGCGACATTATCCTCGACCCGGGCTTCGGCTTCAGCAAGACACCGGAGCAAAACTACCTCCTCATGAGCCGTCTCGGGGAGTTCGAGGCGTTCCGCCTGCCGCTCCTCGTGGGTATCTCCCGCAAAAGCATGATATATAAACTCCTTGGCTGCACGCCGGAAGAGAGCCTCGGCGGCACGACGGTGCTCAACACCTACGCACTGCTCTGTGGGGCAGACATTCTCCGTGTGCACGACGTGAAGGCGGCAGTCGAGGCTGTCAGAATAGTAACCGAATTACGCAAATAACCTATGTGGATGCATTTTGGCATAAAAGACCTGATAGACGTACTCCTCGTTGCCTATTTCCTCTATCAGACCTACAAGCTGATGAAGAGCTCGGGCACGATGGCAATCTTCAGCGGTGTCGTCTCGTTTATCATCGTGTGGATACTTGTCTCGCAGGTGCTGGAGATGCGGCTGATGGGTGCCATTCTCGACAAATGCATAAGCGTCGGCTTCGTCGTGCTGGTAATCCTGTTTCAAGACGACATACGGCGTTTCCTCGTGGCGTTCGGCTCGCATAAGGGGTGGAAGTTTCTCAGCAATCTCTTCTCGGGCAAGGATGCCGACAAAGACAGTAAAGGGAAGTTTATTGCCCCGACGGTGCTGGCGTGTATGAATATGGCACGCAAGAAGACGGGTGCACTGATTGCCGTGCAGCAGGAGGTGGACCTGACAGTGTTCGAGCATACCGGCGAGATGTTTACTGCCGACGTGAATGCCCGTCTGATAGAAAACATATTCTTCAAGAACAGTCCGCTCCACGACGGGGCAATGATCATTGCCGACGGGCGTATCCGTGCTGCCGGCTGCATCCTCCCCGTTGCACGCAATGCCAATCTGCCGAAAGACCTCGGGCTGCGCCACCGCTCGGCTCTCGGCATGTCGATGGAGACCGACGCGCTTATCGTCGTTGTCTCCGAAGAGCGCGGAAAGATATCCGTGGCACATAATGGCAAGCTGGAAATCAATGTCTCGGCAGAAGATCTTCAGCAGATTCTCTCCGGCGAACGGGATGTGGTAAACTACTGTTAAATCTGCCGACGCCGCCTTTTCGCCTACAAATCTTTTTGCAACCCCTGCCAACCCTGTCTTGCATTTTTGTCTACTTTTGCGACCACAAAAAGGTAGCAAATACTAAAATTCACAAAATACTTTCCACAATGGATTTAATGCAAGAGATTATTGCGCGTGCTAAATCTGACAAGCAGCGCATCGTTCTTCCTGAAGGCACAGAGGAGAGAACGCTTAAAGCCGCCGACCGTCTGTTGGCGGACGAAGTTGCCGATATAATTCTGATAGGTAATCCGTCGGAGATCGCGTCTTTGGCATCTGCGCATCACCTGAGCCACGTAACGAAGGCGACTGTTGTCGATCCGAAGAATCACGAGAAGAAAGCGGCGTATGCCGACCTCCTCTTCCGCCTTCGCGAGAAGAAAGGCATGACGCAGGAAAAGGCTGCCGCCCTGGTGGAAGACCCCTTGTATCTCGGTTGCCTCATGATAAAGGCGGGGGATGCCGACGGCGAGATTGCCGGCGCACAAAACACGACGGGCAACGTGCTCCGTCCGGCTTTGCAGATTGTGAAGACTGCGCCGGGCATGAGCTGCGTCTCGGGCGCGTTCCTTATGTTTACGAAAAAGAAGGAATACGGCAAGGAAGGTATCCTTGTGTTTGCCGACTGTGCCGTTATGCCTAACCCCAATGCTTCGGAGCTGGCAAGCATAGCCGTTGCCACTGCTGCCACGGCACGTGGCATCGTAGGCGTGGAGCCGCGCGTTGCAATGCTGAGCTTCTCGACGAAGGGCAGTGCGTCGCACGAGATGGTGGACAAGGTGGTCGAGGCAACACGCCTGGCAAAAGAGATGGCTCCGGAGCTGAAGATCGACGGCGAGCTGCAGAGCGACGCGGCCTTGGTGGAAAAGGTTGCCGCGCTGAAAGCCCCTGGGAGCGAAGTGGCAGGCAAAGCCAACGTGCTGGTGTTCCCGACGCTGGAAGTAGGAAATATCGCATACAAATTGGTGCAGCGTCTTGGCGATGCCGAGGCTGTCGGTCCGATCCTTCAGGGAATGGCTGCTCCGGTCAACGACCTTTCGCGCGGCTGTTCGGTCGACGATGTGTATAAGATGGTGGCAATCGCCTGCAATCAGAGTATAGGTCTGAAAGCTGCCGCTAAGTAATACGTAAAACAGGATTGAGTTATGAAAGTATTGGTTTTGAACTGCGGCAGCAGTTCCATCAAGTATAAGTTGTTCGACATGACTTCCGGTAGCGTGATGGCGCAGGGAGGTATCGAGAAGATAGGTCTGCCGGGCGCGTTCCTGAAGCTGACGGCTGCGGACGGAAGCAAGGTGGTGCTGGAAAAGGAAATCCCGGGTCATCAGGAAGGTATCGGGTTTATCCTTAGTGTGCTCACCGACGAAAAATACGGCTGCATCAAGTCGTACGACGAAATCGGTGCCGTGGGTCATCGCGTGGTGCACGGAGGAGAGAAATTTGCATCCAGCGTATTGCTGACGAAAGAAGTCCTCGACAAGGTTGTGGAGTGCTCCGACCTTGCGCCGCTGCATAACCCTGCAAACCTCAAAGGTATTGCGGCTATGGAGGCATTGATACCGGGCATCCCGCAGGTGGGTGTGTTCGACACTGCTTTCCATCAGACAATGCCCGAGAAGGCATATATGTACGGCTTGCCGTATGAGATGTACACGAAATACGGTGTGCGCCGCTACGGTTTCCACGGGACGAGCCACCGCTACGTGTCGCATCGCGCCTGCGAAATCCTCGGTGTCGACTACAACGAACAGCGTATCATCACTGCCCACATAGGCAACGGCGGTTCGATTGCTGCAATAGACCACGGAAAATGTGTGGATACGTCCATGGGTCTTACTCCTGTCGAGGGTCTCTTGATGGGGACCCGCTGCGGCGACGTGGATGCAGGTGCGCTCTCGTTCATCATGGACAAGGAGAACCTGGACGGAAAAGGTCTGTCGAACCTCATCAACAAACGAAGCGGCGTGATGGGGCTTTCCGGTGTGTCTTCCGACATGCGCGAGGTTGACGCGGCAATAGAGGAAGGCAACGAGCGTGCAGCTATGGCACTCGAGGTGTATAACTACCGTATCAAGAAATATGTCGGCGCATACACGGCTGCCATGGGTGGTTGCGACATTCTGGTGTGGACCGGTGGTGTCGGCGAGAACCAGTGGTCGACGCGCCGCGTTGTCTGCGAGAACATGGAATACATGGGCATGAAGATAGACAACTCGAAAAACGAAGGCATGCGCGGCGAGGAGATGGTGATAAGTGCTCCGGATAGCAAGGTCACGATTATCGTTGTGCCGACCGACGAAGAGTATATGATTGCCTCCGACACGATGGCAATACTCGGGAAATAACACGTTACACACACTCTCTTTGGATATCATGGGAAATAAAGTAATCACCTTCGGAGAGATCATGCTGCGGCTTGCCACGCCCGGCTATCTCCGTTTCAGTCAGAGCAACCATCTTAATGCCACTTTCGGCGGCGGAGAGGCCAATGTCGCCGTGTCGCTTGCCAACTACGGCATTGCCACAGAGTTTGTCACCCGTCTGCCGGAAAACGAAATTGCACGTGCCGCAGTGATGGACTTGCGCAGGTATGGCGTCGAAACTTCGAACATCGTGTATGGAGGCGACCGCATGGGTATCTACTTCCTTGAAACAGGTGCCGTGGCACGTGCCGGCAAGGTCATCTACGACCGTGCGCACTCCTCCATTGCCGAGATACAGCCGGGGATGATAGACTGGGAGACGGTCTTGAAGGGGGCGTCGTGGTTCCACTGGACGGGCATCACGCCGGCAATATCCGAAGGGGCTGCCGAGGTTTGCCTCGAAGCCATACAGACGGCAAACCGCATGGGCGTGACTGTGTCGTGTGACCTGAACTACCGCAAGAACCTTTGGAAATACGGCAAGACGGCTTCCGAGGTTATGCCGCAGCTTGTCGCAGGGTGCGACATCGTATTAGGTAACGAAGAAGACGCAGAGAAGGTGTTCGGCATAAAGCCCGAAGGGTTCGACGCGGCGCACACTGCCGGCGAGGTGGATGCTGCTAAGTTTGAATCGGTATGCACCCAGCTGATGGCACGTTTCCCGCAGGCAAAGAAGGTCATCATCACCCTGCGCGGTTCTATCAATGCCAACCACAACACATGGGGAGGTGTCCTTTATGCCGACGGCAAGCTGCACCGTTCGCGCCGCTACGACATCACGCATATCGTGGATCGCGTGGGAGGAGGCGACTCTTTCATGGGCGGACTGATATATGGTCTGCTCACCTATCCGAAGGACGACGGGAAAGCTCTCGACTTTGCCGTGGCTGCTTCCTGCTTGAAGCATACCGTTTACGGCGATTACAACCAGGTGACGGTAGGCGAGGTGGAGAAGCTGATGGAAGGCGACGGCTCGGGGCGCGTTTCGAGATAACGACATAGGCATTACTATCGAACAACCCAAACGAAATGGCAAGATTCAGCAAGCTACAGGTATTGGAAGCCATCACCGGCACGGGGATGGTTCCCGTGTATTACAACAAGGATGCAGCGACGGCGCAGAATGTGCTCCGTGCCTGCTACAACGGGGGCGTGCGTGCCTTCGAGTTCACAAACCGAGGTGATTTCGCGCATGAGGTGTTTGCCTCTCTCGTGAAGTATGCCGAAAAGGAATGTCCGGAGATGATTATCGGTGTCGGCTCGGTGGTCGATGCAGCTACTGCGGCACTGTTCCTCCAACTGGGGGCAAACTTTGTTGTAGGTCCGTTGTTCAACCCCGACATTGCGAAGGTGTGTAACCGTCGGCTTGTGCCCTACACTCCGGGGTGTGGCTCTGTGTCCGAGATAGGGTTTGCCGAGGAGGCAGGGTGCGACCTCTGCAAGGTGTTCCCCGCAGGGAATGTGGGCGGTCCGTCTTTTGTGAAGAACATTAAAGCACCGATGCCCTGGTCGATGATAATGGCTACGGGAGCAGTGGAGCCGACGGAAGAAAACCTCGCGGCATGGTTCAAAGCCGGCGTGACCTGTGTGGGTATGGGTTCGAAGCTCTTCCCCAAAGAGGCTATTGCGCGAGGTGACTGGGATGAGATAACGCGCCTTTGCGCCTTTGCGCTTGACACAATCAAAAAATACCGTTGAAAATATGAAACCGTTTCTTGACTCGGAGTTCCTGCTGCAGACGGAGACAGCACGGCAGCTGTATCACTGCCATGCGGAGAAGATGCCGATTATCGACTATCACTGTCATTTGAATCCGAAAGAGATTGCCGAGAACCATCAGTTTGCCGACCTCACGGAGATATGGCTGGGTGGCGACCATTATAAATGGCGTGCCATGCGTGCCAACGGGGTGGAGGAAGAGTATGTCACCGGCAGCAAGCCTTCGTTCGAGAAATTCATGAAGTGGGCAGACACCCTTCAGCACGCTATGCGCAATCCGCTTTACCACTGGACGCACCTCGAGCTCTCGCGTGTGTTCGGCATCGACAAGGTGCTCAACCCCTCTACGGCACGCGAGATATACGACGAGTGCACAGCCAAGCTGCAAACGCCGGAGTTTCGTGCCGGAGCTATCATGGAGCGGATGAACGTGGAGGTGGTCTGTACGACCGACGACCCTGCCGATTCGCTGGAGCATCACCGTGCCATCCGGCAGACGCCGCTCAAGACGCGTGTGCTCCCGACATGGCGGCCGGACAAGGCTATGGCTGTCGAATCGGCATCATATAATGACTATATCAGCCAGTTGGAAGCTGCAGCGGATATGTCGATAGTGTCCTTCAAAGATCTGTTGAGTGCACTGCGGAAGCGTCACGACTATTTCGCTGCCGAAGGCTGCCGCGTGTCCGACCACGGGCTGACGACGTTCTACGCCACACCATATACGGATGCCGAAATCGAACAAATCTTCCTAAAGGCGCGGCAGGGCAAAACGCTGACCTCGGAAGAGACGTGTAAGTTCCGCTCCGCCTTCCTCTACGAGATGGCAGTGATGGACGCTGAGGCGGGATGGGTGCAGCAGTTTCATGTCGGTCCGACGCGCAACAACAATGCCCGTATGTTCCGGCTCTTAGGTCCCGACACAGGCTTCGACGCCATCGACGATGCGCCGGTTGCCGCTCCGATGGTGAGCTTCCTCAGTCGCCTTGAGAAAGAAGGCGCACTTGCCAAGACAATCTTCTACAACCTCAATCCGAAAGACAGCGCGGTGATGATGGCTACGGCATACAGTTTCAACGACGGCACGGTGCCGGGCAAGATGCAGTACGGTGCCGGATGGTGGTTTCTCGACCAGATACACGGGATGGAGGCGCAGATGAACACGCTCTCCGACATGGGGCTGCTGAGCCGCTTTGTCGGGATGCTGACCGATTCGCGCAGCTTCCTCTCTTATCCTCGCCACGAATATTTCCGCCGCATACTCTGCGGTATGCTCGGCAGAGAGGTGGAGAGCGGCGAGCTGCCCGCATCCGAACTGCCTTTCATCGGCAGCATGGTGGAGGGCATAAGCTACCGCAACGCCAAGCAATACTTCGGCTTCTGACAGGTAGGCAGGGTATCTGCTCCCCCCCCCCTTATCCAATATTTGCTGTTTTAGTAATCAGAAAAAAGGTTATGAAAGCAGCGAATGTTAGATTTTATGCCGCTGCCGCCGAGATGGGGCAGTGTGCGCCGGTCGTCTCAAAGACCGAAGGGTTTATCCGTTTTGCCAATCGTATTATCGATGACCTCAGACTTGTGGGTCGGCAGCAGACTGCCGAACGTTATGAGGCGGTGAGAAACAGCTTCGCGCGTTTCCTTGCCGCGCGGGGCGACGTAGCTCTCTGCTCTGTCGACGCCTCTCTCGTGGTGGCGTATGAATGCTATCTGAAGTCGGCGGGCGTGTGCCCCAACACCTCTTCCTTTTATATGCGCGGACTGCGTGCCATCTACAACCGCGCCGTGGAGGAGTCTCTGACGTGGCAGCGCAATCCTTTCAAGCATGTCTACACGGGGGTGGACAAGACCGTCAAACGTGCCGTCCCACTCGAGATTGTCCGCCGCCTCAGAGACCTCGACCTCGCGGCAGAGAGAGCCCTCGACCTCTCCCGCGACTTGTTCATGTTCTCGTTCTACACCCGAGGCATGTCGTTCGTCGATATGGCGTATCTCAGGAAAAGCGACCTGAAGAACGGTATACTTTCCTACCGCAGGCGGAAGACGGGGCAGCTGCTCTGTGTCAAGTGGGAGCGGCCCATGCAGGATATAGTGTGTAAGTATGCCGGCCGCACCACAGGCACGCCATACCTCCTGCCCATCATACGGGGCATGAAGCGCGACGGGAGAAGGCAATACAAGACAGTGCTCCACCACGTGAACCGTCACTTGAAGACACTCGGAGAGATGCTCGGCTTGTCCGTACCCCTCACCACCTACGTTGCCCGCCACACATGGGCAAGCATTGCCAAAAGCAAGAACATCCCGCTTGCCGTCATAAGCGAGGCGATGGGGCACGACAGCGAGAAAACGACTTTGATTTACCTTACCTCTTTGGATGCTTCCGCCGTCGACAATGCCAACAGTGCCATCCTCGATGCCTTGTAGAGATTGAACACATGAATTGCAATAAAACACACCCATTCCTCGTCTTATAAGATATGAATAGAAAAGCGATTATATTATTTGTTTCCTTGGCTTGTGCGTTAGCTCTGCAAGCCCAAAACGAAAAACATCTCCACCGGCTCAATGCCATCAATACCATGGTGGGTACGGCGCAGGCGAATACTCAGACTGCCGGTATGTATGGAAAAGGAACAGAGGAGCATGGACAGACCATACCTGCCGTTCTCGTGCCCAACGGACAAAACTTTTGGACTCCTCAGACGCAGGATACAGAACAGAAGTGCATTGCCCCTTATTACTACAACGACACCCTGTTGCAGGGCTTTCGCAACAGTCATTGGATAGTTGGCGGATGCGCGCAGGACTATGGCTCGTTTACGGTAGCCACGTTGGGAGGTGAGCTGAGACTACAGCCGGAGCAACGTGCCACGCCCTTCTCTCATGAGGAAGAGATCTCGCATCCTCATTATTATGCGGTACGCCTGAAGAGCGAACATCTCAAAGCCGAGCTTACGGCGTTGAGCCATACTTCCATTCTCCGTGTCACTCCTGAGCAGGATGAGTTGGTGCATCTTGTTATCAATCCCAACAGCGATGAAGGGCAGGGATATATAGAAATCGATACCGTCAACCATATCGTGTATGGCTACAATCCCGTATACCGCATTTATCAAGGGTGGGGCGAACCGGCAGGATTCAGCGGACATTTCGTGCTGGCTTACGATGAGAAAGACTTGGTGGATTATGGCGTGTTTGCCGAGGATGAGAAAATTGTCAAGGGTTTGAAGATGCAGGGTAAGCCCCGTTTGGGAGCTTGGCTTACTTTCCGCGCTAAGGCTCGTCAATCGATGGAGTGGATGACTGGTACGTCTTTCACCTGTCGTGAAAATGCCGTGATAAATCTTAAGGGAGAAAACGACATGTATGGTGGCTTGAACTTCCGCAGCATGATGCGCGTTGCGGGTGATCTGTGGTGCGAGCGTTTGCATACCATCGAGGTGGAAAGCAGTGATACAACCAAGGTCAACCAATTCTATGGAGCCCTTTATCGCAGTTCTTTCCTGCCTCATGAGATGAGCGACGTGAATGGCGATTATCCCGAGTTCTCGACAGGAAAGCATGTGAAAGCTCTCCGCTCTTTCGGTAAAAAGTATGGCGACTTCTCGATGTGGGACGTCTATCGTGCCCAGCTGCCACTCTACAATATCATCACCCCTGCGCTGTCGGGTGATATGATGCAGTCGTTGGTCGATATGTACGAAGAGGGTGGGTGGTTGCCTATATTCCCTTGTTGGAACAGTTATACGGCAGCAATGATTGGCGACCATGCCTGCGTGGCATTAGTCGATGCCTATGTCAAAGGGGTACGCAGCTTCAATGCGAAGAAAGCCTACGAGGGAATGCGCCTAAATGCCTACTCTACCCCTCATATCTACAAGGACTATCAGAACGGCAAGGGGCGAAGAGCTCTCGCTTCGTATATCCGATGTGGGTATATCCCTTTGGAAGATGCCGTGCCGGATGCGTTCCATACCAACGAGCAGACTTCCCGTACCTTGGAATATGCCTTCGACGATTTTGCCGTGGCTCAGATGGCAAAGGCTTTGAAAGATTCTTGTAAAACGGATGCAGAGCGAGAGACGTTGCAGGCGGACTACCAAGATTTGATGCGTCGCTCCGAGAATTGGCGTCATGCAATCAATCCTGCGACGGGATGGGCAGACGGACGCTATGAAAACGGAAAATGGTTGGGCAACAAAGACCTCGTCAATCGTCAATGCTATATCACCGAGGGGGCTACTTGTCATTACACATGGTATGTTCCTCAAAACCCACAAGGCTTGTTCGATGTTATCCGAGACAGTGAACCAATGGATGAACAGGAAAAGGAGATGACAGGTAACGAGAAGGCTGTGGCAAGATTGGACAAGATGTTCGACAATGGATGGTATTGGCATGGCAACGAACCTTGTCATCAGGTGGCTTATCTCTATGATGCGGCAGGGGCTCCAAGGAAGACGCAAGAGCGGATACATCATATCCTGAATACGGAATACAACGACACGCCGGGCGGAATGTCGGGCAATGATGATTCGGGACAGATGTCGGCATGGTATGTCTTTTCTGCCGTTGGGTTCTATCCTGTATGTCCCGGCACTCCTTTTTACTATATAGGCACGCCGAGTTTCGACAAGGTGACGTTCCATTTGGAGAATGGCAAGCAGTTTGTCATCACTGCCGACCGACCTTCGCCGGATGCTTTCTATATCCGGCAAGCCACCTACAACGGTAAGCCTTGTACGGATTATTACCTTTCGCACGAGATGTTGCTCGAAGGCGGAACGCTCCATTTCGTCCTTTCTGAATAATAAGGAAGGATTCTGACAAGTATTAAAGAGGGGCTGCGACATTATGACGCAGCCCTTTTCATATCATCCTGTACCCCTCCGCCATCTCATTAAACTCTGTACATTCTTTTAGGTAGCATCGTGGAGGATGAGATTCCGCATTCGATGCGGAATGACAGATACACTAAAGATATGACGATGGGAGAGGCAGTTCTTGCGACAAGCACACGGGATGTCACGGGGAAGGCTTCGTAACACACATTTATCTGTACATCTCTCCGTAAGAGAAGTACAGCAGATGTTTGAGATTTGAAACTATTTCATTACAAGAGAAAGGCGCAATAAGGTATTTGTAATACTTCTGGCAGTTGTTCGACCATTTTGTAACGAAATCAAACAATTTCGTAACACTTCTTGCGCTATTATCGTTTTTTGACCTACTTTTGCGCGTCCGTCCTTCTCTTACGGAGAGAGGGACAGTTTGTCCTAAGTATTAATTCTAAAAGAG
>CAVJTV010000057.1:0-12891 GCA_963652435.1 Desulfovibrionaceae bacterium | reverse complement strand
CAAGTGTTTTTGTCTTTCCGTCGAGCTGCAGAAACACAAAAACAAGTGTATTTGTTAAAGCGTCCTATTGCAGAAACGCAAAAACAAGTGTGTTTATTAAATTGTATTATTGCAGAAACACAAAAACAAGTGTATTTGTTAAAGCGTCCTATTGCAGAAACGCAAAAACAAGTGTTTTCATCTTTCTGCAAGTCTGCAGAGACATGAAAACATGTGTTTCCATCTTTCTGTGGCGGCGCAGAAGTTTGGGAACAGAAGTTTTGGACGATGGGTAACGAGATTACATCTTTCCGCAGCTGTGGAGGGAAACGAAAAGGGGCTGCTCTCGGTCGGAGAGCAGCCCCTTGGTCTCTTTGCGGACGGGCGGCAGGGTCAGAACACTGTCTGAAAGACTACTGTTCGTCGTCGCTGTCGTCTTCCTTCATGTTGTGGAACACGTTCTGAACGTCGTCGTCTTCCTCCAGCTTCTCTATGAGCTTTTCCAGCGTCTCGCGCTGCTCGGCGGTGACCTCTTTCAAGTCGTTGGGGATGCGCACGAACTCGCTGCTTGTTATTTCATAGCCGTTTTCCTCGAGGTATTTCTGTATGGCAGAGTTTTGCGCAAACTCGCCGTAGATCACCACCTCGTCTTCGTCTTCGTCCACCTCGTCGACACCGTAATCGATCAGTTCGAGCTCCAGGTCCTCGAGCGAGATACCGTCTTTCTTGGCGATATGGAACACGCACTTGTGTTCGAACATAAACTCAAGGCTGCCGCTTGTGCCCAGCGAGCCTCCGTGCTTGTTGAAATAGCTGCGCACATTTGCGACGGTACGCGTCGTGTTGTCGGTCGCTGTCTCCACAAAGATGGCAATACCGAACGGACCGTAGCCCTCGTAGTTCATCTCCTTGTATCCTGAGAAATCTTTCTCAACGGCACGCTTGATGGCGCGTTCTACATTGTCCTTCGGCATGTTCTCCTTCTTCGCCGTCTGCATCAAGACGCGCAAGTGAGGATTGTTTTCCGGATCAGGCCCGCCGGCTTTCGCCGCAATGGTGATCTCCTTTCCCAATTTAGTGAACACACGGGCCATATTGCCCCACCGCTTAAATTTTCTTGCTTTACGGAACTCAAACGCTCTTCCCATATTATTCTGAATGTTTTATTGTTATTGAATCATTATCTCAACGATGCGCCCAGCTTGTCTTCCAAGTTCTTGCGGATCTTCTGCATGATGGCATCGATTTGTTTGTCGTTCAGTGTCTTCGTCTCGTCTTGCAGGAAGAAGCTCACTGCATACGACTTCTTGCCTACAGGCAGGTTTTTGCCTTCGTAAACATCGAAGAGCGACACTTCTTTCAGTAGCTTACGCTCGCTTTCGCGGGCAATCTTCTCGATTTCGGAGAAAGACACCGTGCGGTCGAGAAGCAGTGCCAGGTCGCGTTTCACGGCGGGGAACTTGGATATGTCGGAGAACGTCACCTTGCTTTTCTTCGTCTCCTTCATCAAGAGCGTCCACGACAGCTCCGCAAAGTAAACCTCGAAGTTTATATCCAAGGCTTTGCATACGCTGCGGCTGACAACGCCGAAAGTGCCAAGCTCGCGCCCCGACCCTGTCGTGATGCTGACGCCGGCGGAATAGATGTCGTTCTTCAGATTGCCGAAGACCACCTTTTTCCTGTCGACGCCAAGGCGCACCAGGATGTTCTCGACGTATGCCTTCAGCTCGTACACGCTCGACTTCTCGTCGGCATGCGCCCAACTGTTCTCCACGCGGTTGCCGCATACCCACAGCCCCAGGCGATAGTCTTCCGAGAACTCAGCCAACACTGCGTCCTCGCGTTTCTTATCCTTATTATAGTCGTAGCAGTTTCCGAACTCGAAGAAACGGATATTGCTGTTCTTGCGCTTGGCATTGTAGCTGATGCTTTCCAGCCCGCCGAAAAGCAACGTCTGGCGCATACAGTTGAGGTCCGCGCTCAGCGGGTTCATCAGCATGACGCAGTGCGATGCAGGATAAGTGGTCAGGCTCTCGTAGTATGCCGAGCGGGTCAGCGAATTGTTCATTATCTCGTTGAACCCTGCGCCGCAAAGCTGCTCGGAGATGATGTTCTGCAACTGATAGCTGCGGTCGACTGCCGTCTTGTAGCTGAGATTTGACTTTACGTTGTCGCTGAACTCTACGTTATTGTATCCGTAGATGCGCAGGATGTCTTCTATCACATCCACATCGCGCTGCACGTCGATGCGGTAGACCGGCACATGAACAGTCAAGCCTTCTGCCGTTTCCGAGACAATCTCCATCTCAAGGCTTTCCAGTATGCTTTTTACCGTCTCCGCCGGAATGTCTTTGCCAACCAAACTGTTGATTTTATCGTACGTCAGCTTCACTTCGTAGGGCATCACCGGCGCGGGATATACATCCTGAATTGCTCCGGTAACCTTTCCGCCCGCAAGCTCCTGTATCAACAGTGCCGCACGCTTCAGCACGTAGATGGTGCAGTTCGGATCCAAGCCGCGCTCGAAGCGGAAGGATGCATCCGTGTTCAATCCAAACCGGCGGGCAGTCTTGCGTATCCACGTCGGATGGAAGCATGCAGCCTCAAGGAACACGTCTTTCGTATTGTTCGTAACGCCCGACTCAAGTCCGCCGAACACACCGCCGATACACATCGGCTCTTCTGTGTTGCAAATCATAAGGTCGCGGTCTGTCAGTGTGCGCTCCACGCCGTCGAGGGTGACAAACTTCGTCCCCTCGGGCTGCGTCTTCACGATGACCTTACCGCCTTTCACCTTGCCGGCATCGAACGAGTGCAGCGGCAGTCCCAACTCATGCAGCACGAAGTTCGTCACGTCCACCACATTGTTGATGGGGCGCAGACCTATTGCCGTCAAGCGGTTCTTCATCCATTCCGGACTTTCCTTCACCGTGACACCCTTAATCGTTACGCCGGAATAGCGCAGACAGGCGTCCGTGTTCTCGACCGTCACCTCGATAGCCGGCGACGCGTCGTCGATCTTGAAAGCATCCACCGACGGACGTTTCAACGCTGCCGGCTTGCCGTGCTGCTTCAAGTAAGCAGCCAAGTCGCGAGCCACACCGAAATGCGACGTGGCATCCACACGGTTCGGTGTGATGTCCACCTCGAGCACATAGTCGCTCTTGATGTTATAATAATCCTTCGCCGGAGTGCCTACAACTGCCGTGTCGGGCAGGACGATGATACCTGAATGATCCTCACCTATACCTATCTCGTCTTCTGCGCAGATCATACCGTTCGACTCCACGCCGCGTATCTTCGAGCGTTTGATGGTAAACACCTCGTCGCCGCTGTATAGCTTCGTGCCGTTC
This sequence comes from Desulfovibrionaceae bacterium, assembly GCA_963652435.1. Classification (GTDB taxonomy): domain Bacteria; phylum Bacteroidota; class Bacteroidia; order Bacteroidales; family Tannerellaceae; genus Parabacteroides. The sequence goes on along the minus strand of CAVJTV010000057.1, from coordinate 9,559 downwards.
ACTGCCACGACAACCTTTTCGCCTGCTGCCACGTTGGGCGCACCACAGACAATCTGCAAAGGCTCTTCGCCGCCAACGTTCACTGTGGTGATGTGCAGATGGTCTGAGTTCGGATGCTCCACGCAGGTAAGCACCTCACCGATAACCAAACCTTCCAGTCCGCCTTTGATTGTTTGAACTTCTTCGACCCCGCCGGTCTCCAGACCTATCGAGGTAAGCGCAGCCGACACTTCCTCGGGCTGCAAATCGAAATCAAGATACTCTTTCAGCCAGTTGTAAGATATATTCATTCTTCCAAGATTTATTACTACTTTTTTGTCTGTTCTCGCGACAATTTGACCGGCAAAAGTATATATAATCGGACTATTATTCAAAACGGGCAAGTACTTTATTGCCTCCCGTTGGCAGTAAATTCATACTTTTGCGCCGTTTCATTCGGATACATAATCCAACAAGAAAATCCCTGTTATGCGTATCGACATACTCACTGTACTTCCCGAGATGATTGAGGGAACTATGAACTGCTCCATCGTGAAGCGGGCACAAGACAAAGGACTGGTGGAAATACACCTTCACAACCTGCGCGACTATACAACCAACAAATGGCGGCGCGTCGACGATTACCCCTTCGGTGGAGAGGCGGGGATGGTGATGCAGATCGAGCCTATCGACCGTGCCATCTCTGCCCTGAAGGGCGAGCGCGACTATGACGAAGTGATCTACACCTCGCCCGACGGGGAGACTTTCAACCAGCCGATGGCAAACAGCATGTCGCTGCTGAGCAACATCATTATCCTCTGCGGACACTACAAGGGCATAGACTACCGCATCAGGGAGCATCTCATCACCAAGGAGATTTCCGTGGGCGACTACGTCCTGACGGGTGGCGAGTTGGCAGCGGCAATCATCACCGACGCTGTCGTGCGGCTGATACCGGGAGCCATTGGAGACGAGCAGAGCGCGTTGTCCGATTCTTTCCAGGACAATCTGCTTGCACCGCCGGTCTATTCGCGGCCGGCAGAATACAAGGGATGGAGAGTGCCCGATGTGCTTCTTTCGGGGCATCAGCGGAAGATAGAAGAATGGCGTTTGCAGCAAGCCCAGGAACGAACCGCACGTTTGCGCCCCGACCTTCTCAAAGAGTAACGGGAGGTTTGTGTATCGCGGAGCACTTCAAAAAAGGGCTGACACTTCGAAAGCATCAGCCCTTTTGGTGAGGGATGGCGGAGCTTAATGCTTCGCCTGGCAGCTGTACTTCGACGGCTGGTGTATCGTACCCTTCAGACGAATATCCTTGCAAGAGCGTCCGACCATGATGCGGAAATCGCCCGGCTCAACCACGCGGTTCATCTCCTTGTCCAACATCGAGAGGTCTTCTGCCGTCACAAGGAAGCTCACCTCCTTGCTTTCGCCCGGAGACAATTCCACAGGCAAGAAATGAATCAAACGGGTGATAGGCTGGGTGACGGAAGCCATCTTGTCGAGCAAATAGAGCTGCGCAACCTCGCGTGCAGGATATTTCCCCGTGTTCTTTACCGAGAACGACACCGTGTAGGATGCCTCGCCACGGGCGGGCGCAATCTTCAGATCGCTGTATTCAAACTCCGAATAGCTCAACCCGTAACCGAACGGGAAGAGTGGCTCTCCTGTCAGATTAAGATAGTCGTCGCTGCGTCCTGTGGGCTTATGGCTGTAGTTGAGCGGCAGCTGAGCCTCGTGGACAGGATATGTTATCGGGAGTTTGCCCGAAGGATTGTAGTCGCCGAACAACACGTCGGCAACTGCGTTCCCGCCTTCCTCGCCCGGATACCAGGCGTTCAGTATGGACGGCACGTTGTCCATCCATGCCTTCATCACGACGGCACTTCCGCCAATCAGCACGACCACCGTCGGCTTCCCCGTGGCTGCCACCCTGTTGATAAGCTCTTCCTGTCTGCCCGGCAAAGTAAGATATCCTCTGTCGCGAAACTCGCCTTCCTCTATACCTACAACGACAACTGCCACATCCGACTGTCGGGCTGCCTCGACTGCACGCATGATGCCCTCGTCCTCACTCTCGACGCCGTAGCTCCACACCAGGCGGATACGGGCATTGCGCGTGTTCTCGTAGAAACGGATCTTCACGTCGTACGTCTTTCCCTTCTCAAAACGGAAAGGGACGAGCGTGGACCCGAACGAAGCCTTATGGGGTTTGTCCACTATCTTCTTTCCGTCCACCCAAAGCTGATAACCGTCGTTGCCTTCCAAGCCTATCTGATACGTCCCCGTGACGGGCGAGTGCATCCGTCCGTTCCATTCAACGGAGAACCAGTCGACTGCCAGGCACGAATCCGGAGCGAAGAGCGTCCAGGAGAACTGCACCTGCTTGTCGATGCGTTTCAAGTCGGGCACACCCTCGCAGGTTATGTTGTTGTAGTAAGAACCTTCCAATCCGGGCTTCCCGTCGGGAGTGGAAAGCACGCTGCCGGGCACTGTCACATACGCCGGGTTGACCCTCTTGCATCCCATCTCGTAGACGATATTCGCACTGCTGCCCAGTTTGTTTTTCAGACCGTCGAGCACGCTGACCTTGTTCACACCCGGACCGCTGTATCCGCCGAGGCGTGCAGCCGTAGCGTCTTCGCCTATCAGCGCAATGCTGCCGACCTGCTTTGAGAGGGGCAACACATCGCCGTCGTTCTTCAAGAGCACCATCGACTTGCACGCCGCCTCGCGGGCCAAAGCCCTATGCTCGTCGCAGGCATTCCATCGGTCCGCCTCCGCTTCATCCACATAAGGATGCTCGAACAATCCCAGGCGGAACTTTGCCTTCAGCACCTGTCCGACGGCACGGTTGAGAGCCTCTTCCGTAATCAGACCGTCGCGGCAAGCCTTCAGGAATGGTTCGTGCTCTTCGTAGGCAACCTGAAAGATGACATCCAGTCCGCCGTTGACGGCATCCGCTCCGGCTTCGGAATAGTTGTTGACGGTATGGTGCAGCTTATGGATGATACATACCGCATCGGCATCGGAGATTGTGAAGCCGTCGAATCCCCATTCGCCGCGCAGCTTTTTGAGCAGCAGCCACGGGTCAGCCGTGCAGGGCGTGCCGTCTATCATATTATAGGAAGTCATCACCGACTGCGAGCCGCCCTGCAGGAAGCATGCCTTGAAGGGGACAAGATGCGTCTCCTCGAGGAAACGCTCCGTGAAATGGATAGGGTTGCTGTCGCGCCCTCCGTCGCCAGAGTTGGCAACGAAATGCTTCGGGGTGGTTATCACGCCTATCTCCTCGAAGCTCTTCACGAAGTTCACACCCATGCAAGCCGAGAGGTAAGGATCTTCGCCGTAGGTCTCTTCCGTGCGCCCCCAGCGCACGTCCGTGGCAAGATTAACAACCGGCGACAACACCTGCCTTATGCCGCGCGTCTTCGTCTCCATCGCTGCAGCGTGCGTAACCCTTCGCATCAACGTTGTATCGAAACTTGCAGCCAGTGCAATTGCCTGCGGAAAAGATGTTGCCCCTGCACGCGACAGCCCGTGAAGTGCCTCGTCGAAAGCAATGATAGGAATACCCAGACGGGTCTCTTCCACGAAGAAGCGTTGTATCTCGTTTATCTTCTTCGCTGTCTCGCGAGCCGTAAGGTTCGGGTTATACTGCAACAGCTGTTTCAGCTCGGGATCGTTTGCCCCTGTCGCCGACACCTGAAAGCCGAATATCCCGTGCCTGAACTTATCCTTTCCCAAATCCAAATCGCCCGGCATCATATATATCTGCCAGAACTTTTCTTCCAACGTCATTCTGCCAAGCAAATCCTTCACGCGCTCCTCCACCGGAAGCGTCGGGTCTTTGTACGGCAGACGTTTCTCTGCCCGTACGAATGAGCATAGCGACAGGATAAAAACCAAACAATAGTTCAGGATTTTCATAAACCGTTACTTCACTTCAAGTACGACGATAGACTTTGCCGGAAGGGAAATATTCAACTTGCCTTTCTCCACTTTCGCACCCTTGAACACTGCTGGCTTCACCAGATCCGGGTTCTCGAACGTATTATGATCGTTGATGGAGGCGGATGTCAGGATGCGCCCGCTTACGCCTGTTATCTTCTCGCCTTGCAAGTCGAGAGACACATTCTGCGTGCCGTCCACATCCACATTCGCGAGCGTGATATGTATCACCTCGTTCTTGTCCTTCGAGGCAGAAGCACTCAGCATCGGGATTTCCCTATCGTCGCGCACTTTCACCTTGTCGCATATCAAATCAATCGGGAGATAGGTAGCATCCTGGTGCACCTTATACATCTCGAAGACATGATAGGTCGGTGTAAGCAGCATCTTCGCGCCGTTTGTCAAGATCATGGACTGAAGCACATTGGCAATCTGGGCAATGTTGGTCATCTTCAGACGGTCGGTATATTTATTGAACACGTTCAGCGAAAGGGCTGCAACGAAAGCGTCGCGCATGGTGTTCTGCTGGTAGAGATGACCGTTGATTGTCCCCGGCTCCTCGTCCCACCACGTGCCCCATTCGTCGAGCATCAGGGCAACGTTCTTCTTCGGATCGTACTTGTCCATGATGACGCAGTGTTTCTTTATCACGTCTTCTATCTCCAGGCATTTGCCCATGGTCCAGTAGAAATCGTCCTTGCTGAAATCCGTTGCCGACCCTTTGTGGTTCCAGTCCCCAACGGTATAGTAGTGGAGCGACAAGCCTTCCATGCGTCCGCCAATGTTCTTCATCACGACTTCTGTCCAGTTGTAGTCGTAGTCGCTCGCTCCGCAGGCAATCTTGAACAGACAGTTACCACTGTAGTTGCGGCAATAGGTGATATAGCGGCGATACACATCGGAATAATATTCGGGGCGCATATTACCGCCGCAACCCCAGCTCTCGTTACCTATCCCGACAAACTTCACCTTCCATGCTTTGTCGCGACCGTTCTGACTGCGGAGACGAGCCATCGGGCCGTCTTCGGCTGTCATATACTCAACCCATTCGGCAGCTTCTTCCACTGTACCGCTACCTACGTTGAGGCAGACGTACGGTTCGCAGCCCAACAGCTCGCAAAGATTGAGGAACTCATGCGTCCCGAAACTGTTGTCTTCCACCGTTCCTCCCCATGTGGTGTTCACCAGTTTGGGGCGATTCTCTTTCGGACCGATACCGTCCGTCCAGTGATATGTGTCGGCAAAGCAGCCTCCGGGCCAGCGCAGATTAGGTATCTGCAGGTTCTTCAATGCTTCAACAACATCGTTTCTGTATCCGTTGGTGTTCGGGATGTCGGAATCCGGACCAACCCAAAGCCCTCCGTATATACAGGTGCCCAGGTGCTCGGCAAAATGCCCGTAGATATGTTTACTGATCTGTTGTGTTCCTTCCCCGGGATACACGCGGATGTTTGCGTCTCTCTGAGCAAACAACGGTAGTGCCAAAAATGCAAGGGCACCGATAAATAAGTTCTTCATGGTATTATAAATTGTTTTTAGTGAGTGATGCTACTTTATCTGCGGCTCATCGATGGCATCCATCATCCGAAGTGTCTCCAATCGGAAAGCACCGGGCCAGGCAACCAGCCATGAGTTGATCCGTTCGAAGTTGGAGGCCGCGCCCCAGTTCCATCCGCATTCCATGTATGCTTCGTTCTGCGAACCTGCCGGACGGAGGCGTCCGTTGATAACCAATGTCCCGTCGGAGATCAGCTGACAGCCGTTGTTCCATATTGCCACCGCTTTTTCCCTCCATTGATTGTCGCCCGTGAGCTCTGACAGCTCGAACCATTTCGGAATCCAGAACAGGGCGTAGGGGTCGAGGTGATTGTGCTGAACGGAAACGGAAGTGGCACCGAATGTCTTGTATCCATACTGCGTGAAATTGTCGTCTGCCGGATAAACGCCGTTGTAGTGCCACAGCCATGTGGACAGATAATAGGACACGGCAACGGCATCGTCGAGATACTGCTTCTCACCCGTCAGTTCAAACAACTTCATAGCCGAACGCAGAAGAGAGATGGACGATTCCTTGTCGATACACCACGTGTCTAAAGCTCCGGCAGTGGAATAGCCTTTCGTTTTCAGCTCGCTGACGTAATAGTCGTATGCACGGGAGGCAGAAACGAAATAGGTGCTGTCTTTCGACCTGCAAAAAGCCTCCAGCATTGGCGGAACAAGAAAACAACCGATTGTTCCTTCACGATAATAACACTCTCCGCTCGGATACCACCCGCGACCATATACGCCGCTCTCCTGCTGATCGCCTTTCGCAAAATCGCAGATGCCTAAGGCTATGCGCTCGTATTCCGGACGGCTCAGTCCGCATTCCTTTACCAAATCCGTCGCCTCAAAGTAGTTGAGAGCTGCCGTGCCAAGGTTGCAGGCATCCATAATGATGTTTTCGTTCAGTTTCTTCTGCTTGGAAATGCGGTCGTAGTGCGTATAGAACAATCCGTTGGGCAGGGGGGCACCCTTTGCCCATGCATCGAGCGTAGCCAATCCCTTGTCGAGAGACTCTTTGTTGCCGTGTTTGATATAATCGTAGAGGAAGGAATTGGCAAACGAAGCATTCTGTCCGCACCAGCCCACTTCGTAGCCTCTGCGCCGACCCCATTGTCCGTCTTTATCCGGAGTAAGACCGATGGTAAAGCCACGGAAATCGCCGTCTTCAGACCAAAGGCTCTCTTTCGCATAACGAAGACCCAAGTCCCATATCTTTCTGGGAGGATATACATCTATATTCGGCTTGTCTGCCCGCTGCCAAGCCTCGTCCAAGAAGTGACGTATCGCACCGTGGTGCGGCTCCACTTCGCTTACATTTATATATGCTGTAAGCGTGATGGTCTCTCCTTTGGATAGCTTCTCCTTTTTCTGATACCCGGGGGCGTAGCGGTCTCGTGCTGCATAAATCATCGGCATCTCTTCCTCGGGCCATATCAGCCGATGGGTAGTGGTCTGCGCTTCCGGCATAATGGAACATGAGAAATCTTCTTTTTCGCCTTGAGGCACATCGCTCCACATAGCGACGGCAAACTCTTTCCCTTCGGAATATGTTGCTCCGGGGATAGGCGTTCTGCGGTAAGACGTTGTTCGCCACACTCCGTCTTGCTGCGCACCCTTGGGCTCTTTCCCGCGCCCCCAGTCGTTGCCGTCGTAAGATACCGACGGAATCATCCAGTAGCCCGCTGCCGACTTATGAACGAAATCCACACAAATCCTTACGCCTTCCACATCTTTCTCGGCTGTAAACAGGCTGGTGACCTTGAACGTGCAGGAGTCGAGCTTCTCTATCTGATCCGTGCGGCTCATCCCTTCGGGGGCGTACGATGTTAATTCTCCTACAACTGTTTTACCCGAGAGAAGAACACTCTTTCCATCCTGCTCTCCCCAATGATACTTGCCTTGAGACTGACAAGCGCAAAGGGCTATACATAAAACGAAACAAAATGCGTGTAGCTGCTTTAGTGTTCTCATGATTGAAAATTTTTTTATTGCTCACAAATGTAGAGAAATTATCAAAGTCTCGAAAATCTGCCGGCAAATTTCCTCTTTTGAGGGAAAGGCGTACCTTCGCGCCCCGATAAAACAAACGCAAGATCTGTTACTAAGAGAAAGAGTATTATGAAGAAGAGAATCGACACGACTCGTGACAAGATCGATTTCGGCTCGGGCAAGATTGGTCCGCTGTTCAGAAGTCTGTTTTTCCCCACGCTCGTGGGGATGATATTCATGTCGCTACAGACCATCATCGACGGTATCATGGTGGGTAAAGGCGTGGGTGCCGACGGCATTGCTGCCGTCAATATCGTAGCTCCGCTGTGGACGGTGGCTACGGGCGTCGGGCTGATGTTCGGCATCGGGGCATCGGTTATTGCCAGTATGCACCTTGCCGCTGACAACAAGAAGGCGGCGCAGATTATCCTTACTCAGGCATTCGGGGTGGGTTTCGTCATTGTTGCGGCGTTCACCCTTGTTTGTTTCCTTGCACCCAAACAGGTGGTATACGCCTTGGGGTGTAGCTCGGCTCTCGAGAAGCATGCCGTAGACTACTTGTTGGGGTTGCTCCCGGGTGTGGTCTTCCTCTTTTGGCAGTGTGTGGGGATGATGATGGTTCGCCTCGACGGTTCGCCCCGCTATGCCATGTGGATGCAGGTGGCGGGTGCCGTGGTCAACCTTGTGCTCGACTGGATCTTCATCTTCCCGATGGGTATGGCAGTGAAGGGGGCAGCGATTGCCACAGCCATAGCATGTATTGTGTGCGGACTGATGAGCATTGCCTACTTCGTATGGTTCTCCGAGACACTGAAGTTTTACCGCCTGAAGGCAAGCGTCACATCTTTGGCTCTCACCCTGCGCAACACGTGGTATATGATGAAGCTGGGCTCTGCCACATTCCTCACCGAGATAGCCATGAGCGTGACTATGATAGCGGGCAACTACATGTTCATGTCGATGTTGAAGGAAGACGGCGTGGCTGCGTTTGCCATCGTATGCTATCTTTTCCCCATCATCTTCTCGGTCAACAATGCCGTGGCTCAGTCTGCCCAGCCGATTATCAGCTACAACTACGGAGCAGGGCAGGAGACGCGGGTAAACCGCACCTTGGGTGTGTCGCTCGTTGCTGCCATGCTATGTGGACTGGGGGTGATGGCTCTGCTTGTCTTTGGCGACAGATTTATCGTGGGGGCTTTCCTGAACACAAGCGAACCCTCATACGCCTTGGCAATAGACGGGCTGCCGTGGTTTGCCACCTGCGCTCTGTTCTTTGCCTTTAATGTGGCGTTCGTAGGTTACTATCAAAGCATCACAAAAGCAGGGCTTGCCATGGTCTACACCACGCTGAGGGGCGTTGTCTTCGCAGTATCCGGATTTCTTTTGCTCCCGCGAATGATTGGTGTCGTCGGACTTTGGACCGCCATACCCGTAGCCGAGCTTATCACACTCGTCATCATCGCCGTCGTGTTTCTCTGCTCCGTCAAACGAAAGAAACAACAGACGCTATAATATAATAAGTATATGAACGGACTTTATACCATCCTGCTTTTGGTGCTGAGCAATATCTTCATGACCATTGCCTGGTACGGACATCTCAAACTACAACAGACGGGGGCGAGCAGCAACTGGCCCTTGATAGGTGTCATCGCCTTCAGCTGGGCGATTGCTTTCTTCGAATATTGCTGCCAGGTGCCGGCAAACCGCATCGGCTTCGTGGGCAACGGCGGTCCGTTCTCTTTGGTGCAGCTGAAGGTGATACAGGAATGTGTGTCGCTCATCGTCTTTGCCGTCATTGCCCACGTCCTCTTTCAAGGGCAGGGGCTGCACTGGAACCACCTCGCCGCCTTCCTATGTCTCGTCGCCGCCGTCTATTTCGTTTTCATGAAGTAAAACGGACATTCCCCGCCAATCGTAGGCATTGCCCCAAAAGAACCGCCACGACAACGGCGGGAAGGCATTGTCCTCTGTTTTCGGGATTTATGCAGTTTTCGTAATGGCAAGATTGCACGAGCAAAACCCTCATGCAAATTGCATGGAGCAAGATTGCACGAGCAAAACCTTCATGCAAATTGCATGAGACAATTGTTTACGA
>CAVJTV010000056.1:0-12915 GCA_963652435.1 Desulfovibrionaceae bacterium | reverse complement strand
TCCTTATGCCAAGATGGTTTACGAGACTCTTATCGAGACGTATGAATATATGGAAACGCTCCCCGATGACAAGGCACGCGAAGCACATCTAAGGCAGATGGAAAAAGACTTGTTCAAAGAATACAAGCCCGAACTGAAAAAACTGACTTACTCGCAAGGTAAACTACTCATCAAACTGATAGATAGAGAGTGCAACCAGTCGAGCTATAATCTGCTCAAAGCATATCTCGGAAGTTTTCGTGCAGGCTTTTGGAATCTTTTTGCAGGCATGTTCGGAGCCAGCCTGAAAACGGAATACGACCCTAAAGGAAAAGATGCCACGACGGAGCGGATAGTTATCCTCGTTGAACGCAACCTAATCTGACAGCTGTTTGAAGAAATCCCAAATGACAATGCCTGCCGTCACTGATACGTTCAGCGAATGTTTGGTACCGTATTGAGGTATTTCGATACACATGTCACAGCTATCAACAACGGATTGTTGAACACCTTTTACTTCATTTCCCATAATGACGGCATATTTTTCTTTTTTATTCAGTGTCAATTTATCCAACATCACACTGCCCACAGCCTGTTCAATGGCACAAACGGTGTATTCATTATGTTTCAATTCTGCGACAGCGTCTTTTGTATCTTTAAAATATTTCCAATCCACTGTCTCTTCAGCTCCGAGGGCTGTCTTGTGTATTTCGGCATTTGGAGGACAAGCAGTAATGCCACATAGGTAAATTGCTTCTATCCTAAAAGCATCTGAAGTACGGAAAACTGAACCCACGTTGTTCAGACTTCTCACATGGTCAAGCACAACAATCAGAGGTATTTTTCTGCTTGCCTTGAAAGCCTCAGGTGTGAGACGGTTCATCTCCGTTATCTTCAGTTTGCGCATATACATTTATATTTCTGGCGCAAAAGTATATAATAAATAAGTAGATGTATGCCGTTGAAAAGATATTGACAAGTAGTGGACATAATATGAAAAAAACTGCTTGCGTTATATCTGATTTTATATATACATCCGTTCGTCTTTATTGCGCAAGGAAAGCAATACGTCATTTATTACGGACTATCAACATAGATTATTCACGCAATTACATATACGACCGGATATAAACTTTTGCACAACGACGGTTGTCAACACAAAACACGACAAAACATTTAACCATCGGAAATACAGCATATAGTCAGATGCTTCACTTGTTGGTATCTATTTGATAAACTGTTCGAGTACTTTCATAACTTCACTGACAAATTTTACGGCATAAAAGAGTAAACCGTTTCAACAGCGTATCATAATCATCATATTAGGTTTTAAAAAGAAATAAGAATAAGGATATATATGTAATTGTGGATAACAGGGAAAGTCCTGAACTTTCAAAAGTTTTTACCTTTGCGAGCCTAACAAAAAAGAAGAGCTATGCCAGTCAATCAATCAATCGGATATATGGATGCACCTGTGCCGAAAGGCACAGACCTGAAGGAAGCTATCGACAGGATGCGTAAAGAGAAAAACGCCGTTATCCTTGCCCACTACTATCAGACAGCCGACATACAGGATATTGCAGATTACGTTGGCGACAGTCTGGCTTTGGCGCAATGGGCAGCCAAGACGACGGCAGACATCATAGTGTTGTGCGGCGTGCATTTCATGGGCGAGACGGCAAAAATCCTTTGCCCTACGAAGAAGGTGCTTGTTCCCGATATAAATGCCGGTTGCTCTTTGGCAGACAGTTGTCCGGCTACGGAGTTTGCCGAGTTCGTAAAGCAGCATCCCGGTCATGTTGTCGTGTCGTATGTCAACACTACTGCTGCGGTAAAGGCGGTTACGGATGTGGTGGTCACTTCTACAAACGCACGGCAGATAGTTGAAAGTTTCCCTGAGGGAACGAAGATGATTTTCGGACCGGACCGCAACCTCGGAAACTATATAAACAGTATCACGGGAAGAAATATGTTGCTTTGGGACGGTGCCTGCCACGTGCATGAGCAGTTTTCGCTTGAGAAGATACTCGATTTGAAGAAGAAGTACCCGGAAGCGGAGGTCATTACGCACCCCGAATGTAAACAGCCCGTCATACAGATTTCCGACTTCGTAGGGTCGACGGCAGCTCTCTTGAAGCATACCATTAAGTCGGACAAGAAACAGTTTATCGTGGCAACGGAAAGCGGCGTAATTCACGAGATGCGCAAGAAAAGTCCGGACAAGGAATTCATCCCTGCACCCCCGAACGACAGCACCTGTGCCTGCAATGAATGCAGTTTTATGCGGTTGAATACGATGGAGAAACTTTATAACTGCCTCAAGTTTGAAATGCCCGAAATTTTTGTGGACGAAGAAGTGCAGAAGAAAGCCATCAGACCCATCAGAAAAATGCTGGAAATATCCGAGAGGTTAGGTTTGTGATGAGGCTCGGAAAAAGACATCGAAAATGAAAGAGCCGATTGTTTTCATCAAAAGAGTCGGCTCTTTCGGGCAAATCAATCGGCTCTTTGTTTTTTGACCGGTTAACCAGTCCTTAAAATGGGAGGTTCGAACCTTTTACCCGAATCGTTTAAACCTTCCTCCCAAAAGGTTCGAACCTTTCGTTTTTTATGCCCATTTTCCAACTGCGAAATGACAAGTTATTTTACCACCATGATCTTGGTGACGACGCTTTCCTTTGCTTCGGGGGTGGAGGATAAAACAAGGTAAACTCCGGTTGCCACGCGTCCGCCTCCTCTTCTGCAGCAATCCCATGTAAACGTTCCGCCCTTGGACTTGCCTTGATAGATGATATTACCTTTTATGTCCGTTATCTTGACGTTCGAGTTTTCCATAAGTCCGGCAACAGTCACATGGTCGCCGTGCTCGGGACGTACGGGATTAGGATAGGCATATACGTCGGAATAGTCTTCGCTGCCCTGCGTAGCATCGCCCATATAAGAGACCAAGCCTTTTTCCGTGCCAATGAACACTTCTCCGGTCGTTTGGTTGATTGCCAAGGAATTTATCTGGTTCGAGGGGAGAGGGGAGTTGGACGTAGTGAAGTTGGCTATAGTTTCCATCCCGTCTTCGCTGACAAGAAATACGCCGGAAGAGTTTGTCGCTATCCATTTACGGTTACCGCCGTCTACGGCTATGGCGTTGATTTGCTCGCCGTCCAAAAGGTAATATGACTCGCCGTCGTCGTTTGTACGGACAATTCGCGTACACCTAAGGTTGTTTATATCCTTATAGTTTGTGCAAACGATAGGTCCTCGGTTCGTGCCTATCCATACCTGTCCTTCCTTGTCTTCCGTAACGCAGAAATAGCCGCTGGCATCAATGTTGCCGTTCGAGTCGGTGAATATGTTGTAGAAATGATATTCGTCGTCGCCTTCGTCGTCGATGGTGCCTTTGTCGTCGAAGACGAATATGCCGCGTACAGAGCCGTAAGGGCTGTTTATCCATTTGTATCCGTTCGATGTGACGGTTATCTTGTCAGCCATGGACACGTTCTTGTAGCCGTCGAAAGAGAAACGTTTCCAGCTTCCGTCCGATTTCAGCACTTTGAGTACGGATTCCACCTCACAGTTTGTCATCCATAGGTTTCCTTCGTCGTCGAAAGTGACTCCACCGACGCGCACATAGTCGTAAGGGTTACCTCCTACCGCTATATAGTCGAGCAGACTGTTTGTGTGGTTGTAGAGCTGCACAAATTCTCTGTCTTTAAGCTCGGCTATTCCCTCGCCGTAGGATGATATGAAATAGCGTTCAGGGTCTTTCGGGTCGACTGCCACTCCGGTGTAGTCCCAAAAGCGGCGCGACTTGTTTATATTGCTTTCGTCGAAGTTGATCCATTTGTTGTCTTCATATTCCATGAACGTTCCCGGACGGTTCCAGCGGTCTGTCCATCGTCCCCCGCCAATGACAAGCAGTTTGCCGCCGTATGTCGTCATATAGTAGTTGTAGTTTCGTTTCGGATAGGCTGTGTCGTCGTTGGTGTTTTCAAGTATGACTTCGTATGTGCTGTTATTCTTCTTTACGCCTTTTATTCCGTTTGTGCCCGCTGCTATCCAATAGGTACCGGCATCTTTGAGGGAAGAAACATCGTTGACAGTACCTGCGTTTACAGTCTCCCTTTCCGTCATGGAAGAATATATGTATAGCGTGGAAGATGTGTAGGTCATCAGCTTACCGTTCTCCACAACCATACCTTTGAGGTTGCTGTTACTAAAAAGGCTTCTCACCGTGCCATCCGTTTCTTTATAGTATATGCCGCCTGACGTAAGCATGCAAAGGTTTTGCTTGAAGAAGCATATACCGGTGATGCTGCTCGTATCAAATCCGCTTGACGGAAACTCATAGGTTTTCCATTCGTTGTAGTCGAGCAGATTACTACTGAGCGGAGCATATATCAAGCCCGCAGAGGTGGCAGCATAAATGTTTTCGCCGTCTGTACAGGTGGAATATACCTTCTCGTTGAGTTTATAGGTGTCTTTGATTTCCCTCTTATCCATATTCAGGGCAATAATGCCGAAGTCGGTGGCGAGATATGCAAACTCGTCATACATACATACGCTGTTGATGGTCTTGTTTGTCACGGCGGAGTTGTCCAGCAGATGAGAAATGTTATAAATGCCGCTTTCGTCCAAGAGGTCTATATTACCGTTGGTATAGGTAATAAGCAGTTTGCCTGCCTCGGGATTGAAAGCGATATGATTTATATCCCCGTCGCTAAGCCCTGTCTGCCTGGAATAGTAAGCGAGACTGTTGTCTTCCTTGTTGTAGCTGTATAACGAGCCGTTTGCCACGGCATATACATGGTTGTTTGCTTCTGCAATGTGTTTTGTCTCGTAGTAAGAGAGGTAGCTGCTCCACTGCCCCACACCTTTTTGTGCCGTAGTGTAGTGTAGTGCCACATATAAAAGCAGGAGAGTGTATAATGTCTTTTTCATGTCTTTATTCAGTTAATGCGGATAAGAAAGCACTTAGTTTCCTCACAGCCTCAGCACGGTGGCTGATGGTGTTTTTCACACTGTCGCCAAGCTCGGCAAACGTTTTCGTATAGCCGTCTGGCATAAAGACGGGGTCGTATCCGAACCCGTTCGTCCCGCGTTTATATTCCGTTATAGTTCCGTTCACTATTCCTTCAAACATATACTCTTTGCCGTCGAGGATAAGGGCAATCACTGTACGGAAACTGGCACGGCGGTTTTCTTTTCCGTCCATTTCCGAGAGAAGTTTGCACATGTTAGCTTCCGAGTTGTGTACCTCGCCTGCATAACGTGCCGAATATACGCCGGGCGCACCGCATAGAGCTTCCACCTCAAGACCCGTATCATCTGCGAAACAATCCAAGCAGAACTTATCCCTTACGTAGCGGGCTTTCTGAAGGGCGTTTTCTTCAAGCGTGGAGCCTGTTTCGGGTATATCGTCGTGACAACCTATATCATGCAGACTTAATATCTCTGCGCGGGTGGCAGTTATTTTACGTACCTCATCTAATTTGTGGAGGTTGTTTGTTGCGAATACGAGTTTCATAATGCGTGAGTGTATTAAGAATAAAAAAGCACTTCCTTACGGGATATATAACGCGTGGAAGTGCTTTTAATTGTTTGTGCCGTCGGTTTATGTTTTTATCTGGTCAAATCCTTCTCCGTAGACACCGCGGACTATGCTCTGCGATATAAACGCCTGGTTGTCTATCTTTTTTACCAAACGGAAGATGGATACCGACTCAGACTTTTTTGCCAGCAGGACAACCACCTTGACAGGCTTATGCGAATAGCCTCCCGTGCCGTCGAGTATGGTGCAACCTCTGTGAAGGTCATGTATTATTCTTTCCGATATTTCTTCATACTTCTGCGAGAAGATGAGGAACTGCACCGACTGGCGGTTTCCGTTCAACACCATATCGAGCACATAGTTGCTCACGATCATTTCCGCAAAACCAAACACTATCTTGTCTACGTTGTGGAAGAGGAGAAAGGAGGAGCTTATGATGAAGAAGTCGCAAAACAGAAGTGCACGTCCGATGGATATGTTCTTGTATTTGTTGATGACTGCCCCGATTATATCCGTTCCGCCTGTACTTCCGTTTGCAGAGAACACCAGTCCGAGTCCGGCTCCGCAAAGGAGCGCACCTATCATTATTGCCATAAACGGCTGACCTTGCAGGATAATGTTTCCCTCAAGCAGCCATTCGAAGAACGACAGCGAGGCGGAAAGCGAGAGCACTCCGAAGATTGTCTTTATAAGAAATTTCAAGCCTAAAATCTTCAGGGCAACCATCAGCAAGGCTATGTTGATGATAAAGTATGAGACGGAAACGGGCACCATTCCGCCGGTGGCAAAGAATATAAGCGCACATATACCGCTCACACCGCCGGTGACTATTTCGTTTGACAGGATAAACGCATTAAATCCGAAACCGTAAATCAAGGTTCCGAGGAAAATGGAGAGATAATCCTTCACCAAATAGTAGGCAGTATAGTATTTACTCGGTTTCATCAGATTACTATATTAACGATCTTACCCGGCACGACGATAATCTTCTTCGGTGTCTTGCCTTCCGTCCACTTGGCAGAGTTTTCGTGAGCGAGAGCAGCCTTTTCAACATCTTCACGCGACATATCCGCCGGCAACTCCATGCTGAAGCGCACTTTTCCGTTGAAAGAGATGGCGTAGGTGACGGTATTTTCCTTCAGATATTCCTCGTTGTGCTTGGGCCATTCGGCATCGCATACAGTTGTCGTATGTCCGCACTCATGCCACAGCTCTTCTGATGTATGAGGGGCAAACGGGGTGAGGAGGATAATAAGCGGCTCAAGGATAGCACGCTTGCTGCATTTCAGAGCACTCAGTTCGTTCACGCAAATCATAAACGCGCTGATGGACGTGTTGAAGGAGAAATGCTCTATGTCGAACGTTACCTTCTTTATCAGCTTATGCAGCGATTTCAGTTCATCGGCTGTCGGAGCGTCGTCGGTCACCTGCAAAGCGTCCGTGTTTCCGTAGAACAGTGTCCAGAGTTTCTTCAGGAAACGGTGCACACCGTCGATGCCGTTGGTGTCCCAGGGCTTCGACTGCTCCAACGGACCTAAGAACATCTCATACAGGCGCAATGTGTCGGCTCCGTATCTGTCGATAATCATATCCGGATTGACAACGTTGAACATCGACTTCGACATCTTCTCGACAGCCCATCCGCAGACATATTTTCCGTCTTCCAAAATGAACTCTGCATTGTTGTATTCGGGCCGCCAGCGTTTGAAAGCCTCGATATCCAGCACATCGCCCGAGACGATGTTCACATCCACATGAATGGGCGTCACGTCGTATTTGTCTTTCAGGTTAAGGGAGACGAACGTGTTGGTGTCTTTTATGCGGTAAACGAAGTTGGAACGTCCTTGTATCATTCCCTGGTTTATCAGCTTTTGGAACGGCTCGTCGCAGCAGGCAACGCCCATGTCGTAAAGGAACTTGTTCCAGAAACGGCTGTAGATAAGATGCCCGGTGGCATGCTCGGTGCCGCCGATATACAGATCCACGTTGCGCCAGTATTCGTTTGCTTCCCTACTTACCAACGCCTTGTGGTTGCGAGGGTCCATGTAGCGCAGGAAATAGGCAGAAGACCCTGCAAAGCCCGGCATAGTGCAAAGCTCGAGCGGGAAGACGGTTTTGTTGTCTATAAGGGATGTCTCCACAACCTTTTTGTTTACAGAATCCCAAGCCCATCGCGTTGCGTTTCCCAGCGGAGGCTCGCCCGTGGCTGTCGGGAGGAACTTGTCCACCTCCGGAAGCTGCAGGGGCAAAGCCTCGAGAGGCAACATCTTCGGCATTCCGTCGGCATCGTAGTAGACAGGGAACGGCTCGCCCCAATAACGCTGGCGGCTGAAGATGGCATCACGCAGACGGTAGTTCACCTTGACGCGTCCGAGGTTATGTTCGGATACATATTTCTTGGTAGCGGCAATGGCTTCCTTTACGGTCATGCCGTTAAGCGAAAGGTCGCAATAGGGCTTCGCATCTTTTCTCGGGGAATTGCAGACGATACCTTCCTTGGCATCGAAGCTCTCGCTGCTCACGTCGCAACCCTCGATAAGCGGGACGACGGGCAGGTTGAAATGGCGGGCAAAGGCATAGTCGCGACTGTCGTGCGCAGGGACAGCCATGATTGCTCCCGTTCCGTAGCCCGACAAAACATAGTCGCTTATCCAGATGGGCACTGCCTCGCCTGTGAAGGGGTTGACGGCATACGAACCGCTGAACACTCCCGTCACGGAACGGTCGGCAATGCGTTCGCGCTCCGTGCGCTTCTTGGTGCGGTCGAGGTAAGCCTCCACTTCCTCTTTCTGAGCAGGCGTTGTCAGCTGCGAAACAAGCTCGCTCTCGGGGGCAAGCACCATAAAGGTCACGCCAAACATGGTGTCCGCACGGGTGGTGAAGATGGTAAACTCCATATCGCTGTCTTTCACCTTAAACCGTATCTCGGCTCCTTCGCTCCGTCCTATCCAGTTGCGCTGTGTGTCTTTCAGAGAGTCTGTCCAGTCTATTGTCTCCAGTCCGTCGAGCAGACGCTGTGCGTATGCCGACACTCGCAGGCACCACTGGCGCATCATCTTCTGCTCCACAGGGAAACCTCCGCGCACGGATACACCGTTCACCACCTCGTCGTTTGCCAACACGGTGCCAAGCTCGGGGCACCAGTTCACCACCGTCTCGCCACGGTATGCAATGCGGTAGTTGAGCAACACCGTCTCCTTCTCCTTTTCGCTCATCGACTTCCATTCCTCGGCGGTAAACGTCAGTTCCTCGCCGCAGGCAGCATCCACGCCCTCGGTACCGTTCGTTTCAAAAGCCTTGACGAGATTTTCTATCGGGAGAGCCTTCTTTTCCTTGTTGCAATAATAGCTGCCGAACATCTTTATGAACGCCCACTGCGTCCAGTGGTAGTATTCAGGGTCGCAAGTGCGCAGCTCACGGCTCCAGTCGTAGCTGAAACCTATCTTATCCATCTGCTCGCGGTAGCGGGCAATGTTCTGACGGGTCGTCACCTCGGGGTGCTGCCCTGTCTGTATGGCATACTGCTCTGCCGGCAGTCCGTAGGCATCGTATCCCATCGGGTGCAGAACGTTAAAGCCCTGAAGACGTTTGTATCTGGTGTAGATATCGGAAGCAATGTAACCGAGCGGGTGACCGACGTGCAATCCGGCTCCGGACGGGTAAGGAAACATGTCCAACACGTAGTATTTCGGCTTGTCCTTGTTCTCCTTCACTTTATAGACCTCGTTGGCGGTCCAGTATTCGTGCCACTTTCTCTCGATCTCCCTGAAATTGTACTCCATAATATTGTCGTTTTTATTGTTTTTTCGTTTAGAGCCACAAAATTAGTCATTTTACTCCCACGGGAGTTTCCCCTTGAAGAAGAAAGCTGACTTTCCAGCGTTTCCTGACTTCCGGAAATAGAAGAAAGTGGACTTTCCAGCGTTTCCTGACTTCCGGAAATGGAAGAAAGTGGACTTTCCAGCGTTTTTTTATTTCAAAAACGGAAGAAAGCGGACTTTCCAGCGTTTTTTTATTTCAAAAACGGAAGAAAGCGGACTTGTTTTATGATTTTCCCAACGGGTTTACATTACATGAATAACAAAAGCGCACCGGAAATATCCGAAGATATTCTGATGCGCTTTGTTTCTATAATTCAGGACCGACGATTATTTCCAACCTTCGTTCTGAGTGATGTATTCTTCATTCAAGTCGATTTCTGCCTGCGGAATAGGCCACCAAAAATCTCTTGCTGTGTAAGCCACTCTCTCTGCCGGAATCAGAACGGTATGTTTAGGCGTTCCGCTTGAGAAGTCGCGATATTCGATACCCTCGATAGGTTTGTTCATCACGTCCAACAAGATATTCCAGCGACGAATGTCGGCAAAACGAAGACCTTCCTGTGCAAGCTCCACACGTCGTTCGTTACGAATAAGCTCCAAAAGACTGCCGTTATAACGCTCGGCAATCATCTTGTCGATATCATTCGTATTACCTGCACGATCGCGGATAACTTTTATCAATGACTTTGCCTCTTCTGCACTTCCGCCGGTTTCCACCAATGCTTCTGCCCTTAACAGATAGGCTTCCGCATAACGGAAAATTATAAGTGAGTTGTAGGTTGTCGATGTCTCTGCCTCCTGGCAATACTTCTTCCAAGACAAGCCGGTCGGCGTCTTATTCCATTCTGATCCGCCGCCTTCTGCCAACACATCACCTACGCTTATCTCTTTATCCTGGAAAGCTCCGTAATCCTTGCTGGGGTCGAAATAAGTCTTGCCGTCTCTTTCAACCACATTGTTCGGGATCGTATTAAAATACTTTCCGCGCAATTCTGCTCCAGGAGCATAAATGGTCTGATAAAAACGGGGATCTTTATTCTCATACGGCAAAGTCTCGTTTCTTTCGCCAATATATTCGAAAGCATCAACCAAAGCCTTCACCGGAGTTGTCACGCAATATCCACCAATTGACTGGTTGTAAAATTGCCCCCAACCATTAGTTGCGTCCAAGGAATAGCTTTTTACCAAAATCACTTCGTCCAAATTCTCACAACCGGAAACGAACAACTTGTCGAAATCAGCCAGCTGTGGAGCAGAGGCAAGAAGCTGAGCCGTTTCATCCAATGTAATCTGGAAATAAGACTTGTCATTCAAGTATCCTGCGGCATAGGCTGCGGCGCGTGCACGAAGCATACGTGCCGCTGCTTTTCCTATTTTCGATTTATTACTCGGACTGTCCGGCAGTTCGGAAATAGCTTTGCTCAAATCCTCCAGAATGAAATCATATACTTCCTTCGGATCTTGCACCTGCTTAACTTCTCTACTTTCCGCCACTGTTGTCGGGTTATCCGTATAGAACATGATATGTCCGAAGATGGAAACCAAATCCAAGTAGAAATAATCACGCAGGGTACGTGCCTCACCTAAAACTCTGTTTCTGTCAGCGTCGCTTTCTCCTCCGGGCCACTGGAACTTGTCAATGTTGTTGACCACGTTGTTTGCCCGCTGAACGGAAACATATCCGTTGTCCCATTTGTTGGCTGGGAAAGCTGATGAAGTATTTCCGATACCACGCCCCAAGTCGTAGCCTTGATTCCAACTGTGTGTAACCAGACCGTTGTCTGTCACGCCGTCCATCCACAAATCATAACCACCTACATTCAGTCTGTCATATAGGGCAGCCAAAGCCTTCTCGTAGTCATCTGCCGATTTGAAATAACCCTCAGCCGTAATTACACCTTCCGGATCTAAATCTATATTACTGTTACAACCGCCGGCTATACAGAGAGTAAAAGCTAATACTCCATACAGCAACGGATTCTTATATGTTTTCATAATGCTCTATTTATTGGTTTAGATTAAAAGACAATATTCACACCGAAGTTCACGATCTTGATAGGAGGAAGTACACTGTTCTTTCCTTCCGGATCGGCTCCCTTATAAAGGTTACAGAATGTAAGCAGGTTTGAACCTGAAACATACAACCTAAGTTTAGAAACTCTTAGTTGGTCTGTCACACCTTTCGAGAAGTTATAACCCAACTGAGCATTCTTCAATCGAATATAACGTGCATTTTTGAGGAAGAACGAGTTAGCAGTGGACTGGTTCTTGTTATTGGCTGCTTGCAAACGAGGCATCAGAGCATCTCCATTTTGGTTCTCTTCCGTCCATCTGTCGCGCCAATGTATACCACCATAAGCCTCATAGTTCGGTCCTTCAACCCAACCACCGGTCATATGACGGTTCGCGCCACTTGATCCTTGGAACAGCAAACTCAAATCAAAACCTTTATACTCGCCGCTCAGATTCCATCCGTAATTGAACTTGGGAATATTGGGATTGAATATCTGGCGGTCGTCAGGATCAATCGTCCCGTCACCGTTCGTATCGACAAACTTTACATCTCCGGCGTGAAGCTCAGACATACCACGCGGGTCTGATTTATATTTGGCACGGTATTCTTCCAACTCCTGCTCATTTGCTATCAGACCGTCTGCTTTATATATGTAGAAAGCATCCAAAGGCGAACCAACAGTTTGGATATATTTACCATTTATGTTTTTGTCGTCATCACCTCTGTCGACCCATCTGTTCTTGTTATAAGACATGTTGAAAGATGTGTTGAACGTGAATTCCCCGAATGTTTTGCGGAAACCGACCATCGCCTCCACACCTGAGTTACGAACCACTCCGGCATTTTGTTCCGGTGCACTCAAACCGATGAAGTGAGGAATACCCAGTGTGAGAAGAATGTCTTTTGTGTCTTTCGAGTACCAATCCAATTCACCATAAATCGTATTGTTCAAGAAACCAAAGTCCAAACCTATATCGGTCTGTTCGACCTTTTCCCAAGATACATCCGGATTTGCCATCTTTTGCTGATAAACCGCAGAGACAAGGCTTCCGTTCATCACCACATTCGAGGTGTTATACTGAGGCAGATACATAAAGGCATCGATACGCTCGTTACCTGTCTGACCCCAAGATGCTCTCAGTTTCAGATTATCCACAAATCCCAAGTTTTTCATAAATCCTTCTTCCGAAATACGCCAAGCTGCAGAGAACGACGGGAAAACACCCCACTTATTTCCTTTGGCAAAACGAGAAGAACCGTCGGCACGTACATTCGCTTCAAACAGATACTTATCCTTGAAACCGTAGTTTACACGTCCAAAGAAAGAATTGATACCCCACATCGTCGGATATCCGTCTGCAAACTGGCTGCCGGCAGAACCTAAAGAAATGTCTGGCAAAGCGTCGGAAATCAAATCCTTACGTTGAGCCATCGAATAGTAGTTGCGGTAAGATATTTGTTCCATACCATAGAGCAATGCCAAATCATGGTCGTCGCCGAAACGCTTTTTATAATTGGCCAAGAAACGAAGTGTCATCTGATAGCTGTTGTTACGT
>CAVJTV010000055.1:0-13481 GCA_963652435.1 Desulfovibrionaceae bacterium | reverse complement strand
TAAATTCTCGCGCTCTTTTTATCATTTTCACCACGAAATGATAAAACGGCGATCCTTTCTTGGCAAAACTTATATATTTGCGCTCGCGAACTATCGAAAATCGTAAAAACTCAAACAGAAGTATATCATGAACAACAAATTGAAAGGTGTCGCGCTGCTGGCTGCTCTTGTTTGCGGCAGCGCATGGGCACAGACCTACGAGTATCCGTTCCGTAATCCTAACCTGCCGTTGGAAGAGCGTGTGCAGGATGTCATTTCCCGCCTGACGCTGGAAGAGAAAGTGCAAATGATGAAACACGCTGCTCCGGCAGTGCCGCGCCTGGGCATTCCGGCATACAACTGGTGGAACGAGGCGTTGCACGGCGTGGCGCGCACGAAAGAGAAGATGACATCTTTCCCGCAGGCGATAGGCATGGCTGCCACCTTCGACACGGAGGCACTGCGGACGGTGGGCGACATGATTTCGTCGGAGGGCCGTGCCCTCTTCAACGAAGACATGAAGGCAGGGAAGACGGGCGAGATATATCGCGGGCTGACATACTGGAGCCCGAACATCAATATCTTCCGCGACCCACGCTGGGGGCGCGGGCAGGAGTGTTACGGCGAAGACCCGTACCTGACAGCCAAGATGGGCGCGGCTTTCGTGCGGGGCATAGAGGGCAGCGACCCGCAGTATCTGAAAGCAGTGGCGTGCGCCAAGCATTACGCGGTGCACAGCGGACCGGAAGGCAACCGCAACTACTTCGAGGCGCGTCCGTCGGCATACGACCTTTGGGACACCTACCTGCCGGCATTCCGCGAGTTGGTGACGAAGGCAAAGGTGCACGGCGTGATGTGTGCCTACAACCGTGTGGACGGGAAGCCCTGTTGCGGCAACGATGCCCTGTTGCAAGACATACTCCGCAACCAGTGGAAGTTCGACGGCTATGTGACCTCCGACTGCTGGGCGATAAGCAACTTCGCCCATACCCACAAGACGCACAGCAGCGATGTGGAAGCCGTGGCGGATGCCGTGCTGAAAGGCACAGACCTTGAGTGCGGCGACCTGTATCAGAAACTCCTCCAAGGCGTGCAGAAGGGACTTATCACGGAGAAAGAGATAAATGTATCCTTGGAGCGTCTTTTCAGGATACAGTTCAAGTTGGGAATGTTCGACCCTGCGGACCGCGTGCCTTATTCCGCTATCTCCCGCGAGGTGATAGAGTGCGATGCCCACAAGGCACAGGCATACAAGATGGCGCAGGAGTCGATGGTTCTCTTGAAGAACAACAGGAACATACTCCCGCTCAAGGCTTCGAAGATAAAACGCATTGCTCTTATCGGTCCGAACATGGACAACGAATCGACGCTGCTTGCCAACTACTTCGGTGTGCCGAGCGAGATAACGACCCCCTACGAGAGCCTGAAGAAACGTTTCGGCAGCACGATAGAAATCGATACGCTGACGGGCGTGGGCATTGTCGGCAAGATAGAGGGCGGACCTTCGTTTGCGCAGGTGGCAGCCCGTGCAAAGAAAGCCGACGTGATTATCTTCGTCGGCGGCATCAGTGCCGACTATGAGGGCGAGGCTGGCGATGCCGGAGCAGCGGGCTACGGAGGCTTTGCCAGTGGCGACCGCACATCCATAAAGCTCCCCGCCGTGCAGACCGAGCTGATGCAGGAGCTGAAGAAGACGGGACGACCGCTTGTCTTGGTCAATATGTCCGGCTCTGTCATGAACTTCGAATGGGAAAGCCGCAACGTCGACGCAATCCTCCAGGCATGGTATGGCGGACAGGCAGCGGGCGACGCTATCACGGATGTGCTCTTCGGCGACTATAACCCCGCAGGGCGTATGCCGCTCACTACATATATGAATGATGAAGACCTGCCCGACTTCGAAGACTATTCGATGGCAAACCGCACGTACCGTTACTTCAAGGGCGACGTGCGTTATCCGTTTGGCTATGGTTTGAGCTATACGACGTTCGGATATGCACCTGTGCAGAACGTCGCGACGGTAAAGACGGGCGAGAGCCTTGAGGTGACAACCACGGTGACCAACACCGGCGCAATGGATGGCGACGAGGTTGTGCAGCTGTATGTGTCGCACCCGCAGAACGGAAACACGCGCGTGCCGCTCCGTGCCCTCAAAGGTTTCAAGCGCATACATCTGAAGAAAGGCGAGAGCCGCACAGTAACCTTCACCCTCTCGCCCGAAGAGCTGGCGTTGGTGGACGTGAGAGGTAACTTGGTGCAGAAGGCAGGAACGGTGGAGCTATACATCGGCGGCGGACAGCCTTATAAGTCGGAAGGAAGTTTCGGAGAACTGAAGATAGAAGGCGACGCTTATGTGGTGTATTGAGAAGCAATGCTTGGGGCTGGCAGCCGCTCTCCTTGGCTCGCTGCCGCTCCACGCCGAGCAGGCAGAGCTGCTCTCGCCCGACAAGCAGATAACGGTAAAGGTCGAGAAGGGAGATTCTCTCTCCATCGAAGTGATGAAACGCGGCGAGAGGCTCTATCGGATCGGCAACATTGCCATGCGGACAGACCTCGGGAATATGCCGGGCACGAAGTCGAAGATACAGAAAACGAGCCGCACGTCCGTCTCCCGCGAGCACCGTCCCGTTGTGAGGGAGCAGAGCGCAGTCATTCGTGAGGACTACAACCAGCTTAGAATAGACTTCCGCGAAAACGTGTCAGTGGAGATAAGGGCATACAACGAAGGCGTGGCTTATAGGTTTGTCACCACACGGAAGGACGGCTTCACGGTGTACGACGAAAGTGCGACGTACTCTTTCAACGACAGCTGCGATTTCACGTTTCAGCGCGACAATAACCCGGGAAGCTCCTGCGAGGAGGCGTATGTGACGGAGAAGATAGGGAAACTGACGGATAAGGATATGTGTAACCTACCCGCATTGGTCAGCATGCCCGCGTCGTGCCGCGTGGTGTTCCTCGAAGCAGACATCAACGACTATCCGGTCATGTGGCTGAAGACGGTGAACGGAGCGTTGAACATGCACCACTGGAACTATCCCGCCGGCTATTCCGACAACGACAACTACTATAACAAGAGAGCCGTCACACGGCGGTGCGACTACATTGCCCGCGTCGAAGGCTCGCGGTCGTTCCCCTGGCGCGTGATGGCGATTGCCGACAAGGACGTGGACCTGCTGTCGAACAGGTTGACATGGCTGCTTGGCGAGGAATGTCGGGTGGACGATACGTCGTGGATCAAGACGGGCTGGACCTATTTCGACTGGTGGGGACGTTGGGGCGTCTCGGGCGTCGACTTCAAGGCAGGTCTGAACACGGAGACAGCCAGATATATGATCGACTTCTCCGCAGAGTATGGCATCTCCTATTTCCTCATCGACGACGGATGGAACAAAGGCGATCTGCTCTCTCCGAAACCGGATGTGAACATAGAGGAGATCGCAGGATATTGCCGGTCGAAGGGTGTGGACCTTATGCTGTGGGTGTCGTACCACCAACTGTACGACAGGATAGACGAAGCGTTCGAACAGTTCGAGAAATGGGGTGTGAAAGGTGTCAAGATAGATTTCATGGCTCGGTTCGACCAGGAGATGGTACGCTTCTACCGGGAAGCGGCGCAGAAAGCTGCCCGACATCATTTGGTTGTCAACTTCCACGGAGCCTACTGCCCCGACGGGTTGAGCAGAACCTATCCGAATGTGCTGACGCGTGAGGCTTTGGCTGAGTTTGAGATGAACGGAGTGAGCGACCGGATCACTCCCGAGCACGACTGCACACTGCCTTTCATCCGCAACGTGGCAGGCTCTGCCGACTATATTCCCGGCACGATGCTGAACGCGAGCCGCCGTAAGTTCCGCCCCATCGGAGACACACCCCTTGGGCAGGGCACACGTGCGCACTCCATGGCTATGGCTGTCATCTCCTACAGCCCGATGCAGATGGTGCCCGATGCTCCTACGGTCTATTACGCGGAAGATGAATGTGCCCGCTTCCTGTTCTCACTGCCGGTGGTGTGGGACGAGACTCGCGCCCTTTCCGGCAAGGTGGGTGAGCACGTCGCCATTGCCCGCCGCAGCGGAGAAGCATGGTATGTTGGGGCTATCACGAACTGGGCCCCCCGCACGCTGTCTTTGGATTTCGACTTCTTGACGGAAGGGGAAACATACAGGATGGAAATCATCCGCGACGGCATCAATGCCGCCACTACAGCGACAGACTACAAGCACGAGGTGCGGAAAGTGAAGAAAGGCGACAGCCTACCGATCGACCTCTCCGCCGGCGGAGGATGGATAGCAAAGATACTGCCGGAGAACAACTGAGACTTTATTGAGAAAGAGCGTAAGGCTCATAAGTGAACGAACTAAACGATATTGAAAGATGAGAAACATTGTATGTGCCGCGTGCCTGTTGTTGTCGGGATTTTCGGCACTTTATGCGCAGTCGGATGTGGTGAATGACTATTCGGTAGTGTGGGATACCCCGTCGGGGGATGCTTCGGGTGCCATGCCGATAGGTAACGGTGAGGTCGGAGCAAATGTATGGATGGAAGGAAACGGCAACATGGTATTTTACCTGTCGCGAACGGATGCCTGGGCTGAGAATGCTGCCCTTTATAAGTTGGGCAAACTACGGGTTTCGCTCTATCCCTGTTTGAATGGCGACGATGTATCCTTCAAACAGTTTTTAAACCTTGCGGAAGGGAAGATAGAAATCACGATAAAGAACAAGCGAGACGAGGTGAAAATGGACTTCTTGGTCGACAGCGAGTCGCCCGTCGTGTATCTGAAGGGACAATCAACCTACCCGGTGCAGGTGACGGTATCTTCCGAAATATGGCGCACGCAGATCAGACAGATACCCGCCAAAGAACTGTTTTCCGCCCTGCAAGACTGTCCGCAAGACTCCTTGAAGTTGGAGTATCCGGACGTTGTATCGGATGCCAATGATAACCTTGTGGTGTATCACCGGAACGAACACTCCATATACCCGTATACGTTGAAGCTACAAGAGCTGGAAAATGAAGAGAACCGAAGCCGCGAACCTTTCCTCAGTCGGACCATGGGATACAACGTGTCGGGCGAGGGCTTCGTGAAATATGCGCCTACCATCATCGCATCGAAAACTGCCGCCCGCGATTTCTGCATAAAGATAGCAGCCTACACGGAGCAGACCCGCACGGCAAAAGAATGGATTGACCGCACGACGGAGATATTGCGACATGCGCCGACATTCGAGGATGCAGCACTGCGCACGGCATACTACTGGAAGAGATATTGGGATAAGAGCTACATAAGAATAGCAACCCCCGACGGTGTCACAGGAAATCGGATAACGCAGGCTTATGTGCTGCAAAACTGGGTTTCCGCCTGCGGGGGCAGAGGAAACTATCCGATAAAGTTCAACGGTTCGATATTCACCGTCGACCCCGTGTATACCGACAGCACAAGAATGTATAATCCCGACTTCCGCTTGTGGGGACCGGACTATTGGTGGCAAAACACCCGCCTGGTGTATCACCCCATGCTGAAGAGCGGCGATTATGACATGATGCGTGTGCTGTTTCGCCACTACTTCTCCAATCTGCCTATGCTGAAAAGGAATGCCGAGGTGTTCTTCGGTGCGGAGGGTGCGGTTACTCCGGAAACGTCGACTATCTTCGGGACATTCATAAACTACGACTACGGTTGGGACCGCAGCAAACTGAAAACCGGAGAGGTGCGAAGCCCTTACGTGCGCCACTATTGGAGTCCGGGGTTGGAGATTGTCGCCTTGATGTACGACTACTATCAATACACAGACGACGAGGCGTTCGCCTCCGATACACTGGTTCCGATGTCGCGCGAGGTATTGAAGTTTTACACCTCATTCTTCCCTCGCGACGAGAAAGGAAAGCTGCGGATTACGCCGACACATGCGCTGGAAACGTATTGGACAGATGTTGTGAACGACATGCCTAATGTAGCAGGACTACATTATGTGGTAAACAGTCTGCTGACTTTACCTGACGGCTGTGCAACAAAAGAAGACCGCCGGATGTGGAAAGAAATTCAACAATCCCTGCCGGATGTTCCGACAGAGAGAAAAGAAGGAACGCTGGTGTTTTCGGCAGCCGAGCAATACGCAGACCAACGGTCGAATTCCGAAAATCCGGATCTGTATGCCATCTTCCCGTTCCCGCTATGCAACATATCGACAGCAAACCATCAGCTTGGCGTTGACTCATACAACAATCGACTGGTTCGCGGTGAGACGGGATGGCGTCAAGACGGTCAGCAGGCTGCCCGTCTGGGGCTGACGGAAGAGGTGCGCAGCAACCTGCTGGTGAAGATTCAAAACAAACATCCCCGCCATCGCTTCCCTGCCTATTGGGGACCGAACTTCGACTGGACACCTGATCAGGACAACGGCGGTAACCTGCTGATGACAGTGCAGGACATGGTCGTGCAGTCGTATGGCAATACGGTGTATGTGCTGCCGGCTTTTCCGAAAGACTGGGACGTGTCGTTCCGGCTGTGTACGTTCGGGAAGAACACGGTGTCGGGCGAGTATCGACAAGGGAAATGGATACACAAGCCTTCGCTGGAGAAGAAGTCCAAGCAGAAGATACGTATCGTCACAAAATAGTATGGAAACGAATAAAGAAAGAACATGATGAAAACACGGTTAGGAATCTGTTTGTTGTTGTCCGCTCTGTCTGTCGCAACAGAGGCGGAGATAAAGCCCATTACAATAGACTACGTGGTGCATCCGCTCTATGGTTACAGATCAGACGGCGAGCCGGGGCGTATCGTAACGATCCGTCTGAAGGGCGAAGAACTGAAAGGCAATCTTTCGGTTGAAGTGAGAGCCAAAGGAAAAACGGAAACGAGCAGTTTCGCTCTCGATGCGAAAGACTCGACGGAAGTGGAGGTGATGCTCCCTGCCACAGTGCCGACAGATAAGAAATCGGATGTCACGTTCGTCCTTCGCGGGGCAGACAAGACCTACCGGCAGAAGGTCGGCATTACGCCGATGCGCCACTGGAACGTGTATCTGTTTAACCATGCCCATGTGGACGTGGGATACACCAATACGCAGAAGAACGTGGAGACGCTTCATAAAAACAATGTCATTGAAGGGATGAAGCTGGCGGAAGAGACGAAGAGCCATCCTGACGGCTCCCGTTTCGTATGGAATCCGGAGGTGAGCTGGCCCGTGGAGAGATTGTGGCAGTCGAATCCGGAGATGCGCGAAAGGATTATCGATGCCTTGAAGAAAGGGCAGATATGCCTTGACGTAAGCTATCTGAATGCCAACACCAGCACCTGCGTCGACGAGGAGATGTTTCATGTGTTCGAGTTCTCACGCGAGATGCAACGGCTGAGCGGAGCACCGGCAGATGTGTTCCAGCAGTTCGACATACCCGGAATGTCGTGGGGATTGATTCCTGTCATGGTGCAGGAGGGAATACGATATATCATCTCGTGGCCCAACACCGACCGTGCAGGGAACGCCCACAACTTCGACATCGACGGGAAGCCTTTCTGGTGGGTAGGTCCCGACGGACAGTCGAAAGTGTTGTTCTTCCAGCCGGGTGGTTATGGCAACAGCGACAGCATGAAGAAAGGCGGTGCGACAGGGCGTCCGTGGTTCGGACAGCGCGATGCGAATAAAGTGCCGAAGGTGATACGCACGGGGTCTGCCGATGTCGACTTCACAAAGAAGCTGATGAAGATGGAAGACGACAACTACCCTTACGACTTCGCCGTCTTCTCGTGGTCGCTATGGGACAACAATCCTCTCGATGCCGACATACCCTATGCCGTGAAGGAATGGAACGAGAAGTATGCCTACCCGAAGATCCGTATCTGCGGCGGGCACGAGATTATGACGATGATAGAAGAGAAATATGGCGACCGGCTGCCTGTCGTCTCTGGCGACTACACGGAATACTGGACTGACGGACTTGGCACGGCGGCAGGTCTGACTGCCAAGAACCGCAATGCGAAGGAGCGGTTGGTGCAGGCAGAGACCATCTGGTCGATGCTCTCCGACGGCGGGGAGACCCCGCGTAAGGACTTCGACGAGGCTTGGCGTTATATCCTTTTGAGCACGGAGCACACATGGTGCTTCGAGAACCCCGACGACCCGTATTTCCAGGATGCCATCTGGAAGAAGAAGCAGTCTCTTTTCCACGAAGCCGAAGAGCGTTCGTTGGATATGATGGATATGGTGCTGGCTCCTGTCACGGACAAATCGTTGGGCGCGGGAGAGAAAAAGTTCGGTCCGTCGAACGGCGGCGTTGCAGTGCTCAACGTACATACATGGGATCAAGGGGGTGTTGTCCGTCTCACGGCAAAGGAAAGCCGGAGGGGAAACAAGGTGGTCGACGAGAATGGCAACGAGATGCTTGCCCAGCGTCTGTCCACAGGCGAACTGCTGTTTAAGGCATCGGAAGTGCCGGCTCTCGGCTCGCGTCATTTCCGCGTTGTGGAGGGTGAGTGCTCGCTATCGGGAAGTTGCCGCATAGACGGGACGACGCTCGAGAATGATTTGCTGACGGTTCACATAGACAGAGCAACGGGAAACATCGTTTCCTTGAAGAAGAAGGGAACGGACTATAACTACATCGGCGAGGGGGCGAACACCTTCACCTGGATGCCGGCGAATGTAGACGAGCCGCATGCCGACACGGTGCTGACGGTGTCTGTCGTTGAGGAAGGACCTTTAGCTGTGGAGCTGCTGATAACCTCGAAAGCCGCAGGTTGCCGAAGCGTGTCGCGCTCTGTTCGTCTCGAGGCAGGACAGCCGTGGGTAGAGATATCCAACGTCGTGGACAAGCTGCCGCTGAAAGCCAAAGACGGCATACATTTCGGCTTTGCCTTCAATATCCCCGACTCGAAGACTCGCGTGGATATTCCTTGGGGCGTGATGGAGGTGGACAAGGACCAGTGGAAGCAGGCTAACCGCAACTGGATAGCCATGCAACGGTGGCTCGACATATCCAACGCGACGCACGGCGTGACATGGTGCTCGCTGGATGCCCCGCTGTTTGAATACGGCGACCGTTATGCCAACATAGCCATGAGCTGGGGCAGCAAGGGCAACTGGATTAAAGGTTTCAACCCGAGCTCCACCGTCTATTCGTGGGCAATGAACAACCACTGGCATACCAACTTCCCCTTGACGCAAGACGGTCCCGTCTTGTTCCGCTACCGGATATATCCGCACGAGGCTTACGACGTTGTGGAAGCCAACCGCTTCGGGCTGGGAGAGGCGCAGCCGCTGGTGCATGTCGCCG
The DNA here is from genome assembly GCA_963652435.1 of Desulfovibrionaceae bacterium. Lineage (GTDB taxonomy): Bacteria > Bacteroidota > Bacteroidia > Bacteroidales > Tannerellaceae > Parabacteroides. The sequence goes on along the minus strand of CAVJTV010000055.1, from coordinate 4,222 downwards.
CAGACAAAGATCCGCAGATACAACCGCTGATAGCCATCGACAACCGCATGGTCTACTCGACCATCATCAAGTCGCTTGCCACAGAACGCACCATGATTGTGCGCCTCCGTTCCCTCTCCGACAAGGACGAGAACCTCAAGCTGACCTTCCCGCGTAAGACTCCGGCACATGTATATATATGTAAGAAGGAAGACATGGCAGGCGAGGCGACCGACGGCTCGCTGATGATGGCTCCCTACGGACAGATGACATTAAGAATAGAATACTAAGAGAGGGAGATGAAGAGGAACGGATTGCTTTTCGCACTGCTTGCGTTATGCTGTATGACAGCCGAGGCAAGAGAGTATCATGTCTCTGCCGCGAATGGTAGCGACGCCAACAACGGGACAGAGGCTGCGCCCTTCAAGACTATAGGCAAGGCAGCAGAGTATGCCTATCCGGGTGATGTCATTACGGTGCACGAGGGAACCTACCGCGAGTGGGTAAACCCTCCACGGGGAGGCGAAAGTGACACGAAGCGTATCATCTATCGGGCAGCCCCGGGAGAGAAGGCTGAGATAATGAGATAAAAGGCTCGGAGAAAATCACCGGCTGGACGAAAGTGGAGGGCAGCGTGTGGAAAGTCACCCTCGACAACACATTCTTCGGCAGCTATAACCCGTATGCCGATCTCATCTACGGCGACTGGTTCGACGGCAAAGGACGAGAGCATCACACCGGCGAGGTATTTCTCAACAACCATTCGCTCTACGAGAAGGTTACGCTCGACGAGGTGCTGCACTCTGTGCCCTACGAGCAGAGCCGCGACCGCGAAGGGAGCATCTACACATGGTATTGCGAGCAGAGCGGCACGAGCACCGTCATTTGGGCAAACTTCCACGGCCACAACCCCAACAAAGAGCTTGTGGAGATAACGACACGCCGCACCTGCTTCTATCCCGAACGTGAGGGAGTCGACTACATCACGCTTCAAGGCTTCCATATCAGTCAGGCAGCCACGCAGTGGGCAGCTCCTACGGCAGAGCAGATAGGAATGGTGGCAACGCATTGGAACAAGGGATGGATTATCGAGAACAACGTGATAAGCCACGCCAAATGCTCAGGTATCACGCTGGGAAAGGAACGCAGCACGGGGCATAACGTCTGGCTCGGCGACATGAGCATCGACGGCTCGCTCCACTACATTGAAGTTACCTTCAACGCCATCCGCCACGGGTGGAACCGCGAGAACATCGGCTCTCACATCGTCCGCGGCAATGAGATATCCCACTGCGAGCAGACAGGCATATGCGGGAGCATGGGCTCTGCCTTCAGCCTTGTCGAGGGTAACCATATCCACGACATTTGGGTGAAGCGGCAGTTTACCGGTGCCGAGATAGGCGGGATTAAGTTCCACGCAGCCGTAGACACCCGCATTGCGCGCAACCGCATCCACAATGCGGGTCGCGCCATTTGGCTCGACTGGATGACGCAGGGAACGAGGGTCACAGGAAACCTCTTCTACGACAATGACCTTGAGGACATATTCCTTGAAGTGAACCACGGACCTTTCCTCATCGACAACAATATCCTCGCCTCGCGACGAAGCATCTCGGAGCAGTCCGAGGGAGGCGCGTATGTGCACAACCTCATCGTGGGCGACATACATCATTACGTTGAGCACAACCGCTACACGCCCTACTTCCTGCCCCACTCCACCGATGTGGCTGGTCTCTCCATCATCCCGGGGGGCGACGACCGTTACATCAACAACATCTTCACGGCAGATCTTCCCGAGGATGAAAAGGGAGGGCAACGGAAATACGGACTTGCAATCTACAACGACGCCGTGTATCCCATGACTGTCGACGGCAATGTCTACTACAACGGTGCCCAACCTTTCGATGGCGAAGGGTGTAAGGTCGTCGTTGCGGGCTTCAACCCCGAGGTGAAGATAGAGGAAACGCCCGACGGCGTGTATCTCTCTCTTTCCGTGAAGGGGATAGAAGGCATGCAGACCCGCCGCGTCGATACCGAGCGGCTCGGGAAAGCCAAGCTCCCACGCCAGGCATACGAACAGCCCAACGGCAGTCCGATTTCCATTGACACCGACATTCTCGGCACTCCGCGAGGCAACAATCCCAAGCCCGGACCGCTCGAATCACTCCGCGAAGGGCAAAATCGCATGAAAGTCTGGTAGCACCTGTCCTGCAGAGACGAAAAGCGCGCGAGAATTTATCCGCGCGAGTTGTGCGTGATAAAAAGTGCGCAAGAATTTAACTGCGCGGGGCTGGGCGGTTAAAAATCCGGCAGATTTTTATCAAAACAGACTTGAAATGATAAAAACCCGCCGAGAAAAGGTGTGCCGCCGCTCCGAAAGGACTATTTCTTGCCGTATTTCGACTTGATGTCGGGCAGAGCCTGCTCGATGTCGGCAATGCGGGTGGCGTCGCTCGGGTGAGTGCTCATAAATTCCGGTGTCGTGCCGCTCTTTCCTGCCGACATCTTCTGCCAAAAGCCGACAGCCACATCCGGATTGTATCCCGCCATTGTCATGAACACCAATCCCATATAGTCGGCTTCCGACTCGTGCTTGCGCGAGAAAGGCAACATCACGCCATACTGCGCACCCACGCCATACACCGTGTTCGCAAGGCTCTGGACCGCCGTGCTCTTATTGCTGACCGCCTGCCCGAGGATAGCCGCGCCATACTGCGCCATCAACTGTTGGCTCATACGCTCGTTGCTATGCTTCGCGACAGCGTGTGCCACCTCATGCCCCAGGACCACAGCCAGCTCGTCGTCCGAGCTGACAAGCGGCATCAAGCCCTCGTACACGACAATCTTCCCGCCGGGCATACAAAAGGCATTCACCTGACTGTCGTTTACGAGATTGAACTCCCACTGGAAGTTCTTGGTCTCGCTTTCCATACCGTTCTCCTTGAGATAAGCCTCCGTAGCGGCGGCGATCTTCTTCCCCACACGGGTCACCATCGCGGTCTGCTCCTTGTTTGTCGATTTCGCAGCGGATTTCATGTAATCGCTATACTGCGTCAGACTGGATGTCAACACTTCCTGGTCGGAAACCAGCAACACTTGTTTTCTGCCCGTCAAAGGGACGCTTCCGCACGCGCTCAGCAGCAGAAGCCCTGCAATAAATACTCCTACACTCTTTTTCATATCCATCATTTAGTTTTACTGAGCCGCAAAGTTACCTTTTCTCCGGACATGTAAGCCACGCCGCATTTCGCCGACAGAGTAAATAATTATGCAAAAAAGCGGAGGGGATTGTATATTTATTCAACCATTCGCCTTACATTTGCGTCCGTTTTGCATAAATATACAGGCATGAGTACAAAGAAGGAACGGTTGGACGCTATCTGCCATATCATACAGACAAAGACGATATGCAATCAGGAAGAACTGCTGAGGGCATTGGAAGAAGGCGGGTTTCAGGTGACGCAGGCAACCCTCTCGCGCGACATCAAGCAGCTGAAGGTTTCCAAGGTGCACGATGCAAACGGCGACTACGTCTACCACCTCGGCGAGTATTCGACATCGGCGCAGACAGCCGTGCCGCAGACGGCGCAACGTTCGCTCATAGAGTTCTCGGGAAACCTGGCAGTGGTAAGGACGCGCCCCGGGTATGCGATGGGGATTGCTTCGGACATCGACCTTCATGCCCCGCACGAGATACTCGCAACGATTGCCGGCGACGACACCATACTCATCATCCCGCGCGAAGGCGTCAGCCGCGACCGCGTGGTGAAAGCTCTCACGCATTTCATATAACCTATTATATATGGCGATTAAATAAGGAAGAAAGAACAATCGAAGAGATGAAACAGGAAACAGAAATCGATGTGATGATTGCCGATGCCTCTCACGAGATATACGTAGACAAGATACTGACAACCATCGAAGAGGCAGCCAAGGTGCGCGGGACGGGTATCGCCAAGCGTACACATGAGTATGTGGCACAGAAAATGATAGAAGGGAAAGCCGTCATCGCGCTTGCCGGCGACCGTTTTGCCGGCTTCAGCTACATAGAGTCGTGGGGAAACAAACAGTATGTGACGACCTCCGGACTGATTGTGCATCCCGACTTCCGTGGCTTGGGCGTTGCCCGACGTATCAAGGACATGACATTCCGGCTGGCACGTATGCGCTGGCCCAAGGCGAAGATATTCAGCCTTACCTCCGGTGCCGCAGTGATGAAGATGAACACCGAGCTGGGTTATGT
>CAVJTV010000054.1:0-13724 GCA_963652435.1 Desulfovibrionaceae bacterium | reverse complement strand
TGCGCCATGTCCGAGCCGCTAAGCTCCTGCACCTTCTCGACGTCGGGCATCACGGCAATGCCGTCGCGCGTAAATCCCTGCTCGCTGACATCAGAGCCCCAGGCAATGGTGAAACCTTTGTCTATGGCGTTGTCGAACACTTCCATAAGCTCGTCGATCGGCAGGTTATAGCAAAGCGCGTGGCGCCAGTTGTCCTGTATCTCCAGGGGGAACTGCGTGTAGAACGGATGATGCGTATAAGAAGTCAGCGACACATAGTCCGACGCCTTCAAGCCCGTCGACTCGTAGAACGACTTCGGGGTGTATTCCTTGCCTTTGTAGGTAAACTTCTCGGGAGGCGTGCCGAGGTATATCTCGTGCACTGCGGCAACGGCTTTCTTCCACAACATGTTGTTGTCCTTGTCGCTCTGCAGCTTCTTCATCCCGCCCTGTGCCACGGCTTTCACCATGGCATCGGTGAGAGCCGACAGCTCGCCGTGGTTACTCAGCGTGTCGTTGTACATCACGCCCGGACGCATCTCCTCTTCAGGTACCAAGCCGAAGGTCTGCATCCCGTAGATAACGTCGTAGAACGAACCTCCCTGCGCAAAGGATGCGTCGCCATGCGTACGGACAGCCGCATCGGCACGGTCCTGATACGTGTGATACACTATGTACATCTCCGAAAAGTCGTACTCACCCTTTCCCATGCGCAGCAGCTCAGACTCGAGGAAAGCCATCGAGGAGTAGCACCAGCACGTGCCCGCACGGTTCTGGTTCTTGATCGATGTGATAGGGTTCTCCTTTACAGTGGTGAAAACGAAACCTTCTTCCTTTTCACCTTCGTTCTCCTGCGCGCCGAGAGGAGCGGCAGAGAAAGCACAAGCCAGCAACACGCCGGCAGCAACAAGTTTCTTCATTTTTCTTCTATTCAATTTGTTTGTGATTATACATTTGAGCGCAAATGTACGGGTTTTATTCCTTTTTCCCCATAAAGTAGACGAGGACGTACTCCTGCCCCATCACATATCTCAGATGGTAGGTTCGTTTTTCGGCTGTCCGCGTCTCGCGGGCAAGTATCTCTCCCTCGCGGGCAATGTCGAACGGCTCGACGAAGATATGACGCGCGAAGTCGACATCCTCCGCACGCATAGCCTTAAACACTGTCTCCTTTGCGCACCAGTAGACAAGCGCGTGATCCTCGGCATGAACATCGGACACTGCCGCATCTTCCTCGGGAGAGAGGAAGCGGCTGCGCACCTTCAGCACGCGAGGAGAGCGACGCTCGATGTCCACTCCGGAAACATCATGCTCCATAAGGAGAACGACTGCGTATCCTTCGGTATGAGAGATACTGATAGATAAGGGCGAGCCGGGCAGGTAGGGCGCACCGTCGGGATGATATGCCACGCGCGGCTCTCTGCCTGTCAGAGACCGCAGCAGCACGCGTACGGAAAGCCACTCCCTGCGTCGCCGCTCCGTCTTCATCCCCCGAAGTGCCGAAGCGTATTCCGTCGCGTCGCCACCAAGCACGGCAAGCAGTTCCGCCTCCGTCTCGCTCATCTTCCATATACCGAGCAGAGGGTCGTTATGTTTAAGGATAAGGGGCATCCCTCGTGTCTTAGAACGGCAAGCCGTCGTCAGCGTCCGAAGCCTGCGCGGCAGACTGCTGCGAAGACGCAGGGGACGAGGGTTGAGGCTGCGCGGCGGGCTGCTGCGCGGCAGCTGCGGCACCAGTGTCAGAAGGGCGCGAGCCTCTGTCGTAGAACTCCACGCGATCAGCCACGATCTCTGTCACGTAGCGTTTCACTCCGTTCTGGTCGTCGTAGCTCCGCGTCCGTATCTTACCTTCCACATACACGCTCGAGCCTTTCTTCACCCATTTCTCCACGAAGGGGACAAGGTCGCGTCGGGCAACGATGTTGTGCCACTCGGTACGCTCGGGGACAACCGTTCCGTTTGCCAACGTGTAACCTCTCTCCGAGGTTGCAAGTGTGAAGTTAGCGATAGCCGAATTGCTATCGAAATAATGAACATCGGGGTCTCTGCCCACGTTTCCAATCAAAATAACCTTATTCAATGACATAGCTGTAAGTCTTTAATGCGAGACAAAGGAACATAAATTCACCCGTTCCGGCAAATCGAGAAGGCGATTTGGAGCTTTCCGATCAGAGGTGTATCTCATGCAGGATCTCGTCTGTTGCTCCTGCGTGAGACGACACGAACCTGCCCGCGCACGAGCCTGCGATGCCGAGCACCGAGCGCGAGGCAAGCAGCTCGTCCATCTTGCGGGCAAATGCTTGCCGAGACGATACGGCAAAGCCCCCGCCTACGCTGATAAGGTCACGGGCTTCCTTGAACTTATGGTATCGGGGACCAAACAAGACAGGTATGCCGTAGACGGCTGCCTCGAGCGTGTTATGTATACCTACACCGAACCCCCCGCCGATGTAGGCAATCGTGCCGTAGCGGTAGATGGACGAAAGGAGACCAAAGCTGTCCACTATAAGGCAGTCCTTGCCCTCGAGCTGCGAAAGGTCGTGCCCCACTTCTGAGAGACGGACCGAGGGACGTTTCAGTAAGGACGCGATATACTCCAAGTGCTCACGATGTATCTCATGCGGGGCAATGATGAGCTTCATCTCGGGATGCTCGTTGAAGTATGGAATATATACGTCCTCATCTTGTTGCCACGAGCTTCCTGCCACGAGGACCGTAGGCTTCGCGCCCTCTCCTCCCCCAACGAAACGCTCCACGACGGGTAACGCGCGCGAGCCGCGCTGCACGTCGAGCACACGGTCGAAACGGGTATCACCCGCGACACTCACGTTCCTTACGCCATACTCCGCGAGGAGCTCGGCAGAGCTCTCGTCTTGTACGAAGAGATGAGTAAAACAATGAAGCACTTTCCTGTATGAGCTCCCGTACCAGCGGAAGAACACCTGCTCGCGACGGAAGATGGCTGAAACGAGATAAACGGGAACACCGCTGCGCTTTAAGGCATGAAGGTAGTTACTCCAGAACTCATACTTTATGAATATGGCGACGGATGGGTTCGCCAGCTGAAGAAACCGTTTTACCCGCCGAGGGGTGTCGAAAGGCAGATAGCAGACGACATCCGCCCCGTCGTAGTCTTTCCTCACCTCGTAGCCCGAGGGGGAGAAGAACGTAAGCAGTATCTTGTATTCGGGATATGCGGCACGAATCTTCTCTATCATCGGGCGTCCTTGCTCGAACTCGCCTAAAGAAGCCGCATGAAACCATACGTACTTCGCGCTACGGTCTATCCTGTCGCGCAGAATGTCGTATGTCCTACTTTGTCCGATGCACATTGCCCTTGCCTTGCGGTGGAACAAGGACGCAAAAGCGACGGCAAGAGCATAAACACGTATTGCCAGAGTGTACATAAACACCTATTTAAGCACCTCGATAGCTCTTTCGATGCGTCGTATAGACTCTTCTTTCCCTAATGCCTCGGTGATGTCGAAGATATGCGGACCCTTGCCTTCGCCCACAAGGGCAAGACGTGTGGCATTCATTATGTTGCCGAGGTGATAGCCCTTGCTCTCGATCCAAGCCTTTACTTCGTTTTCCGTTCCTTCAATGTCGAAGGGCTCGCGAGTGCGCAGTATCTCGACAAGCTCCGCAAGCTGTGCGGCAGAGTCTGGCTTCCAGCGTTTCTTCATCGTCTTCTCGTCGTACTCCACAGGGGCAACGAAGAAAAAGGAACAAGCATCCCAAAGGTCTTTTATGAACGACACGCGGTCCTTCATCATGCCCACGACCTTTTCCACGTACGACGGTTCGGCTTTTATGCCGTGGCTTTCGAGCACGGGCATAAACATCTCTGCCACCTCTTTATTACTACGTCGTTGTATATACTGATGGTTGAACCATTTTGCCTTCTCGTAATCGAAGCGGGCACCTGCTCGGCTGCAACGCGTAAGGTCGAAGCGCGAGATGAGTTCATCCATGCTCATAATCTCTTGGTCATCGCCAGGGTTCCAGCCTAAGAGGGCGAGGAAATTGACAACTGCCTCGGGCAGGTAACCGCTCTCGCGATAGCCCGAGGAGACGTCGCCCGTCTTCGGGTCGTGCCATTCGAGAGGGAATACGGGAAAGCCCAGACGATCGCCGTCGCGTTTGCTCAGCTTGCCGTTTCCTTCAGGCTTGAGCAGTAGTGCCAGATGTGCGAAGCGCGGCATCGAGTCGCTCCATCCCAAGTAACGGTAGAGCAGTACGTGAAGCGGTGCACTTGGCAACCATTCTTCACCGCGGATGACGTGTGTTATCTCCATAAGGTGATCGTCCACGATGTTAGCCAAGTGGTATGTCGGCAGCTGGTCGGCAGACTTATACAACACTTTATCATCGAGTATCGACGAGCTTATCACCACCTCGCCACGTATTATGTCGTTCACGTGTATGTCTTCTCCCGGCTCGATCTTGACGCGCACGACGTACTGCTCTCCTGCGTCTACCAAAGCACGTGTCTCCTCTTTCGATAAGGTCAGCGAGTTGCGCATCTGAAGGCGCGTGGAAGCGTCGTACTGGAAGTTGGGTATCTCCTTACGCTTGGCCTCGAGCTCTTGTGGGCTGTCAAAGGCAATGTATGCCAAGCCGCTGTCGAGCAGCTTGTCGACATACTGACGGTATATGTCCTTACGCTCGCTTTGTCGGTAAGGTCCGTAATCGCCCCCGAAGCTCACGCCCTCGTCGAACTTAATGCCGAGCCAAGTGAGAGCCTCGATGATATAGGCTTCAGCACCAGGGACGAACCTCTGCGAGTCGGTGTCCTCGATACGGAGAATGAAATCGCCACCATTCTGTTTTGCGAACAAATAGTTGTATAATGCGGTCCTGACGCCCCCGATATGAAGTGCCCCGGTGGGACTGGGAGCAAAGCGGACTCTTACTTTCTTCTCTGCCATATATTCCTCCTAAATCTGTTACAATACGGCAAAAGTAGACCTTTTTTTTCTCCTGCTAAACATTTTTACGTACATTTCCGGCCTTAAAATGAGAATTGTATGATACCAAAGAACTACAGTATTCACCCTGCTGTGTACTTCATTGTCGCCTCGCTGTTGATTGCCTACTTCTTCCCACGGGAAGGAAAGTTTCGCTACCAGTTTCATGAGGGCAAGCCGTGGAGATACGGATTGCTTACGGCACCAAGCGACTTTCCTATCTATAAGACGGATGCCGAGGTAGAGGCAGAAAGAGACAGTGTGCTCGGGAAGTTCGAGCCTTACTTCCGCTTAGACATGACGGTGGAGAGTGCGGAAGTGGACAACCTCCGTGCCGCCTACGGCAAGACGCTAAGCAAGAAAGCAACGCCCGCCTATATGCAGTACGTGGAGCACACGCTCGTATCCTTATATAATAAAGGCATAGTGGCAGCAGCCGACATGGAGCTCCTAAAGAAGAACAAACGCGCGAAGGTAAACGTTGTCGATGGCAACGTCGCGCAGTCGCGATACACAAGCGAGATGTTTACGGTGAAGACTGCCTACGAGTTTATCATCAACAACTGCCCGTCAAGTCTCGACCGTGCCGTACTACAGTCGTGCGACATCAATAACTACATAAAAGAGAACATTACATACGACGAGGCAATGTCCGAGAAAGTAAAGGAGGACATGCTGCGTAGTGTGGCTCTTGCCAGCGGCATGGTGCAAGCCGGAGAACGTATAGTAGACCGTGGGGAGATTGTAGATAACCACACCTACAACGTGTTGCGATCATTGAAGATAGTGCACGAGACGAAGTCGGGAGGCGCCGAGAGGCAAAGCATCATCCTCGGTGGGCAATTTGTGCTGGTGCTCGGTATCATCTTCTGCTTCTGGCTCTACCTATGGTCGTTTCGCACACATATCCTACACGACAGACGTAGCGCGCTCTTCTTGATGCTCTGCGTGTTCGTAAGCTGTGTGTTGACGGAACTGTGTGTAAACTACGCCCTCTTCAATATCTACATACTCCCCTTTGCCATAGTGCCGATCGTGGTGCGTACCTTTTTCGATTCGCGTACTGCCCTCTTCACGCATCTTGTCATCGTATTGATATGCTCGCTGATGGCTCCCTTTCCTCACGAGTTCCTGCTCCTGCAGATCGTGGCAGGCATGATAGTAACATTCAGCCTAAAGGACCTCTCTGAGAGGTCACAGCTCATTCGATGCGCTTTCCTCATCTTCCTCTCGTACGTGGTCTGCTACGTGAGCTTAGCCCTTTATCAAGAAGCCGATTTCAACAAGATAAACTGGCTAATGTTCCTTTACTTCGGCATTAACTTCATACTTCTGATGTTTACCTATATACTGGTCTACATACTGGAGAAGACGTTTGGCTACGTGTCGAGCATAACACTTGTGGAGCTGTCGAACATCAACACGCCTCTGCTTAAGAAGCTGTCCGAAACCTGCCCTGGCACGTTCCAACACTCTCTTCAGGTATCGATCCTTGCCTCTGCCGCAGCAACGAAGATAGGTGCTAACGCACAACTGGTACGTACCGGTGCTATGTATCACGACATCGGCAAGATGACAAACCCTGCATTCTTTACCGAAAACCAGGGAAGTGTCAACCCGCACAGCCAGCTCACCTTCGACCAAAGCGCGAGGGTCATTATTAACCACGTCGCCGACGGCGTGAAGATAGCAGAGAAAGCCATGCTCCCGAAGGCGGTGACAGACTTCATCCGCACACACCACGGACGCGGTAAGGCAAAGTATTTCTACAACTCCTTCAAGAACCAATATCCCGACAGGGCGATAGACGAAGAGGCGTTTACCTATCCGGGTCCTAACCCTTTCTCTAAGGAGACCGCCCTCCTCATGATGGCAGACTCGGTCGAAGCTGCCTCACGAAGCCTCAAAGAGCATACGGAAGAAAGCATCCGCCAGTTAGTAGACAAGATCATCGACACACAGATAGCCGACGGTCTGCTTAAAAGCGCACCACTCACGTTCCGCGATGTCGAGACGGTGAAGAGCGTCTTTACGGACAAGCTCAAAACGATGTTCCATACACGCATCAGCTATCCCGACTTGAAGAAGTAACCCTCCTTACGCAGCAGATATTTGTCTGCTCCCCGATGAGACGAAAAACTGCTTAGTAAGTAGACCGAAAACTACTTACTAAGTAGATACTCGTCTACTTACTAAGTAGACACCCCCTCTGCTTACTAAGTAGACGAACCTCTACTTAGTAAGTAGATTTTGCACTACTCGAGGAGTAGTCGTTAATCTATAAATAAAGTTAATCCATGAAAGATTTCTAAGCAAACGTTTGTTTTCTCCCGTTTACGCTTTTATTTTTGCTGACAAGAAGATCGGGGATGTGATTTTAATGTTATGGGATGCGTTATAGGGAAATGAGCATCTGTTTAACCTTTTACTGGATAGCACCGACTCCTATGAAAGAGTTAACCTTGACAACAAGCTCACATTCATGTAATTCTTGAAAAGTGCTGCCCGACATGCGGCGTGGGGGAAGCAATTCCTTGGCGATGCGGCAAAGAGCAGGTTCGGCTGAGTTTCCGCAGGGGTGTAGGCTGGGCATGTGAGTGTAGATTCCTTGCAGATGTTTAACTCAATAATGATAATAAACGTTATGTCATTACGAGTAAGACGTATTAAGAAGGTGTTCGGCTACGACAAGACAAAGACGGAGAAGTATGTGCTTGTTCCCGACCGAGCAACGGTGGTTAAGTTCGAGGCGTTGTGCAGCCACGTGGCGACCGTCTCAGGTGTTAATTTAGGACTGGTGCAGTCCGTGCTCTACGGGTTGGTGAAGTCCATGACGACGTTCATCCGCGAGGGTCATTCCGTGCAGGTGACCGGGTTTGGTACCTTCATCCCTTCGTTCAACGCGAAGAGCAGTGTGAACGAAGAAGAGGTAACAGTTGCCAGCATTCAGAAGATGAAGCTGCGGTTCATCCCGAGCGCAGAGCTGAAGGCTGTTATGGACTCGATGGAGTTTGAGTTCGACGCGCTTGACAGCACGAACGACACGAAGACGACCACCGACGCTCCCGAAGAAAGCGACGTGCCGGATCTTATGTAGTGTTTTCCCTTAAGGGTGAATGAACGAGAAACCCCTGCTCGCGAAGATGCCAAAGACGCTTTGCAGCAGGGGGTTCTTGTATGCGGAAGCGAAAATATCTGCCCTCGGGGACGGGCTGCGCTACGCAGGGTCTACGTCGTAGTGCACAAGCAGTTGACGAAACGTCGGGCTGCTCATCATCTCCCTCTGCACCTTCTCCAGCGCATCCCTTACGGGAGCTATGGGAGCCGACACGTCAATCTTTACGACAATCTTTCTTACGTGCAGCGCGTACACGCGCGTGACAGGTGGGGCAACGGGGCCGAGCACGCTTTCGGCAAAGTGCTCGCGCAGCTTCTCGGCATACAGAACGGACATTTCCCGAAGAGCGGCTTCGTTTCTGCTGCGAAGCACAACGACGATAAGCCTTTGGAACGGAGGGTATCTGAACAATCTCCGTTCATCGAGCTGCATATGCACCATCTCTTCGTATGCGAGATGACGGACCATGCGTATCAGCGGGTGCTCGGGATGCGACGTCTGCAAGACGACAGTGCCACGTCGGTCACGCCTGCCCGCCCGTCCGCTTACCTGTACCATCAGCTGGAAGGCACGCTCGTGGGCACGAAAATCGGGATAGTTCATCAGGCTGTCCGCGCTGAGGATGCCAACGACACCGACGCCGGCAAAGTCAAGTCCTTTGGAAAGCATCTGCGTCCCTATCAGTATCTGCGTCTTTCCCTTCTCGAAATCGGAGATGATACGTTCATAGGCAGAGCGGGTGCGAGCTGTATCGAAGTCGAGCCTTGCCAGCTTAGCGGCAGGGAAAAGCTCTGCTACCTCTTCTTCCACCTTCTCTGTGCCGAAGCCCATCATCCTCAGCTCCGCACTGCCACACTCGGGACATGCTGCAGGCAGCGGCACGGTGTAGCCGCAGTAGTGGCACGTCAGCTGCCTTGTATACTTATGATACGTCAGGCTCACGTCGCAGTTCACGCAGTGGGGCACCCATCCACAGCTTCGACATTCAATCATCGGCGCGAAGCCGCGGCGGTTTTGAAACAGTATGACCTGCTCTCCCCCATCGAGTGCGGCACGCATCTTTTCCACCAACAGAGGAGAGAAGAGCGTGTCTTTCATAATCTTCTTGCGTCGTAGTTCCTTTACGTCGACCGTCGTTATCTCAGGCATGAGGCAACCGCCATAGCGAGTGGTGAGACTGACCATCCCGTACTTACCTATCATCGCGTTGTAGTACGAGTCTATCGAAGGTGTGGCAGAGCCGAGCAGTGTCTTTGCCCCGTGCATCCCTGCCAACACGATAGCCGCGTTGCGGGCATGATAGCGAGGCGCAGGCTCTTGCTGCTTGTAGGTGTTCTCGTGCTCCTCGTCGACAATGACAAGTCCGAGACGGGAGAACGGCAGGAACACCGACGAGCGCACGCCGAGCACCACCACGGGGTCGTCACTTCTAAGCAGTCGGTGCCACACCTCCACACGTTCGTTGTCGGAGAACTTGGAGTGATACACCAACAGTTTACCGGGGAATATCCTTGCAAGCCGTTCCGTTATCTGCGTGGTGATGGCAATCTCGGGGAGCATATACAGCACCTGTCGTCCTGCTTTAAGCGTCTCGTCTATCAGGCGGGCGTATATCTCCGTCTTACCGCTCGAGGTGACGCCGTGAAGTAGGCAAACGTCCTTCTCCTTGAAGACCTCGTGTATCTCGTCGTAGGCTCTCTCTTGTTCTGCGCTTAGGGCACAGAGCGGCTGCGCCTCGCATGGCGATGTCCTAAGTCTCCCCACTTCCTTTTCATAACGCTCGAGCACACCTGCCTCCACCAGTCCCTTTAGCACCGAGGGCGTGCATCCGCTGCGCTCCGTCAGCTCCTTCTGCGACACATCAATATCACTTAGCCGACCTCCTTCCTTACACATGCCAAGGAAACATTCCAACATCTTCACCTGCTTCTTCGCCCGCTTTAGGGAGACGAACGCCTCCTGCAGCCGCTCCTCGTCGGCATATCCTGCCGCAAGACTCACGTACGTCTCCGTCTTCGGCTTGAAACCCCGCCCGAGCTCTTCGCATACCTCCACTGCCCCACGTGCCATAAGCTGCGACACTATGGGCACAACATTGTGTATACCGGTCTTCTTCTCTATTTCTGCCACAGACAGTTTCCCCTCGCTGCCGAAGGCGTCGAGCACCGCCTGCTCGCTGCGGCGGAGAGGTGCTTCGGCAACGAAGTCGCCACACGTCACTACCACCGTCTCGCTCTCTATCTTCAGCCCCGAAGGCAAAGCTGCCTTGTAGACATCGCCCAGCTTACATATATAATATGATGCTATCCACCGCCAAAAGCGAAGCTGCGGCGGGCGCAAGACGGGACCATCGTCCAGCAGAGCGAAAATCTCTTTTACCCGAACATCCGTCTTGGGCGCACGGCTGTGCACCTCCATCACTATGGCGGTGTAGTATCGTCTCTTCCCGAAATGAACAATGACACGGCTGCCGCATACGACGGCAGCCTCCAAGGCAGAAGGGATGACATACGTATAGCTGTCCTCCAGCGGCAACGGCAGTATGACGTCCGCGTATCTCACTCGAGCAGACCCTTATGACGTCAGAATAAAAAAGCGGCAGTGACCCCCCACCCGCGGTTCTTCGCGTTGAGGTCTAATTTCTTCACGCTATAGTTGTCAGTGAGCCCTAAGGTATAGTTTATGCCGACCTGCAGGTGGCTGATAAGCTCTACGCCCGCTCCGAAATTAAGTCCGGCACCGAAGCTCTTCGCCTCCACCTGCCCCACAACATTGCCGGGTATGTCCCATACCTTATCGCCTCCTATGCGGAAGCCGACATAAGGTCCGGCAGCAAAGTAACCTTTCACGATAGGCAAGCCGAACTTCCACTTCAAGTTGAGGGGCACATCTATATAGTCCGTCTTAACGTCAGCGGAGACACCGTCTGTGAGAGCAACGCCTGTACCCTTTTGGGAGTAGAGAACAGCGATATCCATACCGACACCTACAAGCGGGACGGTAGCTTCCATCATCGGACCTATCTGAAAGCCCGTCACGTTGTCCGTCTTCAGTATGTCGGAATTAAGGTGAACAGACGAGATGTTCAACCCGCCCTTCACACCAAACTTCACCTTAGCATCCGTCGGCACAGCTGCGGATGCCAACAAAAGAGTCAAAATAAAACACGTAATCTTCTTCATACTTCAAACCGTTTTTATACGTGCCGCAAAGATAACGCACTTTTTCCTCGTCACGCAACGCCTCTCCTTCCGCACACACTGTTCATCATCTTCCCTACAGCCCCATTCTGGAGGTATCGACTTCCTTTACTTTCTTTTCCTTGTAGCCGCCGAAGTTGTAGACGACGGAGAAGGTGCCCGACGCCCATTGGTTGGCAACCGTCATGCCGTAGTCTTGGTTGCCTTGCACGGAACGCGTGTCGTATCTCCCGTTGAAGATGTTGTTTCCGTTAAGGCGCAGCCCCCATTTGCCATCGGCGGAAGTCCACCTCAAGCTGGCATTCATACGGAAGACAGGGTCGATGTCGTACACTCCCTGAATGGCTTTCGACTGGAAGAAAGGGTTGAGCACGAGCTTTAGGTCCTGCGTGCGGCAGAGTTTCACGGATGCAGTACCGCCGAGTATTGCCGAGAGCTTCCTGCGGTCGAACGGCAGGTCGAAGAAGCTGTCGCTCTTGTCGTGCCTACACATCCCAACGGCAAACACGTTCCCGTTAAGCCACCGCCCGACGTTAAACACGGCAGAAGCCTGAAGACCGAAGCTGTTGTTGTAGTCGAAGTTCGTCTCCTTCATGATGACTGCCATGCGGTCGCTCGTCTGATAAGGAAGTTGCACGAAGTAGTCCGACTTCATGCTTGCGAACGCCATAAGCGTGTAACGCCTTTTTATCTGCCACATGAGGTTGATGTTGTAGTACGAGTATGGCTTCAAGTCGGGGTTGCCCCATATCTCGCTGTAGTTGGACGAATAGTACACGCTGCTCATGATGGACCAGTAGCTCGGGTACTCGGAGTTGGAGCTGAACGAGAGGTTCAGCGTGTTGCTATCGTCCACGCGCCACAGGGCATTGAGCGAAGGATACACCTTCCATTCGTTCCATAGCGGCGAATGGTACTGCTCGGCAGCGACCGACGCTTCGAGACTGAGACTTCGCGTTATCTGCTTGCTGAAGCCGGCATACACGTTCCATATCCTTTCGTTTATGTCTACACTGCTCGTTGCCTCGGGCAATATGTTTCCCTCACGGTCGAGCGTAGTCTGATAGCTGTTGTTGGATGAATACTGAGCCTTTACGCCGTACGACAATCCCCATCCGTGCCCGAACGAATGATTTTGGTCGGCTGCAAACATCCATTTGTCTATTGTCTGCCGGCTGCTGCTGGTAAGGTTACGCTCTGCCGCCAATGAGTCTGCTGTGGTGATCATCGTGCCGTCGAGCTCTTGCTGACGGGGCATGCGATAGCGGGTGTACGAACCGCTGATGTTTAGCCCGAAAGGCAGGGCGTAGTTGAGGTCCACGTTATGCAGATACTCGTGGCTGTCGGAATGTGTCTTGCTCGTGCTCGAGCCTGTCGTGTGATTGCTTGCGTCACTCTTGTCCCACTTGCCCGTGTACGCCACGTCGAGGCGATGATTGCCCGAAAAGGCATAGCTCATGCCGAGGCGATAGTCGTGGGTGATGCCAAACGACTTGTTCCATGTCTCGTCGCTGTAGGCAACGCGTCCGCCGTTCAACGGGTGGTTTGCCGAGTGTGCAACCTCGCCGTAGGCATGTCCGTCGACAAACGAATACTGCGCGTCCAACCCCAGCTTGTCTCTCTGCATGGAGAAGAAGGCATCGCCGAAGCCCGTCCCGTATTTGCTTTGCTTCCATCCGCCTCTCAGCTGACCCGACACCTGCCGTGTGCCGGAGGCATCCTTCGTGACAATGTTTATTGCCATGCCGCGCACATGCAGACGCGCCGGCGCGGCGAGCATCACCTCTGCCTTTGCCAGCTGTGCGGCAGGCATTGCCTTCAGCCGGCTGACGAGCTGCTCCTGCGTCAGTGTGGTGGATTTCCCGTCGATGATAAGCGTCACGTTGTTGCCCGAAAACTTGATGCCGCCGTCCGCGTCGCTAACGCCCGGTATGCGGGTGAGTGCCTCGTAGGCATTGTCGGCAGGCAGCTGTTTCAAGAGCTGCGGCATATTATACGAGAGTTTTCCCTGCTCCGCCTTCACAATGGGGCGCGAGCCTTTGACCATCACTTCCGGCAGATCCTGCACAAGCATATCCATCGTAAGCGAATCGGTCGCCTCTTCTGCTACCTGAGCATTCGCGTGCAGCGCGAGGCAACCGGCGAACGCTGCAACGACAAACAATTTACGTTTCATCTTTCCTGTTTTTTTGTCCTCTACCCCCCCCTAACGGACATTTACGGTAAATGTTGCATGCCTGAGGGGGAAAAACAAGAAAATCTGCTTTCTTCCTTTAGCGTATCTGTCTCTTGCGAGCCGTTTCTTGCCATTCCCCGAACTGCGGGAGGGTGGAAATTTATTTTCAACAGAAACAAATTCGGGATTTTTATCTTGCGAAATGCCTTTTAGAAATCTAAAAGCAGCTTTGCGAGGTCGCAAAACGTAAAAACCACCCTGGTGTTTGAGCATTGCTCACG
>CAVJTV010000053.1:0-13760 GCA_963652435.1 Desulfovibrionaceae bacterium | reverse complement strand
TTTTTTCTATGGCTTTATGCGTGAGCTTCATTTCTTGCGAGGAAGATGTTGCCGTCACGGGAGTCTCTTTAGACCAATCGGCAGTGACAATTGTCAAAGGTGAGACAATGAAGCTGAATGTGTCGGTCAGCCCCGACGATGCGACAGACCAATCTGTATTGTGGGCAACCGATGACAGTTCGGTGGCTACGGTAGACCAATCCGGAACTGTGACAGCCGTTGGAGCGGGAGCAACTACGGTGACTGTGGCTTCGACAGATGGCGGATTTATGGCGGTATGCAATGTTACTGTCATCGTTAAAGTTGATAAGGTCACTCTTGATAAGAGCGAGCTTGATTTGATTGTAGGGCAGACATCAACGCTTTCAGCAACAGTTCTCCCCAACGATGCAACAAACAAAAACATTGCTTGGAAATCTGACAAAACGAGTGTTGTCTCCGTGAATAAAGGGAAACTCACCGCTGTCGGTGTCGGGACTGCGGTCGTTACTGTGACCACAGAAGATGGAAGCCACACTTCAAGTTGTACGGTGACAGTGCGCAAATCTGAGGATATCGGATATAATCCCTACGAAGATGGTCAACAATGGTAAACTTTAAAGCAGAAAAATCATGAAGAAGATAAGCAGATCAATACAAGGAATATTACTGGCGGCGACATCGTTATTTGTCGTTGGATGCAGCAATGAGGATATGGAATTCACACCCGATTCATACGGTTTTGAAGATCTCCAATTTGTTGTCAATGTTGATAAAGGGGATATTGGTACGCGTGCAGAGACAAACAAGAAGGATTGGAGCATAGGCGACAAAATCATTATGGCAATTGATGAAAGCAATACTAACATGTGCCGTCTTCAATACCAAGGTGGTGACAAGTGGAGTGTAACGAAATACGACGATAAGACAAGTTTTGCGAAAGACAATGGAGTGCTGACTGCCGTTCATGCGGATAGTCTTAGTGTTGACAATAGCGGCATTACAACTTGTGGTGATATTCTTTATACGGAAAAAGGGTCTTACGCCAAGCACAATAATGTAATAGAGATTACTCTTGACATGAGCGAAAGGCCGGTTAGCCGCATAGCCATCGTTGGTATGGATAGCTCTTTTCGGATAGATAACCTGGCAACATATTCAAAATTACAGACCATCTCCCCCATAAAGTGGGATTCCGATGCTTCCTCCATAGACAACGCATACAGGGAGGTTTATGGAGATACTTGTGTCTTCTATGGTATTCTGCCGAGTAGTGGTGGGAATACTGAGATAACACTTATAAACAAGGATGGGTCTACGTATAGACGCACCTATAGCTCTAAGACGACAACGGCAGGAGATTACATCATCATAAATGGTCCAAAATCAGATGAAGCAGACGAATGGGACAACCATATTCCGGTGATTGGTATAACTGCAAAAAACAGTAACATCAAGATGATGGAGGGAAGCAAGATGGCACTCTCCGACCTATACGTGTTGTCTCCTGCTAAACCAACCAACTCAAATGTGAAGGCAGTATCGTCTAACCCTGGCGTAGTAAAGGTGGATAACGACGGCACAATAACAGCTTTGACTACGGGTGAAGCAACAATCACAATAACAACCGAAGAAGGTGATTTCAAAGCCAACGTAGTTATTTCGGTCAAAGACATTGCTGACTTCGTGGAAGTAAGGAAGACAGGCAGTAGCCTTGCGAGCATCGGTGGTATCGTCATGTCTTCGGTTTCAATCCAAATCAAGAATGACAGTCCAAAGACCATTCATCTGGTCACTTTAGGAGGAGTGTCAATAGATGCCGACTTGGCTGGCAATACTTCCGTATCATACACTTTGAGCAATAGATGGAAAGATATAACGAAGGAGTCTTTCGAATTGAAATACACCTTTAATGGTGTGTCATACTCCAAAATGTCCGAATAAGATATTTTCATTCTGCTTATATCGAAACGGGCTGCTCCATGCAGGGGCAGCCCGCTTTGTATTCCAACCTTTAGCATGAGATGGCGCGTCGGGGCGCGGCAGGGAACGGGAAAGCGGAAACATTTCTTCACCTCCACCGCCGAAGAGACGAGAAAAAACTTTTCTTCCTTCAATCAGTCTGCATGAGGGATTAAACTTTTGTTGAAACCTTCAATCAGTCTGCATGAGGGATTAAACTTTTGTTGAAACCTCCAATCAGTCTGCATGAGACAAGAAAAGATATTTTCGACCTCTCTTCACCAGTCAACCGTTTTATAAACCATTAAATTTTTAATCTATGGCAAAACAAGTTAGTAAGATTACGGTGTCAGTAATGGCAAACGGTACGCACTATAACTTTATGCAGAGTGCGTTGGAGCGGGCGAAGGCGGCAGCGAGGAAGATGTCCCCGAGCTGATGTAAGAACAGCGTCCGAACGACGTTCGAACGGTAAACAAAGCGGGCTGCCCTCCAACTGAGAGCAGCCCTTTTTATGTTCCTAATGTTTATAGTATGACCGTTAGTGTTTAGAAACTTGTGATGACCTTGTATCTCGGGACTAAAGCCTTGATGATTACCCAGCCGATGAGGTACGACACGGAGCATACACAGAAGATGATGAAGTAGCCCGCCGGTTTCCCCTCGAAGCCCATGAACATCATCTGCGTCTCGTCGGCATAGACAAACAGCTCGCCTGCCACCTTCTGAAGTATCATCGAGCTTATGCCGCCTGCCATGCCGCCTATGCCGGTGACGCTCGCGATTGCCGACTTGGGGAACATATCGCCCACCGTGGAGTAGATGTTGGCAGACCACGACTGATGCGCCGCGCACCCGATACCTATCAGTATGACGGGGAACCATGGCGAGACGGTGCCGAGCGGCTGCGCCAGGAGCACGACGAGAGGGAAGAAGGCGAATATCAGCATTGCCTTCATACGTGCCGCGTAGGGGTTCATGCCCGTACGGTTGATGAAGATGGTGGGCAGCTTGCCGCCGTAGATGGAGAGCATCGTGACGGCGTAGAGCGTGAAGATAAGAGCCATGCCGAGGGGGTCGGACGTCTTTATGCCGAACTGCGTGTTGAGGTATGAAGGCGTCCAGAAGAGGAAGAACCACCATACGCCGTCGGTCATGAACTTGCCGACGATGAAAGCCCATGTCTGCCGGAAGGTGAAGCATTTCCAAAGGCTGACCTTCTTCTCTTCCTCCTGCGGCAGATGTTTGTCGGCAGCCTCTTCCGCAGCGTCTTGCTCGATATATGCCAGCTCCTCGGCGTTCACATACCTGCTCTTTTCGGGCGAGGAGTAGATGAATACCCACAAGCCCATCCACAGGAAGCCTATTGCACCTATCACGATGAATGCCATCTCCCATCCGAGGTGTTTTGCCAACGGCGGGATGGTGAGAGGCGCGATGAGTGCGCCGATGGATGCGCCGGAGTTGAATATGGAGGTAGCGTAGGCGCGGTCTTTCTTGGGAAAATATTCGGCAGTCACCTTAATGGCTGCGGGGAAGTTGCCCGACTCGCCGATTGCCAGCACGCAGCGTGCAACAAGAAAGCAATACATGCTGACCGTAGCCAGTACCACAACCACGTCTCCCGTCGCGGCAATAAGCTCGGCGGCACTGTTCATCCCCACGAAGTGTTCCGTCACGACACCGCAGAAAGCATGCATACATGCGCCCACCGACCATACGCCGATTGCCCAGAGGTAGCCCTTCTTCGTTCCCATCCAGTCGATGAAACGTCCGGCGAAGAGCATGCACACGGCATATACAATCGAGAAGATGGAAGTGACCGTCCCGTAGTGGGATTCGTTCCAGTGAAACTCGGGTTTGATAAATTCGTCCCAGGTGAGCGACAACACCTGGCGGTCGAGATAGTTTACTGTCGTTGCGAGAAACAACATTGCACAGATTGTCCATCTGTAACGGGTCATCTTTTTGCCCGCATTACTTAAAGCGTTCATTCCTTATGTGTTTTTCATGATTTGCGCGCAAAAGTAAATCATTTCCCCCAATTATGTAGCGTCCATTGTGCCCTCAGGACGCATGTAGGGGGTCCTGATGTTGGCTATTTTTGCCTACTTTTGCGCGAAACAAAAAGCAGATGTTACCATGAGAAAGCTAATCCATCTTACCGTATTCATTATCGTTACAACCCTGGGCGGCATGGCTCAGGAAGCCACCGAAGCCATACGTGTGGCATGCGTGGGAAACAGTATCACGTTCGGGGCGTGTATCGAGAACCGCGACCGCGACAGTTACCCGTCCGTGCTCGGGCAGATGCTCGGGAAAGGCTACGACGTGCGCAACTTCGGCTTCAACGGCCGCACCATGCTGATGAAGGGCGACTATCCTTATATGAAGGAGCAGATGTTTAAGGATGCTCTCAGCTACAACCCCGACATCGTCGTTATCAAGCTGGGGACAAACGATTCGAAGTCGTTCAACTGGAAACACAAAGCGGACTTCCCCCGCGACCTTCAGAAGATGATAGATGCCTTCAAGGCAATCCCCTCGAAGCCCAAGATCTATCTCTGCTATCCGCCGAAAGCCTATCTGTTGCAATATAGCATCAACGACAGTATCATCGAGCATGGCGTCATCCCCGTTATCAGCCGTGCGGCAAAGCAAAACGGCTTGCCTATTATAGACCTCCACAGCGCGACCAGCGACATGGAAGAGCATTTCCCCGACAAGGTTCATCCCGACCCTGTCGGTGCGCATAAGATTGCCGCGACAGTCTACCGCGCCATCACCGGACGCGAGACGACACACCGTATGCAGGCTTTCCCAGGGCTGAAGAGCGAGTGGAACGGATGCGAACGCTACGACTTCAGCTTCAAGGGACGCAGCGCGACAGTGGTTGCTCCCAAGGAAGCAGCCGAAGGGAACCCCTGGATATGGCGTCCGGCGTTCTTCGATGCGTTCCCGAGCGTGGACAAGGCTTTGCTGGGAAAAGGATTTCATGTGGTATACTATGACGTGACGCATTGCTACGGCAATCCGCGGGCAGTGGCATTGGGCACGGAGTTCTACAATTATATGAAGGACTATTACGGTCTGTCGCCGAAAGTAACCCTCGAGGGATTCAGCCGTGGCGGACTGTATGCACTGAACTGGGCAGCACGAAACACCGACAAGATTGCCTGCATATATCTCGATGCCCCCGTCTGCGACGTGTTCAGCTGGCCCGGGAGGAAGAACGCAGAGCTGTGGCGCGACCTACTGAAGGAATGGAACACTACGGACGAAGCGATGAACTCGTTTGGCGGCAACCCCATCGACAACCTTGAGCCGCTGGCAAAAGCCGGAATCCCTATCATCAGCGTTTGCGGAGAAGCCGACAAGGTCGTCCCGTTCAAGGAGAACATGGACATTGTGCGCACACGCTACATGGCTCTTGGCGGACCGGTGGAGGTTATCCTGAAGCCGGGCGTGGACCATCATCCGCACAGCTTGGAGAACCCCGAGCCGGTGGTGGACTTTATCCTTCGCCATCAGACGGCATATACGAAACACCTGCACTACAATGTGCGCGGCAGCCTGCAAAACTCGTTCGTCAAGTTCGAGAAGGAGAGACATGGGCGCGTTGCCTTCCTCGGCGGCTCCATCACGGAGATGCGCGGCTGGAAAGATATGATTGAAGAACAGCTGAAGCAACGTTTCCCCTACACAAGATTCGAGTTCGTGGAAGCCGGCATCGGCTCCACCGGAACAACGCCTGGAGCCTTCCGACTTCCTTCAGACGTGCTCTCGAAAGGGAAGATAGACCTGCTCTTCGTGGAAGCGGCAGTGAACGACCACACGAACCACTTCGCTCCGCAGGAACAGGTGCGCGGCATGGAGGGGGAGGTGCGCCATGCCCTGCTCAGCAATCCTGAGATGGACATCGTGATGTTGCATTTCATCTACGACCCGTTCATCCCGATGGTAGCCAAAGGACAGCAGCCCGACGTGATACTCAACCACGAGCGCGTGGCAAACCATTATCTCATTCCTTCCGTCAACTTAGTGCAGGAGATAGGCGAACGTATGCAGGAGGGCGAGTTCACATGGCAGCAGTTCGGCGGCACCCATCCGCTGCCGTTCGGGCATAAGTTCTACGCCGCAGCCATAGCCCATCTCTTCGACGAGATGTGGAAAGACATCACGCCCGACAGCCCAGTCGCCCCCCATGAGATACCCGCCGAGCCTCTCGACACATTCAGCTACTACGGAGGCGACTTCATCGACATCACAGAGGCACATCTCGTCAAGGGATGGAAATATGTCCCCTCTTGGCGTGCCGACAACAAATACGAGAAGAGGAAAGGCTTTGTGGATATCCCCATGATAGAAGGGACCCGCCCGGGCGACAAGCTGACGCTCAGCTTCCGAGGAAAGGCAATAGGAATCTTCTGTACACCCGGACCGACAGCCGGCGTTGTTGAATACAGCGTCGACGGCGCACCTTTCAAGAAGCTCGACACATTTACCGAATGGAGCAGGTATCTCTATATCCCCTGGGTGTATATGCTGGAGACAGAGCTGAGCGACACTGCCCACAAGCTGACGCTCCGCATCTCGAAAGAGAAGAACCCGCAGTCTTCAGGCACGGAATGTCAGATACGCAACTTCGTCGTAAACAAATGAACGCCCGTTATACCTTCGAAAGAAAGATGTAGCTTTGCGGGCAAATCAATGATAAGTAATAGGAGATGGCTAACGAAACATCAAAACATACACGGCAGGTGCCCGAGCCGACGCTCCGGCGGCTGCCCTGGTACTTGGCTTTCCTGAAGCTGATGGAGGCAAGGGGCGAGACGTGCGTGTCGTCCACTCAGATTGCCCGCGAGATCGGTGTCGACCCCAGTCAGGTGGCAAAAGACATCTCGTTTGTCAACATCTCGGGCAAGACCCGCGTGGGCTACGACATCGATGCCCTCGTCCGTGTGCTGGAGAGTTTCCTTGGTTTCACAGCCCGCCACAAGGCGTTTCTGTTCGGTGTCGGCAGCCTCGGGGCAGCTCTCCTGCAAGACTCCGGACTACACCAGTACGGACTTGAGATAGTTGCCGGCTTCGACGTGCGCCGTGAGCTGTCGGGCACGGTTGTCGGCGGCATCCCCGTCTTCCACATGGACGACTTCCCCGCGAAACAGCAGGAATACGGGGCTACCATCGGCGTGATAACCGTGCCTGTCGACAAGGCGCAGGAGGTGACCGACAGCATCATTGCCGGCGGCATCCGCGCGCTGTGGAACTTCACGCCCTTCCGTATCCGCGTGCCGGAGAACATCGTCGTGCAGAACACTTCCCTGTATGCCCACCTGGCAGTCATGTTCAACCGTATGAACTCCATAAACCCGACGAGATGAAGATTATCGCCGTAGGAATGAATTATGCGGAGCACAATAAGGAGTTGCATCATTCGTTAGAACTCCCGGAGCCTACGCTATTCATGAAAGCCGACTCGGCACTGCTGAAAGACGGGAAGCCGTTTTTCATTCCCGACTTCTCGTCGGAGATACACTACGAGACGGAGATTGTCGTGAAGATCGACCGGCTGGGCAAGAACATCGCCGAGCGTTTCGCCCATCGCTATTACAGCGAGGTGACCGTCGGCATCGACTTCACCGCCCGCGACCTGCAGCGCGAGCTTCGCGCAAAGGGGTTGCCTTGGGAGATAAGCAAGGCGTTCGACGGTTCGGCAGTTGTCGGGCGGTTCGTGCCACTCGGCGAGGTGGGCGGCGATGTGCAAAGCATCCCGTTCCGGCTCGACATCGGCGGGAAGACGGTGCAGAGGGGGAACACCTCCGACATGCTTTTCACGGTGGACAGGATCATCGCCTACGCGAGCCGGTTCTTCACCCTGAAGATGGGCGACCTTATATTCACGGGGACACCCGTCGGCGTGGGGCAGGTCCACATCGACGATCGTCTCGAAGGGTATGCCGCAGGGCTGAAGCTGCTCGACTTCCACGTGAGATAATGCGCGGGGCAAGAAAGGAAAGACTATGTTACGACTGTTATATATACTCCTTATAAGCGTCTGCTTCGGGGCATCTGCCCATAGCGCAGAGGATGGCAGATATGCCGTAGGCTCGGCTCTCGCGTCGGGCAAATGGGTGAAGGTTCGCGTCGACGACCGCGGCATCTACAAATTGACGTATGCCGACCTGCGTAAGATGGGCTTCGATGACCCTGCGAAGGTGGCTGTCTATGGCTATGGAGGAAATCTGCTCAGCGAAGACTTCGCGGCAGAGTATACCGACGACATTCCGATGATACCCCTTTGGCGCGGGAACGACTATATCCTTTTCTATGCCTGCGGCTCGATAAGCTGGAGCTACGACACGGGAACGCAGAGCTTCGTGCACACCCGCAACCCCTACTCCGACTACGGATACTATTTCCTTAGCGACAGCGGCACGGCGGCGGAGATGGAGACGGCAGGGACGACAGAAGGAGCCTCGCTGCAGGTCGCGACGTTCGACGACTACCGTCTGCACGAAGAGGAGCTTGTCTCGGTCAACAACTCGGGGCGTGAGCTTTTCGGCGAAGCCATGGACATGACCCTCTCGCGAGACATCACCTTCAGCGGCATCACAGGAATAACCGACGGCGACGGTAAGGTGACGCTCCGCTTCATTGCCAAGCCCGTCACCGGCACAGGCAACGTGAGCCTCAGCATCGGCGGCGAGACGCTTATCTCGCGGACTATTGCCAATGCTGGCGGCAGCGGCGACACCTACCTTATGGCACGCCCCGTCTATCAGGTGGCAGACTGGACGGGCGAGAAGAGCGAGAACGTTAAGGTGAACGTCCGTTATGGTAAGTTGGGCGACAGGAACGTATATATTGACTATATCCGCCTTCAGATGCAGCGCGAGCTGCGCCCCTACGGCGGCTGCACCTTCTTCCGCAGCATTGCCTCCGTCGGTAATGCCACGCGCTTCACGGTGAGCGGGGCGGATGCCTCCACTATAGTCTTCGACGTGACCGACAAGCTACGCCCGATGCTGATGGCAACGGAGCTGAACGGCAGCACGCTGACACTCTCCATCCCGGCAGGCTCGCTGCGCGAGTTTGCCCTCGTGCAGACTGGCGGGACGCTCCCCGCACCGACGGTGGTGGGCGAGGTGATGAACCAGAACCTCCACGCACTGCCGCAGACCGACATGATTATCGTCTCGCAGCCGGGACTTGCCGAGGAAGCGGAACGGCTCGCCGAGGCACACCGCACATGCGACGGACTGAGCGTGCAGGTGGTCAGCCCCGAAGAGATATACAACGAGTTTTCGAGCGGTACGCCCGACGCAACAGCCTACCGCCGTTTCATGAAGATGTTTTACGACCGTAAGACATCCGACAGCGACGCACCCCGCTATCTGCTTCTTTTCGGCGACGGAGCGTTCGACAACCGCCTTCTCACCTCCGACTGGAAGAGTGTCACGACAAGCAACATGTTGCTGACATACCAGACGGAAGAGTCGCTCAATGAAGACAGCCGCGTCGTTGACGACTATTTCGGCTTTCTCGACGACAGCAACAACGGCAAGTCGCTAAGCGCGATGAAGGTGGACATCGGCATTGGTCGCTTCCCCGTCCGCACGCAGACGGAAGCGGCGAAGATGGTCGACAAGGTGATAGGTTATATGGACAACACCGACCTCGGGACGTGGAAGAACCGCGTATGCTTCATTGCCGACGACGGCAACAATGCCGACGGCTACACCACCGACCACGCAAGCCAGGCGGACCGCCTCGGCGAGTATGTCAACGAGAGCCATCCGGAGTTTCTTGTCGACAAGATATACTTCGACGCATACAAGAAAGACGTCTCGGCTGGGCTTGCCACCTACCCCGACGTGAAGACGGAGATACAGAAACAGCTGCGTAGCGGGCTTCTGCTCATCAACTACACGGGTCACGGCAACACGTCGTCGTGGAGCGACGAGAAGGTACTGACCGAAAGCGATATCACACGGTCGACCTACACGCACCTGCCCGTGTGGATCACGGCGACGTGCGACTTCTGCCGCTTCGACGCGCCGACGACCTCTGCCGGCGAGCAAGTGTTCCTCAACGCCACAAGCGGCGGCATCGGGCTGTTCACCACCACACGCGTGGCGTATTCCTCGCCGAACTTCACCATCAACCAGTCGCTCATCCGCAACCTCTTCGAGAAAAGCGGCGGCAAGCGGCTCACATTGGGCGAGGTGATGAAGCAGACGAAGCGCAGCCTCGGCACGAACAGCTACAAGCTCGGCTTCACGCTCATCGGCGACCCTGCGCTGACGCTGGCGTATCCGGAATACCGCATGAATGTGACGGCAGTGAACGGCGAGGCGGTGACGGACGAGCCTGTCACCTTCAAGGCACTGCAGAAGGTGACCGTCGAGGGCGAGGTGGTGGATGCGGACGGTAACGTTGCCACGGACTTCACCGGACTGATTCAGCCGACAGTGATGGACAGCCGCACAAGCTGCGAGACGCTCGACAACAACAATACCGGCACGACATTCTCGTACACCGACTATACCAACACGCTCTTCACTGGCAGCGACTCGGTGCGCAGCGGCAGGTTCAGCTTCACATTCACCGTGCCCAAGGACATATCCTATTCCAACGGATACGGGAAGATGAACCTCTACGCCTCGGATGCGGCAAGCGGCACGGAGGCACAGGGCGCGTTCATCAACTACCGCGTGGGCGGCACCGACAATACGACTGACGACGATACGGACGGTCCCGAGGTGCGTGCCCTCTACCTCAACGACACGACATTCACCGACGGAGCGAAGGTCAACACCACACCGCTCTTCGTCGCACGCCTTTGGGACGCGAGCGGCGTGAACATCACCGGCAGCAGCATAGGGCACGACATGACGCTTATCATCGACGGCAATCCGTCGATGAGCTACAACCTGAACAGCTACTTCTCGCAGACGGTCGGGACCGACGGCGAGGGCATCGTGGCTTATTCGCTTCCCGCGCTGACGGCTGGCGAGCACAGCGCGGAGTTCAAGGTGTGGGACATCTGCAACAACTCCACGACCGTCACGTTCACCTTCACGGTGGTGGAAGGTCTCAAGCCTTCGCTCCTGGAGCTTACGGCAACGCCGAGCCCTGCGCGCGAGAGCGTCACGTTCCATCTCACCCACAACCGTCCGGAGAGCCGCCTCACGGTCGGTATCATGGTCTACGACATTGCGGGCCGCCTCGTGTGGAAGCACGAGGAGAACGGATCGTCGGAGCTGTTCAAGTCGTACATCGTAAGTTGGGACCTTCGAAACAACCGCGGCGGACGTCTGCGTCCGGGCGTGTATATCTATCGTGCCGCCATCAGCTGCGGCGGGAGCAAGGAGGCTACGGATGCGAAGAAATTCATTATCCTCGCACAATAAAGCCACACGATATCAGTTTATATGTTCGTAAACTATCGTGGCGGACTTTCGGTCCGCCATCTCACACAATGGATAAAAGGATTATGAGAAGCATTTCAAGAATCAACGCAATTATAGTGCTCATCGGCTTTCTTGCCGTGAGCGCGGCGACGCGTGCCGAGGACGACAAGAGCACGTTCGCTCCGGTGAACACCGCCGTGCCGTCGCTGTCGATTGCGCCCGATGCCCGTGGCGGCGCGATGGGCGACAACGGAGCGTCGACCACACCGGACGTGAACTCGCAGTATTGGAACCCTGCGAAGTATGCCTTCATGTACAGCAAGGCGGGCGTGTCGCTGTCGTACACACCGTGGCTGCGCAAGCTGGTAAACGACGTGGCACTGGCAAACCTCTCGGGATATTACAAGATAGGCGACAGCGACCTCCAGGCTGTCGGCGCATCGCTCAGGTATTTCTCCCTCGGCGAAGTGCCCTACAACCAGATAAGCGGCGAGAGCAGCGGCGGCTATTCCGTCAACCCGTATGAGATGGCTTTCGACGTGAGCTACAGCCGCAAGCTGTCGGAGTCGTATTCCATGGCTGTTGCCATGCGCTATATACGCTCGGACATGGGCAACGACCCTTCGGACGAGAGCCGCGTGCCGGGTAATGCCTTCTCGGCAGACATCTCCGGTTACCTTGAGAAATACGTGATACTCGGGCAGGCGGAGGCACTGTGGAGTTTCGGATACAACATCTCCAACATCGGAACGAAAATCTCCTACGACGGGGGGACGACGAACGAGTTTCTTCCCACCACGCTCCGCGTCGGGACCGGTCTGCTCTATCCCATCGACGACTACAACCGCATCGGAATGTACGTCGACCTCAGCAAATACCTCGTGCCCTCGCTGCCGTACCTCAAGGAAGGCTACACCGACGAGGAGAAGGAAGAGTATGACCGCAAGAAAGACGAATACAACAGTGTGTCGGGCATATCCGGCATCTTCAAGTCGTTTGGCGACTCGCCCGACGGCTTCAAGGGCGAGCTGCAGGAGGTGATGGTCTCCGTCGGCGCGGAATACAGCTACAACGACCGGTTCTTCGTGCGTGGCGGCTATTTCTACGAGAATGCCAACAAGGGAAACAGGCAATACTTCTCCGTGGGCGCGGGTTTCCGCATGAGCGTCTTCCAGCTCGACGCGGCATACCTTGTGAGCACCGTGCAGAGCAACCCGCTCGACCAGACGCTGCGCTTCTCCCTCTCGTTCGATATGGACGGAATACGTAACCTGTTCAGATAGCATTTCAATGAAGATACGTGTCGGCTTCGGATATGATGTGCATGCTCTTGCCACGGGGCGCGAGCTGTGGATCGGAGGCGTGAAGATTGAGCACACCGTGGGGCTTGTGGGGCACAGCGATGCCGACGTTCTTATCCATGCCATCTGCGACGCGCTGCTCGGGGCAGCGGATATGCGCGACATAGGCTATCATTTCCCCGATACCGACAACAAATATGAAGGCATCGACAGCAAGATACTCCTCAAAGAGACGATGCGCCTGCTGCGCGACGCGGGCTACGAGCTTGGCAACATCGACGCGACCGTCGCAGCCGAGCGTCCTAAACTTAATCCCCATATCCCCGAGATGAAACGCACGCTTGCCGAAACGATGAGTGTGGACGCGGGCGACATCTCCATCAAAGCCACCACGACCGAACGCCTCGGCTTCACCGGCAGGGAGGAAGGCATCGCCGCCTACGCCACCGTCCTCATCACCCGCCTTGACCGGTCTCGAGGGCAATGATCCGACGCTCCTTCTCGAGGACGAGCGCCGTCAGCTTTTCCACCTGCACCTTCAGACGGGCAACCTCTTCGCTGTCCTGCTTCGCCGGAGGTGCCTGATTTTCCTTCACGGGCACAAGCATTTCGCCCGTACCCAGCACCAGCCACCTCGCCTCTATCTCCGGACAAGACCTCAAGACGCACGCGATGGTCTTCATCTGAGGATTACTGCGGCGGAGGCGCGACGCACGGAACGTCGAATAAGGAACCCCGCACCGCTTCACCAAATCACCGGTCTTTACCTTATAATACTCTGCTATCCGGTCCATCCGAGTGTAAAATGATCCCATATCTCTTCTCTTTTAGTTCACCCACGAGGGCGATGAACGGTTATTGCTCCTGCAAAGGTATGAGAAACGTTGCATTTGCAGCAAAAAACACGACAGAAATCGCAAAAATGTTGTATTTGCACATTTCTTCCATGGAAGAAATCATCGCTGGCTGCTTTTGCACACCTTCGACCGCGGTAAATGCAACCGCTGGCTGCTTTTGCACACTTTCTGACCGCTCAGAAACCATCACCGGCTGCTTTTGCACACTTTCTGACTGCTCGGAAACCATCACCGGCTGCTTTTGC
>CAVJTV010000052.1:0-13806 GCA_963652435.1 Desulfovibrionaceae bacterium | reverse complement strand
GAGCGGTTAAATTCTCGCGCTCTTTTTATCACGCACAATCCGAGCGGTTAAATTCCCTCGCTCTTTTTATCACGCACAATCCGAGCGGTTAAATTCCCTCGCTCTTTTTATCTCGCACAATCCGAGCGGTTAAATTCCCTCGCTCTTTTTATCTCGCACAATCCGAGCGGTTAAATTCCCTCGCTCTTTTTATCTCGCACAATCCGAGCGGTTAAATTCCCTCGCTCTTTTTATCTCGCACAATCCGAGCGGTTAAATTCCCTCGCTCTTTTTATCTCGCACAATCCGAGCGGATAAATTCTCGCGCTCTTTTTATCACGCATAATCCGAGCGGTTAAATTCTCGCGCTCTTTTTATCACGCACAATCCGAGCGGATAAATTCTTGCCGAAATTTTATCGTTTCCGGTAGTGTTTTGATAAAAACGCCGCGTGAAGGGCATTCTTCCCGCGTTTATTCTTCCTCTTTTGTCTCGATTTCCTTGACTTTACGGATGAGGTCGGAGGCGAAGATGAAATCGTTGAGGGCTTTGTTGTCGGAGGTGATGACTTCTTCTTTCGTGCCCTGCCATTCCTTGATGCCTTCCTTGATGAAGATGATATTTTCACCGATGTTCATCACGGAGTTCATGTCGTGGGTATTGATGACGGTCGTCATCTTGTATTCGGAGGTAATGTCGTGGATAAGGTCGTCGATGAGCAGCGACGTTTTGGGGTCGAGCCCCGAGTTAGGCTCGTCGCAGAAGAGATACTTGGGGTTGAGGGCTATTGCGCGGGCAATGGCAGCCCGCTTCATCATTCCGCCGCTTATCTCCGAAGGGTAGAGATGCTCGGCAGACGAGAGGTTGACCCGCTCGAGGCAAAACATGGCTCTCCGCTCCCGCTCGCGGTAGGTATCCCTTGAAAACATATTGAGCGGGAACATGACATTTTCGAGCACCGTCATGCTGTCGAACAGCGCAGAGCCTTGAAACAGCATCCCCATCTCGCGGCGCAGCATGTTGAGCTCCTGCTTACCCATCGACGTGAGGTCGCGCCCGTCGTAGAGCACCGCCCCCGCGTCGGGCTTCATCAGTCCGATGATGTTTTTGATAAGGACGGTCTTGCCCGAGCCGCTACGTCCGATGATAAGGTTCGTCTTGCCCGTCTCGAACACTGCGCTGACATTGCTGAGCACCCTGTTTCCGTCGAACGACTTCGTTATGCTCTTTACCTCTATCATATCACGTAAGCATCAAATGTGTTAGGACGACGTCTGCCAGAAGTATCATGATGCTGCTCATCACCACTGCGTTGGTGCTTGCCTTGCCCACCTCGAGCGCACCGCCCCTGACGTAGTAGCCGAAATAGGAGGCTATCGACGAGATGATGAAGGCGTAGACGACAGACTTGATGATGGAATACCAGATATAAAACTCGTTGAAGTAGAACTGCAAGCCGTACTCGAACGACGAGGGCGTCATGCCGGTGCCAGCCGAGAAGCTGGCGGCAATGCCTCCCACAATGCCGGTGAACATGCTGAAGACAACGAGCACGGGGATGAACAACATCAGCCCGACAATCTTCGGGAGTATGAGGAAGTTCGCCGAGTTGACGCCCATGATCTCCATCGCGTCTATCTGCTCCGTGACGCGCATCGTGCCTATCTCGGAGGCGATGTTGCTGCCCACCTTTCCGGCAAGGATAAGACACATGATGGACGAGGAAAACTCCAGAAGGATAATCTCGCGGGTTGTGTATCCGATGGTGAACTTCGGGATAAGCGGCGAGCTGATGTTGAGCGAAATCTGTATGGCAATGACCGTGCCGATGAAGATGGATATGACGATGACGATCCACAGCGAGTCGACACCCAGCTTGTATATCTCCCTTACGAGCTGCTTGAAAAACATGCTCCAGCGGTCGGGTACGGACAGAGCCTTCCCCATCAGCATGACATATTCCCCCACTTGATGCAAAGCCTTGTTCATCCTTTCTTCTTCGGTGTTCTAAGGTGAGGAGCGGGAAATCTTACCTGCGGCGGACGCTGCGTACGGGGGACGACTTCTCCGCTTTCGGAGCTTTCGTCTTTACCGTCTTTTCCTTTGTCGTGGAGGTCTTGCTGCCGCGGGTGGCGACGGTCTTAGTCTTCTTCGCGTCTTTCTTATCGCCGGCGGCTACGGTCCCAGTCGTGTCGGGCTGCATCCACAGAGCTTTCTCGAACGCCACAAGCTGGGCTTCGATATTCTCCTGCTCCCGCTTCAGAGAGTCGGGTGTCGGGCAGTATGCCTGCAAAGGTCTGTTGAGCAGGTTCTGCGTCTTGATGATGTCGCCTTCAAACATACGGCGACGGAAATAGTCGTCGATGGTGAACGTCATGGCGTTGTTGATGTTCGAAGTCATGATGAAGGCAGTGCTGACATACGGGCGGACGCTCTCGTAAGGAATCCAGAACATCGGCATCGTCAGCTCGCCCACATCGCCGGCAGAGGTCATGATGGGGCAGATGGCAAGCGTCTTCACGTCGAACACGGAGTTGTTTTGGTCGAAATACCAAGCCTCCTTCACGTAATACGAGCGGACACTCTCCGAAGGTATGTCGGTCTCGTTGATGACAAACGTGCTGCCATCGCTGCCTTTCCCTGCTATCTCTTCGTAGTATATGCCGAAGCTGTCGAGCATCTTCTTCAGGTCGATGCGGTTGCCCTCGCTGAAGTCTTCGTAGCCGTCTTCATACTGATATGCCTCGATCTTGCCCTCGCTGATAAGGTTGAAGATGATGGAGAAAAGGTTCATCTGTCCGTTCATGGGGGTCACCGGATAGTAGAGCGGCGCGTTCTTTTCTTTCATCAGATCTATCTGACGATATATGACACGCATCCAGCGGGCGTTGCCCACCTCCTGCGTCATGCGCTCGTTCATATCCTGTGCCCGCACGGTGAGATCCGCAATGCCGTCGTCTTTCTTCTCGTTTGCCCGTTCTCCGCGAGAAGCCTGCGGGGCTCTTCTCTGCTGCTGAGTGCCGGCACCGTCCGCTTCCTCTTGCGCCTGTATGGAGGCGGCGGAAAGAAACAGGCTGCCTGCAACTGCCAGTATGTAATAAAAACGTTTCATATTATGTTGTTTCCTTAGTTTACTATGACTTCGATAGGCGTAAGCGTGCGCTCCATACCGTCAGGACCTTTTGCCACCACGCCACGTATATAGAATCGTTTACCTCTTGTCAGACGGCGGATACGCTCTTTCTGTCCGGCAGAGAAACTTGCGCCCTGCGACACTTCCGGTATTGCGTTGCCCATCGAATCGAAGAAGATAAGCTCGAAACGCAGTACGTCGAACTTGATGTTGAGTATGTCGTCGTCGATGGCAGCATGCAGGACCTCCGTCTCGATAAGGTTTCGCTTCGTCATGTTGCCGCCGCGAAACTTACGCATATTGCCATTCTGATCCTTGTATTCGATATACGGCATAGGGTCGGGCAAAGCACGCACACGGAACGTGTTTTTTGCCATCTGCACAGTGCGGCCGTCTGCCATGCGGGCACTTACGGATATCACTGCGTCTGTCCCGACCTTCGACGGGCGGGCTTCCCAAATGTCACCCTTGCGCGTCAGTGTTCCGTTGGTCATGCTCGCTGTGATGTTCCCGCTCGGCACTCCCGGCACGGCAATACGCATATCATTGGCAATGCCGGCATAGAGCACGTTCATCAAGAGCGGGGCTACTGTTGCGTTAGGCTCCGTTACGAAGTATTCGCTCTCGAAGTTCTGACGCATAATGCTCCCGTCGTTGCCGGGCATCTCGATATAACCCTTCACAGGATAAGTGCCCGGGGCACCTGCTATGGCAGTGAACAACCCACGGCTTTCTTCCGGCAGCTCCTTGCCGTTGACAAAGATGGTCGGGCGTTTCGTCGAGTCGACGGCAGAAAGGACGATGTTTGCCTTATACTGCCCTCCGCGCATGACCACCTGGCTTTCGGGAATGACCTGCGCCGTCATCTGGTTCACGCGATAGTCGCCCACATCGACACTGTTCAAGAGGTTGCTCAGCACCTCGCCTTCGGCATAACGTATGTCGCCCTGCAGCTTGGTGAGCAAGGTCACGGCTGCCGCGACCGGCATATTCTCAAACAACGCCTCTTCCCACGAGCGGGTGTTGATGCCCGTCTTATGAGGAGGTGTGGTGCTCAGGCTGGCTTCGAGGATGTGGGTCTTGGCAGTGTCTTGCACCATCTCGCCCATCATCCCGCGATAGGCGTCGATGGCTTCGCGCAGCTTCTTGCCTTCGCCCGTAATGGGATTGAGCATGACGCGCGAGGCGGCCTCGAGATCGTCTTTATGTTCGATATTGTTTACGTCGGCACCTTTCCCGTCGGCAATCTCCGCGATGCGTTCCTTCAGCGTCTGCACGTAGCTGTACAGACTGTCGGAGGCTTGCTTCACCTGTTTGCCCTTGTCGTACCATTCCTTCACCTTTTCGGGATTGGACTGATAGTAGGAGTTCAGCTCACCCGACACGATGTCGTTGCGGTGCGTAGTGTTGTCGATAGAGGTGCGCAAACTGTCTTCCACAAGCTCGAACCCGTCGAGCACTTCCGACGACACGTTAAGTGCCATCATCGCGATGAACACCAGATACATCAGGTTGATCATCTTCTGACGGGGCGAGTTGGGATTATTGGCTATTCCGGACATCTTTCGTTTTCGTTTTGTTTGTTATCTGCCGGAAGGCTGCTGCCCCGGAGTGTTTGTATACGGTTGCTGGTATCCGTACGGCGGCTGTTGCTGATACGCCGTCGGCTGCTGTGCCTGCCCCTGATAAGCGGGAGCTACGCCCATATTCACCGTCATTGCCTGAAGCAGACGACTGTATACCTGGTTGAGTTCCGAGAGCTGACGGGTCATCTTCTCTGTCTCGTTGCGGAAGACAGAGCTGTCGGTAACCGAACCGTCGTACATCTCGCTTATGCGTTTCAAGCCGCCGTTAATATGTTCGATGGACTCGATCTGCGAGCCGATGCTCTTCAGCTGTATCTCGTAGATTGTGTTCAGACCGGAGATATTGCGGTTGAGCATTTCCATCTGCTGCACGTAGCCGCGCGAGTTCTGATTGATACCGTCCGAATTGTCCGTTATGCTCTTATAGGAGTTGAGCAGAGTGTCGGACACATTGGTAAGCGAGTTGGTGACATGGCTGAAACGCTCCATATTTTCCGACATGCTCGACAGCTGCTCCAGGTATTTCTGCGTTGCCTCGGTCAGCTCTGCCATCTTGGATATCTGCTCGGCTGCACCGCTCAGCTTCTTGATGCTTTCGCTGAGTGTCTTCGTGTCCTCCTCGCTCACGTCAAGGTTTCCGAGCTCTCCGGCAATGCCCATCGGCTTCTGCCCCGCATGAGTCAAACCGAGATGGGCAATTCCGCTCTCGTTTTCGCCACCGGCGGAGGCAACAAAGTCGGGACGGTCCATCGGATTCTTCGACTTCAAGACAGGGAACACTTCCTCCCAATGATACTCGTTCATCGGATGCTCGAATGCGGAGATGAAGAACACCAACGCCTCCACTGTCATCGAAACAAACAGTATCTGGTTGCCATACGGCAGGTGCAACAACTTGAACATGGCACCTATGATTACGACAGATGCACCCCAACTATAACAGAAATTCAGCACTCTCTTTCCCATGTCGCTGGAAAGAAACATCTCGATTCTGTTCTTGTATCTTCTATATTTTCCCATGATGATGTGTGTTTCTTGATTTTACTTTTTCCCTTTCGAACGGGAGAACCCGATCTGTGTACGTACGCAACGGAAACCTATATACGAACGTGTCTCGTTCTGATATTCGAATGTGCGCATATCCGAGCGGATAAACTGCGCCACGTCTTTCCACGAACCGCCGCGCACCACCTTTTTCTTCATCGCATACGGATCTTCTTTCGCCGCATTGTAGCGAAGGTCGGGGTTCATGTCGCTCATTTGGCTCGGTCCGGATTCGGAATACATCGTAGAAGTCCACTCTGCCACGTTACCTGCCATATCAAACAGTCCGAACTGGTTCGGAGCAAAAGACCCGACGCGCGACGGAATAAGATGACCGTCTTCGGTGTAGTTTCCTTTCCCTGGCTTGAAGTTTGCCATAAAGCAACCCTTGGCATTCTGTAACTCATCGGTTGCCCACGGATATTTGTTTTCGTTCTTGCCAGCACGTGCCGCATATTCCCATTCACCTTCTGTCGGGAGACGGAACGGCTCTATCGTCTGCCCTGCGGGCAGGTTCATCGACTGTTTGAACATCTCCGTGCGCCATACGCAGTAGGCAGTAGCCTGCTCCCACGAAACACCCACAACGGGATAATCGTCGTAGCCCGGATGCTGGAAATACATACGCATATACGGCTCGTTGTAGGCATTGTTGAAATCGTTCACCCAACACGACTCGTCGGGGTACACATTCACGATGCGTGTATGGAGGAAATCCCATGGTCCGCTCAGCGGACGGGTAATGGTTTCATTCACGATGTTCCCTTCCTCGTCGATATAGGCAGTGTCTTTCGAAATCATCACGATTTCGTTCTTGTCTACCTTTATATCCGTATTGCGCACACGTTCCGTAGGGTCGAGGCGGTTCTTTCTCAGAGCCGCACTCGTGTAGTCGTACCATTCGTACTTATAGACCATCTGTTTTTCGTCCAAACGCTTCTCACCGGTAATCGGGTTTATGTAGTAAACACTTTCGATGGCTCGCTGTTCATCCTCGTTTGCCCTCTTCCAAGGGATAGGCCGGCTCCAGTCCAGATGCGGCGTGACAGGCTCGCCATACTTGTCTTCCGTAATCTTGAACAGGTCGTTGCCGCCATAAGCCGGGTCTGCCAGGCGTTCGCGGATAATGCTGTCGCGCACCCAATAGACAAACTGACGGTATTTTGCGTTCGAGACCTCCGTCTCGTCCATCCAGAAAGAGTCGAACGAAACGCCCTTTGTCTCAGGATTGATTCCCCACAAGGAGTCCTTGTCTGCCGGTCCCATCTCGAACGAACCTCGTTTTATAAGAACCATGCCGTAGGGCGAGGGTTCATTAAATGCCACAGACCGCACACCGGTAACCTCTCCTCCCACTCCAGATAGAGACTTACCGCATGAGGCAAGCAGTGACACTGCCATAAGTACTAACAATACTCTTTTCATATACTATAATATACGTACACTTTTATGTCTGTTCTTTCCTGTCTTCGTCTTCTTCAGTTTCAGCTGATAACGCACCAGCACTTCGTGGCTGCCGGAACTTCCTTTGAGCACTGCGGTGGTGGGGAAATCGTAGGCGTATCCGACCTGAAACCTGCCGAATGTTGCGCCCAGCAACACCACCACCGACTCGTTCACACGCCAGGATATTCCTCCGTTAAACATCTTGTTATACACCATCCTCGCTGTTATATCCGTCTGGAAGCTCTGCATATCCGTCTTCAAGAAAACAGAAGGCTGCAATTCATACAACGGATTCCGCAACTTTATATTGTATCCGCCTGTTAAATTTAATCCCGTGGAAAGGTATGTATAGGAGTTTTCCTCAAACTGCATCTCGGGGGAAGTGATATGCGTTGCCGCAAAACCTACGTAGAAGTTCTTGTGGGTATAGTAAACACCGGCGTTGACATCGAGAGCCATCGCCTCAACCGCCGTGCGCGGGATGGAAGGGTCTTCCTGCTGATGGTAGTCGCTTTCGGGGATATACACCTTCGTCCCGTCGAAGCTCTTGTTGAAGATACCACCCTGCAAACCTATGCTCAGCACGCCACCGAACAGCTTGTGCTTGTAGGCATACTGCACTGCCACCTTCGTGTTCTGAAACAAGCCGATGCTCTCCGAATTGACCACCAGACCGACACCGTGGTTGGTGCTTCCCAACCTCAGCGGCATATCTGCAATCACGAAGAACGACATCCCTGCATGCGGCATCCCTATCCATTGCTGGCGGAAAAGGCCGAGCATGTTCAAGTCGCCCGTCGTCCCTGCGTATGCCGGATTGTAATATCCCATCCCGAGGAAATACTGGCTCAGCTGCACATCGTCCTGTGCCCGCACGCCCACCGTGCAGCAGATTATCATGACAACATACACCAATACTCTTCTCATCGAATGTTACCTCCAAACAGCACCGTTCTTCTAATAACGCAATGACGCTGCTTAAATTGTGTTTCCCCTAAAAAAGCGAACCGCACATAAACACCAGCGGGATAAAAGAACCTCCACGTCTCTTATCCCGCCGATGTTTTTCGCCTCAGAGCTCAAACACTCCGCCGTTTTAATATTCCTCTTCGTTGAAGAAGAAGTCTTCCTTGCTCGGATAGTCGGGCCAAAGGTCTTCAATACTTTCGTAGATATCGCCTTCGTCTTCCATCTCCTGCAAATTCTCAATTACTTCCAGCGGCGCACCGGAACGTTGCGCATAATCAATCAGCTCATCCTTGGTTGCTGGCCAGGGCGCGTCTTCCAGTTTTGAAGCTAACTCTAATGTCCAATACATAATCGTTTTGCAATTAAAAACCACCCAAAAGTGATCAGTTTTTCAAAATTCGCGCGCAAAAGTAAAACATTATTCATTATTGCAAGCGGAATCCCAAACAATTTCTTCGCCATTGTTTTCGATACATTCCTTGCGCGAAAGGACAAACATATAATCGGACAGCCTGTTCATAAAAACAAGCACTGCATCCTCCACAGTGCATGTTTCTGCGAGACGGTATATCTCCCTTTCTGCACGGCGGCAGACGGTGCGGCATACGTGTGCCAGCGAAGCCGAGCGGCATCCGCCCGGGAGGATGAATCCTTTCATCCGAGGTAGCTCACTGTCGATGCGGTCAATCTCATACTCTATGCGCTCGATATCCTTCGTCGCAATCCGACTTTCTGCTTTCAGAGCCGTTGTCTCCTGGTCGGTCGCAAGATAAGAGCCTATGGTAAACAGTTTGTGTTGGATGAAAGAGAGACAATCAATGTCGTCACGGTCGTTAAGCTCTGTGGAAAGCAGACCGATAAAAGAATTGAGCTCGTCGACCGTCCCGTAACTCTCGATGCGCTGGTGTGCTTTCGACACCCGCTGTCCTCCGACGAGGGAGGTCGTCCCATTGTCGCCACCCCCTGTGTAAATACTGCTCTTTTTCATATACTTCTTTTCTTTTTGATGATTATAAGTCTTTAGAAATAGACGATATAGTTGCGCTTGTGCAATTTCGGGTTGAAGAAGACTATCCCCATTGAATAGAGGTCGATCGTCACCGTCACATCCGGGCGGGCGCATACTTCCGTCCAGAACGCCCTCATCCTTCGGCTTGTCTTTATTCCCTCGAAGACAAAGATCGTATCGTCGTGGATATGCTTCATACATTCACGAAAGAGCAGAGCGTTGTTTTGCTGCTCGTATGTCGTATTGAAGAAAACGAGGTCGACCTTTCCCATATCTTCAAGGGCGCGAGGGAGAAGTTCCCTGTAATTGCCCGCGCGCAGGTCGATGGGGTTCTTCGTTGCCTTCTCGAAGGCTATCCGTGCGATAGGCACAAACTCTGGGACGTTCTCGAGGGCAATGCAACGTAGCCCCGTGGCGTAAGATGTAAGGTAGAGCGTCGACAGCCCCATCGCCGGTCCCAGCTGAAGGATGTTTTGCGGCTTGAAATAGTTTGTCAGCCTGAAGAGCAACGCCCCGTGCTTGGGCTTGATGGCTTCGCGCTCCACTATCTCACCGATGCTGCGCCGGCGAAGTTTCCCTTTCTGCTTCCGGTCAGGATATATGATGCACCCCTCGCGGAAAAGCAGCTGCTTTCGCACCAGCTCGATGTCGTAGAAGCTATAATAGGGGCAACCCTCCTCAATTACTTTCGTTATGAGATTGAAGACGAAAGGCGAATGTACCCCGTAGCCATGACGGTAGCGGATGCCCCGATAAAGAAGCACGCTTTTTCGTAATGTGTTAACCTTGGGTATAATCCGCATTTGTCTCTCTTCTCGTTTTTTGACCGGACAAAAGTACAAAAACAATATGCCGGCACGTCAATGTGCCGGTGGGAAAAGGCGATTTT
This sequence comes from Desulfovibrionaceae bacterium, assembly GCA_963652435.1. GTDB lineage: Bacteria > Bacteroidota > Bacteroidia > Bacteroidales > Tannerellaceae > Parabacteroides. The sequence goes on along the minus strand of CAVJTV010000052.1, from coordinate 3,751 downwards.
GCGTATATGAATTGTTTCGTACATTTGCGCCCTGAATACAAGGGGGTGCTTCGACGTACATAATGATATAAGGTACGTGCCGCAGGCTGAGATTATACCCATATTACCTGATGCGGATAATGCCGACGAAGGGAATTGTTACTAAAGGTATACTTCTTCACACAACACGCCTTTTCTATTCACTTATCTGACACATTAAATTCAAGGTAAAAAGAATGAAAAGCGTATTCTTATTGATTGCCGCAGGGCTCGCGACGTGGGCCACGGCAGAAAACAAACCAGAGACAAGAGATTCACTTCAGACGATGCGCGACATGTCGCTCGACGAAGTAGTTATCACTGCCACACGCGTGGCAAAAGGCACACCTGTGGCTTACAGCGAGATCTCACACAACGAGCTCAACAGCCGCAACGACGGGCAGGGTATTCCTTTCCTCATCTCGCTGTCGCCATCCGTCGTCATGACCTCCGACGCAGGTACGGGCGTCGGGTATTCCGCTTTCCGAATCCGAGGAACGGATGCAAACAGGATAAACATCACCGTGGGCGGCGTGCCGGTCAACGACTCGGAGTCGCACACAGTCTTTTGGGCAAACATGGCAGACTTTGCCTCCTCTGTCGGGAGCATACAGATACAGCGTGGCGTGGGGACATCGACAAACGGCGCGGCAGCCTTCGGCGCAACCGTGGCAATGGAGACGGAAAAGCCCAGCCTCGCTCCTTACGCGGAATATACGTTTTCCGGAGGTTCGTTCGGGACGCTCAAGAACGCCGTAAAGGTCGGTACGGGACTGCTTCACGACCATTTCTTGTTCGATGCCCGCTACTCCAACGTGCGTAGCGACGGATACATCGACCGCGCCTCCGCTCTCATGCACTCCTATTTCGGCGCGGCAACTTATTACGGAGCAAACACGACAATCCGCTTCCAGACGTTCGGAAACATGGAGAAGACCTACCAGGCATGGACAGGCGTGCCCTCCTCGATGCTCGACACAGACCGCACGTACAACCCCTGCGGGGAATACGAGGAAGACGGCGTGAAGAAGTTTTACGACAACCAGACGGACAACTACTGGCAGCAGCACTATCACCTCATGGCAAACCAACGCCTCAGCGACCTGTGGAGCATGAACCTCACGCTTCACTACACTCATGGGAAAGGCTATTACGAAGACTATAAAGCCTCGGCAAAGTTTGCAAGCTATAAGCTGCCCGCCTATGCAGGCAGCGACGGCGACACGGTGCGCCGCTCCGACCTTGTGCGTCGCAAGTGGCTCGACAACGATTTCTATGGCATCATCTACAACGCTGCCTATCGCGGCAAACGTCTTCAGGCAAACCTCGGCGCAGCAGCAAACAGATACGTCGGCGACCATTTCGGACGCGTCATGTGGGTGAAGAGCGGCATGTCTCTCCCCCGCCCCGACTACGAATACTATCGCAACCGTGGCAACAAGACAGACTATAACATCTACACCAAAGGAATCTACCGCATCCTCCCATACCTCAACGGATACCTCGACCTGCAATACCGCGGCATCCGCTACACTATCAAAGGCAGCGACGACAAGGCGGGCGACAACGTGAACATCGACAAACACTGGCACTTCTTCAACCCCAAAGCGGGTGTCAACTTCCAAAGCGGCGGACACGAGGCATTCCTTTCTTTCTCCGTTGCCCACCGTGAGCCTACACGCGACAACTTCACCGAAGCTGCCGCAGGAGAACGCCCCGAGCACGAGACACTGCGCGACTACGAAGCAGGATACGCCTTCCACGGCAGCAGGTTTAATGTCGGTGCAAACCTCTACTTCATGGACTACGACAACCAGCTTATCCTTAGCGGGAAGATAAGCGAGATCGGCGAGGCACTGACAAGCAACATCAAGGACAGCTACCGCATGGGCGTGGAGCTGACGGGTGGTGTGAGGATTGCCGACTGGCTCGACTGGAAAGGAAGCCTCACCCTCAGCCGCAACAAGATCAAGAACTACACGCATTATATGGACGACTACGACAACGGCGGACAAAAGATTGAATACCTCGGGACGACAGACATATCTTTCTCTCCGAACATCATCGCCGGAAGCACGTTCGACTTCCACCTCAAAGGTTTCTCCGCCGCACTGTATTCCCAGGCGGTGAGCCGTCAGTATATCGACAACACCTCGACCCGCGACCGCTCCATTGACCCTTATTTCGTCAACAACCTGCGCGTCGGCTACGTGTTTCATCCCGCTTTCATCAAGGAACTGGGCGTGGACGTAAGCGTCAACAACCTCTTCAACGAGAAATACGAGACCAACGCGTGGGTCTACACCTATGTCAGCGGTGGCAAGGTTGGTAAAGACGACGGTTACTTCACGCAGGCGGGCACCAGCGTCATGGCACGTGCCACGTTTAAGTTCTAAGGGAAGATGGCAGAGCACTGGCTGGAATACTTCGGTGTTGCGACGGGGTTTCTCTACCTATGGCTGGAAATCAAGCAGCACAGGGCGATGTGGGTTGTCGGCATGCTCTCCTCTGTCGTCTATGTATTTGTCTTCTTCTTTGCCAAGATATATGCCGACATGGGGCTGAACGTCTATTACGTCTCAATAAGCATTTACGGCTTCCGTGCCTGGAGCAAGGGGGAAGACGCGGCGGAGGAAAACATCGTCTACCGGCATGCCACCCTGCCGCTGCTTGCGGGTGTGGCGGCTGCCATCCTCGCACTGCACGTCGCGCTCTACATTGTGCTCCGCTATCTCACCGACTCGCCCATCCCGACGGGCGACGCCTTCACCACGGCTGTCGGCATCGTTGCCACATGGATGCTTGCGCGGCGCATCATCGAGCACTGGCAGCTGTGGGTGGTCGTGGACTTCGTGTCCGTCTATCTCTACTACCTGCGGGGCTTGTACCCCACTATGATTCTTTACATCTGCTACGGCACGCTTGCCGTTGCAGGTTATTACACATGGAAAAAGAAAGGAATATGCAACAAACGAACAACATGACAGGGTTCGACTGCGTGGTGGTTGCCTGCGGCAGTTTCCCGCAGAGTGCAGAGCTGTTGGCACTGATGAAATCCGCCGTCGCAGTCATTGCCTGCGACGGGGCAACAAAGAACTTGCACGAACACGGGATAGAGCCTACGGCTGTTGTCGGCGACTTGGACAGCCTGACGGACGAGATGCGCCTCAGGTATGCCGACAGGCTTCACCGCGTGGACGAACAGGAGACGAACGACCTAAGCAAGGCTGTCCGCTTTGCCCACACTGAGGGCTACCGCAGACTGCTGATATTGGGAGCCACGGGGCTTCGCGAAGACCATACGATTGGCAACATTTCCCTGCTGATGGACTACGCCCCGATGTTCCATCGCGTGGAGATGCGCTCCGACTACGGACGTTTCATCCCCTTGTTGCGGACAACCACCCTCCCGTGCTCTCCAGGGCAGCAGATTTCCATCTTTTCGATGACGCCCTCCGGCGTGATAACCACCGAGGGGCTGCGTTGGAGCATCTCCCGTCGCAGGCTCACCGCATGGTGGCAAGGGACGCTCAACGAAGCCCTCGGCAGCGAGTTTACCCTCACACTCTCCCCCTCCGCACGCGTGATTGTCTATCTGGGCAACATTTAAGCCGCCATCGTTCTTCTGTCATCCCGCACCCCGACGCGGAATATCATAATAAAGTTGAGCTGCGGGAAGGTCTTGTAAGCCGTATCTTGCCTTTACGCGGACTGCATGAAGGTCTTGTAAGCC
>CAVJTV010000051.1:0-13818 GCA_963652435.1 Desulfovibrionaceae bacterium | reverse complement strand
AAGGTCTTGTATGACGTATCCTGCCATTACGCGGACTGCAAGAAGGTCTTGTAAGCCGTATCTTGCCATTACGCGGACTGCATGAAGGTCTTGTATGGCGTATCTTGCCATTACGCGGACTGCGGGAAGGTCTTGTAAGCCGTATCTTGCCATTACGCGGACTGCGGGAAGGTCTTGTAAGCCGTATCTTGTCATTACGCGGACTGCAAGAAGCAAAAGAAGGGCTGCGCAGGTCTTCGGCACAGCCCATACTATTGTCGTTTCTGTCGTTTACTCGTCGATGGACCCTCTGACGATGCCGCGCTGGGAGGTCTTGATGAAGTTGAGGATAAGATCCCTCTCCTCGCAAGGCTCGTACTCCGTCTCGATGGCACGGAGGGCATCGGAATTGTTCAGTCCACGGGTGTAGAGCGTGCGGTAGATGTCCTGTATGAGGAACACCTGCTGGTTGGTAAATCCGCGGCGGCGGAGACCGACGATGTTGATGCCGCAGTAGACAATCGGGTCGCGCCCGATGAGCGTGTAGGGCGGGATGTCCTTGCCTATGCGCGAGCCGCCCTGTATCATCACGTGTTTGGAGATGCGCGTAAACTGGTGCACAAGGCTGCCGCCACTGATGATGGCATAGTCGTCTACCGTCACTTCGCCGGCAATCTGCGAGGCGTTGCCGATGATGATATGGTCTTTCAGCGCGCAATCGTGCGCGATGTGCGAGTATGCCATGATAAGGCAATCATTGCCGACGACGGTCTTGCCCTTCGAGGCAGTGCCGCGATTGACGGTGGCGCACTCGCGGATGGTCGTGTTGTTGCCTATCTCGGCGGTTGTCACCTCGCCGCGAAACTTCAAGTCCTGCGGAATGCCCGCAATGACGGCTCCCGGAAAGATACGACAGTTATCACCTATTCTCGCCCCGTCGAGAATGACGGCATGAGGAAACACATGACAGCCATCACCTATGACAACATCCTTTTCAATCACTGCAAAAGGTTCTATCGTCACATCCTTGCCGATTTTAGCTTCGGGATGGACGACTGCTAATGGAGATATGTTCATTGTCTTTTCGTTTTTATTTGTTCTTGATGATTTGCGCCATAAACTCGGCTTCGCACACCAGCTTGTCGCCAACGAAGATGTAGCCCTTCATCGTCGAGATACCGCGACGGATGGGAGCCAGCAGTTCCAGACGCAGGATCAGCGTGTCGCCGGGAACCACTTTCTGACGGAACTTCACGCCGTCTATCTTCATGAAATATGTCGAGTAACGCTCAGGCTCGTCCACAGAGTTGAGCACCAGCAAGCCCCCCGTCTGCGCCATTGCCTCCACCAGCAAGACGCCCGGCATGACGGGTTCCTGCGGGAAATGGCCTGTGAAGAAGGGTTCGTTTGCGGTGATATTCTTCACGCCCACGATATAGTCGCCGCCGATCTCGATAATCTTGTCCACCAAGAGGAAGGGATAACGGTGCGGCAACAGCTCGCGGATGCGGTTGATGTCCATGACCGGAGCGACGTTGGGGTCGTACACCGGCGATTGTGTGTCGTTTTGCTTGATGTCCTTACGGATCTTACGTGCCAGCTGGTTGTTGATTTTGTGCCCCGGACGGGTTGCAATGACGCGTCCGCGGATGGGTTTGCCGATGAGGGCAAGGTCGCCGAGCACGTCGAGCAGCTTATGGCGGGCAGGCTCGTTGTCGAAAGCCAGCGGGCGGTTGTTGATATACCCCAACTCATGCACGCTCTTGTGGGCAATGCCCATTTCATCCGCCAGCTTGTCGAGTGTCTCCTGCGGAGTCTCACGGTCGTAGATGACAATGGCGTTGTCGAGGTCGCCGCCCTTGATAAGGTTGTGCTGAAGAAGCATCTCCACTTCACGCACGAACACGAATGTGCGCGAGGAGGCAATCTCCGTCGGGAACTCGCTGATGTCGTCGAGTGTGGCATATTGGTTCGACAGCACAGGCGAGTCGAACGAGATGAGCACATTGAGGCTGAACTTGTCGTCGGGGAGTATGACGAGCGACGAACCTGTCTCCTCGTCCTTCACCTCTATCTTGTGCTTCACGATATAGAAATCCTTCGGCGAGTTCTGCTCAACGATGCCCGCTTTCTCTATCTCTTCCGAGAAGAGGCGTGCGCTGCCGTCGAGGATAGGGAACTCCGGCGCGTCCACCTCTATCAGGCAGTTGTCTATCCCGTAAGCATACAAAGCAGCCATGGCATGCTCGATGGTGCTCACCTGTATGTCGCCCTTCGAGAGCACTGTCCCGCGCTGCGTACCTGCCACGTGCTCCGCCAAAGCATCAATGACGGGCGTATCGGGAAGATCGACGCGCTTTATCTTGTATCCGTGGTTCTCCGGTGCCGGAGCGAACGTGATATGGATGTTAAGTCCTGTATGCAAACCCTTCCCCTGCATGGAGAAGCTCTTTGCCAATGTCTTTTGTCTCTGCATACGACAATTATTTATTAAGTTCTTTCTTGAGTTGTTCAATCTCGCGCTGCATCTGCCCCATGGTGCGATACATCTCGGGAAGGCGACTAAACACGGCACTCGAGCGCATGTAGTCTTTCGCGTCTAAGGCAGGTGAGCCGAGCAATGTTTTCGCCTCCTTTATGTCGCTATGCACTCCCGCCTGTGCTCCGAACATCACGCGGTCCGCTATGTGCAGATGCCCTGCCAGTCCGACCTGTCCGCCGAACATACAGTGGCTGCCAATCTTCGTTGAGCCGGCAACGCCCACCTGCGCAGCCATCACGGTGTTTTCTCCCACCTCCACGTTGTGGGCAATCTGTATGAGGTTATCCAGCTTCACGCCCCGATGAATAATGGTGGAGTCCATCACGGCACGGTCTATCGTCGTGTTTGCCCCTATCTCCACGTTGTCCTCCAAGACGACGTTCCCCAACTGCGGTATCTTCTTGTAGTCCTCGCCTTCGGGAGCAAAGCCGAAACCGTCCGACCCAACGACAGAGCCGGCATGCAGTATGCAGCCATTGCCGATCTTGCAGTCACGGTAAACCGTCGTGTGCGGATAGAGTATGCAATCGTCGCCAATGGTTACATTGTCACCGACGTATGCGTGGGGATAAATCTCGCAACCTTTGCCCACGCGGACATTCTCCCCAATGTAGGCGAAGTTGCCTACGTAGCAATCCTCTCCCACGGTGGCAGAGGTGGCGATAAAGGCGGCGGAAGAGATACCCGTCTTCTTCGGCTTCGCCTGCTCCACCATACCCAGCAGCATTGCCAACGCGGCATACGCGTTCTCCACTCTCACCAAAGTGGCAGAGACCGGAGCCGCCGGCACGAAATCATTGTTCACCAAAACAACGCTTGCCTTCGTGTCATATATATAATGTTCGTACTTGGAATTGGCAAGAAACGTCAGCGTCCCTTCACGCCCTTCTTCTATCTTCGAAAAGTTGCCGACCTTCACGTCGGCATTACCGTCCACCTTCCCGCCGAGGAAGTCGGCTATCTGCCCCGCAGAAAATTCCATCACCCTTTACTGTTTGATCGTATTTATAATCCCTTTGTCGCGCAGATACCCTGCCATCTCTTTTTGCACCGCCTCAGCCGCTTCGCGGGCACACGAGGCAAACCGCTCCGTCTTGTCCGCATAGATGATTGCACGCGAAGAGTTGACCAGCAAGCCACACATATCGTTCATCCCATATTCGGCAACCTCCCGCAGGCTACCACCCTGTGCACCTACGCCTGGAACCAAAAGAAAATGGTCGGGCGCAAGGCGACGGATATCCAGAAACATCTTCCCCTGTGTTGCGCCGACGACATACATCATCTGCTCGTCGGTTGCCCACTCTCCTGACTTCTTTATCACCTTCTCGAACAACCGTTCACCATCGGCATCTTCCGTCAGCTGAAAGTCGTGCGAACCTTTGTTGGATGTCAGAGCAAGCAGTATGACCCATGCCTCGGGATAAAGGAGGAAAGGCTTCACGCTGTCTTCCCCCATATAAGGTGCCACCGTCACGGCATCCACCTTGACATGATCGAAGAACGAGCGGGCATACATCTCGGAAGTGTTGCCTATGTCGCCGCGCTTTGCATCGGCAATGATAAACTGGTCCGGATAATTCTCCCTAAGATATGCGACGGTCTTTTCGAATGCAAGCACCCCCTTCACGCCCATACTTTCGTAGAAAGCCATATTGGGTTTGTAGGCGACGCAAAAGTCTGCCGTAGCATCGATTATCGCCTTGTTGAATGCGAAGATTGGGTCTTCCTCCGCCAGCAAATGCTGCGGTATCTTCTTTATGTCGGTGTCCAACCCCACGCAAAGGAAGGATTGTTTCTTTCGTATGTTCTCGAATAACTGCTGTTTGTTCATCTTGTCCTTATTGATTGTGTTCGAATATGTGTGTGTCCTACAATTCGGCTTCCTTCAGGCGTTCGGCATTCTCTGCAACGATCAGACGGTCAATGCACGACTGTATGTCGCCGTCCATGAAAGCCGCCAGGTTATAAATCGTGTAGTTGATACGATGATCGGTGATACGTCCTTGCGGATAGTTGTATGTCCGGATCTTCGCAGATCTGTCGCCGGAGGAGACCATCGTCTTGCGCCTCGAGGCTATGTCGTCCATGTATTTCTGATGCTCCTTGTCGTAGATGAAAGAGCGCAGGCGGGTGAGCGCACGCTCCTTGTTCTTGGGCTGGTCGCGGGTCTCGGTACACTCGATAAGTATCTCTTCGCTCACGCCGGTGTTCGGGTTCTTCCATATATAGCGCAGACGCACGCCGCTCTCCACCTTGTTCACGTTCTGACCGCCGGCACCACCCGAGCGGAAAGTATCCCATTTGATTTCCCCTTCGTTTATCTCGACATCAAACTCGTCGGCTTCGGGGAGCACGGCAACAGTAGCTGCCGAAGTATGCACACGCCCCTGTGTTTCCGTTGCAGGCACGCGCTGAACGCGGTGCACACCCGATTCGTATTTCAGTGTGCCATACACCTTCTCCCCGCTAACCGTAAAGATTATTTCCTTAAAGCCTCCCGACGCACCTTCGCTGAAGCTCGACAGGGCAACCTTCCATCCCCGTGCCTCGCAATACTTCACGTACATGCGATACAGGTCTCCGGCAAACAAGGCAGCCTCGTCGCCCCCCGTCCCGCCACGTATCTCGACAATGGCGTTCTTGTCGTCTTCCGGATCACTGGGGATAAGCAGCAGCTTGATCTCTTCTTCCAGCTCCGGAACGCGGGCACTGCACGTTTCCAGCTCTTCGCGTGCCATCTCTCTCAGCTCGGCGTCCTGCTCCGTCTCCAAAAGCTCCCGAGCTTCTTTTATCCCGTTGAGTGCGTCGACATATTTACTGCGGGCAGACACAATCTTCTCTAAGTCGTGATATTCCTTGTTGAGCTTCACGAAACGTTTCATGTCGGCAATGACAGCAGGGTCGGTAATCAGCGTCCCGACCTCTTCAAAACGGCTCACAAGTCCGTCAAGTCTCCCTAATAAACTGTTATCCGCCATCTGCCAGACTTAATATACGAAACGACCTTTCTCGCTCTCGATGATCAACTCATTCCTGTCCGCCTCTTCCACGAAGCCGACCACCTGCGCATCGATATTGAAGCCACGGGCAATGCTTATCACATCCTTCGCATGCTCGGGCGAAAGGTACACCTCCATACGATGACCCATATTGAACACCTTATACATCTCGCTCCAGTCCGTCCCGCTCTGCTCCTGAATGATTCGGAACAACGGAGGGATGGGGAAGAGATTGTTTTTCACGACACGTTTGTTTTCCACGAAGTGCATCACCTTGGTCTGCGCCCCGCCGGAGCAGTGCACCATCCCGTGTATTTCCTGACGCATCCTGTCGAGCACCGCCTTAATCACCGGAGCATACGTGCGGGTAGGAGAAAGCACCAGCTTGCCGGCATCTATGCCCAGCTCCTCGATTTGGTCCGTCAGCTTCAGCCCGCCCGAATAGACCAGTTCGTCGGGGACAGCAGCGTCGTAGCTCTCCGGATATTTCTTCGCAAGATATTTGGCAAACACATCGTGACGGGCAGAGGTCAGACCGTTGCTGCCCGTGCCGCCGTTATACTGCGTCTCGTACGTTGCCTGTCCGTAAGAAGCCATACCGACAATGACATCCCCGCCTTGTATGTTCTTGTTGTCGACAACATCCGCACGCTTCATGCGGCAGGTCACCGTGCTGTCAACAATGATGGTGCGCACCAAGTCGCCCACGTCGGCAGTCTCGCCGCCCGTGGCATAACAGCCTACGCCCATCTCGCGAAGCTCCGCAAGCAGCTCGTCCGTCCCGTTGATAATGGCTGAAATCACCTCTCCGGGTATCAACAGCTTGTTGCGTCCGATGGTTGAGGAAACGAGTATGTTGTCCACCGCGCCAACGCACAGCAGGTCGTCGATGTTCATAATCAGAGCATCCTGTGCAATGCCTTTCCACACCGACAGGTCGCCGGTCTCTTTCCAATACATATAAGCCAGCGACGACTTCGTCCCTGCCCCGTCGGCATGCATGATGTTGCAATACTCGGGGTCTCCTCCCAGTATGTCGGGGATAATCTTGCAAAATGCTTTTGGGAATATGCCTTTGTCGATATTCTTTATGGCATTGTGAACATCTTCTTTCGAAGCGGATACACCGCGCAGGTTATAACGTTGATCGCTCATTATATCACTTGTTTGGGCGGCAAATGTACATAAAAACGTTTGATTTATACATTGGGAACGCAAAAATAGCCGGTGCCTCGGAGGCGGGACGACGGCGGCGAAAAGACCTTCGCGCGGGAGATTTTGCCATTACACGAACTGCATGAACCAAGAAACACTGTGTTTTCCCTTGTACGCGGACTGCATGAGCCAAGAAACACTGTGTTTTCCTTTGTACACGAGCTGCATGAACCAAGAAACAGTGTACTTTCCTTTATACACGAGCTGCATGAACCAAGAAACAGTGTACTTTCCTTTGTACACGGACTGCATGAACCAAGAAACACTGTGTTTTGCCCTTTACACGAACTGCATGAGCTTAGAAACAGTGTGTTTTCCTTTGTACACGGCGTGCATGAACCAAGAAACACTGTGTTTTCCTTTGTACACGAGCTGCATGAGCTTAGAAACACTGTGTTTTCCTTTGTACACGAGCTGCATGAACCAAAAAACACTGTGTTTTCCTTTGTGCGCGGACTGCAAGAGGGTCTTGTATGACATATCTTGCCATTACGCGGACTGCATGAAGCCCTCGCGCGGAAGATTTTGCCGTTGTTACCTGAGCCGGAGGTTGTCGCCTTCTTTGGGGACGTAGTCACGACCTTTGCGGTTCATCCGATACAGGCTCTTGATCTGTATGCCGTATTTCTGTGCAATGCTGTGCATGCTCTCGCCAATCTGCACGACGTGATTGTAGTTCGGTTTGTCCGCCCGCTTCTTTTTCTTTTGCAGATAAACGATGTCGCCCTTCTGAAGTGGGAAGTTTTCCGGCACCTCGTTATATTTCTTCAGCTCCTTCGCGCTGAAGCCCACATTAGCGGCAATCTGCTCAAAGCTGTCGCCGTCTTTGGCGTAGACATAGAGAAGTCCGTATGTCTTGTAGACGGTGTATTTCGAAACAGGGGACTTCTGATGCTTCGTACGCTTCGTTTTCCCCGTCTTCCCCGAGTCGTAACGGTAGAGCTCGTAGTCTTCTATAATCTTGATGAGTTTGTTTGCATAGGCACGGTCGGTTGCATAGCCGCATTTCTGAAGCCCGCGAGCCCAACCCTTGTAGTCGGTAATCTTCAGACGGAACAGCGATTCGTAGCGCGAGCGTTTCAGGAACTTGGAATGGTCCTCATACGATTCCTCCACCCGCGTGTATTTACGGAAACATTCCCCCTTCAAGTCGTCGTCATGATATACGCGTCCGCCGGTCCAGTCGGAGTGGCATTTGATGCCGAAGTGATTGTTCGAACGGCGTGCAAGGTTGCTCTGCCCAGCTCCGCTCTCGAGCAACCCTTGGGCAAGCGTGATGCTTGCAGGTATACGGTACTTTCTCTGTTGCTCCACCGCCAGAGAGCTGTATGTCTTGATGTATTTCTCGTAGGAAGAGATCTTCTTCGGAGCTGCGGCGTTTGCCAGTGCCGCGAAGAAGAAGAGGAGACAGAAGATGCGTATTGTCTGTTTCATAAGGAGGGGTGGTATGCTTATTCGTTTATAGGGGCAAGCAGTCTCATTGGTCTGCTTGCCCCGTATGTATTGGCTATGTATTTCTCGGTTCAGATGCCCAGCGAAGTCTTGATACGTTCTATCTTCTCTTCGGCGGCACACTCTGCTGCCGGAAGGTCGTCCACGCCGCTCACCTTGGAATGGACCTCGATGTAGAACTTTATCTTCGGCTCTGTGCCCGACGGGCGGATAGACACCTTCGTGCCGTCTTCCGTGAAGAACTGAAGCACGTTGGAGGTTGTCGGCTTATCGAGTATCAGCGTTTCTCCGTCCACGTAGCTGTAGCCTTTCAGAGAGGCATAGTCGTAGAAGAGCGTGACCTTCGCGCCGGCGATCTCCTGCAACGGATGCTCGCGATAGTTCTTCATCATGGCTTCTATCTCTTCCGCTCCGCTCTTGCCTTTCTTGACGACAGAGATGCCTTTCTCTTTCGAGAAGCCGTATTGCACGTAGATGTTTTGCAGCAGCTCGTACATCGTGATGCCACGGTCTTTCGCCCAGGCGGCAATCTCCGCCAGCATGGCACAAGCCGAGACGGCATCCTTGTCGCGCACGAAGTCTTCGCAGAGGAAGCCGTAGCTCTCTTCGCAGCCGCCGATATAGTTTTTCTTCCCTTCGTTCTTCTTTATCACGTCGGCAATCCACTTGAAGCCGGTGTAAACGTCGTAAATCTCCACGCCGTTCTGCTCGGCAATGGTACGTATCAGCTCCGTGGTGACGATGGTCTTCACGATATATTCCTTGCCGCCAATCTTGCCCAATTCCTTCCAGCGGGTGATGAGATAGTAGACAAACATCAGTGCCGTCTGGTTGCCATTGAGAAGCACCCATTCGCCCTTGCCGTTCTTCACTGCTGCCCCCACACGGTCGGCATCAGGGTCGGAAGCCAGCACCAGCTCGGCATCCGTCTCCTTTGCTTTCTCGACAGCCATTGCCAACGCTGCCGGCTCTTCGGGGTTGGGGGAAACAACCGTAGGGAAGTCGCCGCTCACCACATCCTGCTCCGCAACGTGGATGATATTCGTGAACCCGAAAGCCTTCAGCGCAGAAGGAACGAGCCGCACTCCCGTGCCGTGAATGGGCGTGTAGACAATCTTCATGTCATGGTGATGACGGATAGCTTCCGGAGAGAGTGATATGGAGGTCAGAGCCTCGATGTACTGGCGGTCGATGTCCTCGCCGATAATCTCTATCAAGTCTTTGTTGCCGTCAAACTTGATGTCGGCAGCACTGCGTATCTTGTTCACCTCGGCAATGGTGTTCTTGTCGTGCGGCGGAATCATCTGCGCCCCGTCGTCCCAATATGCCTTGTATCCGTTATACTCTTTCGGATTGTGCGAAGCCGTAAGGATAATACCACTTTGGCATCCGAGCCGACGGATGGCAAACGACATCTCCGGTGTCGGACGGAGAGCATCAAACAAATACACCTTTATGCCGTTGGCAGAAAAGATGTCGGCAGATATTTCGGCAAACTTGCGGCTGTTGTTGCGGCAGTCGTGCCCGATAACGACTTTAATCTGGTCCAACTTGTCGAACTCTTTCTTGAGATAGTTCGACAGCCCCTGCGTCGCAGCACCTACGGTATATATGTTCATTCGGTTGCTGCCCACACCCATGATACCTCTCAAACCGCCTGTCCCGAACTCGAGGTCTTTGTAGAACGACTCGATAAGCTCCGCAGGGTCGTCGCTGTCCAGCATCTCCTGCACCTTGGCTCTTGTCTCGGCATCGTAACTCTCGGTAAGCCAGCTCTGGGCTTTCTTTCTTACCATTTCTAACAGTTCGTTGTTTTCCATACTCAGATAACGCGTTTATATGTGTGAAACCATTTGTTTACGGTGGTCAAAAAAATGTTCCCGACCGGTGTGTGTCGGGATGGCAAAATCAAAGAGTGTAGAGGGAGCTGATGGACTCGCCACTGCATACGCGGCGGATTGCTTCAGCAAACAGATCTGCAACAGAGAGCACCTTCACCTTCTCGCATTTCTTCGCATACGGAATGGAATCGGTGAAGATCATTTCCGTCAGAGCCGACTGGTCCACGCGTGCGGAAGCAGGGTCCGACATGACCGCGTGGCTGGCAATGGCGCGTACCGACTTTGCACCGTTTTCCATCATGAGGTTGGCTGCCTTGGTTATCGTGCCGGCGGTGTCGACCATATCGTCCACCAGCAACACGTCCAGTCCTGCCACATCACCAATGATGCGCATCTCTGCAACCTCGTTGGCACGCTGCCGCGACTTGTGGCAGATGACCATCGGCAGACCGAGATACTTCGAGTAGCTGCTGGCACGCTTCGTTCCGCCCACGTCGGGAGTGGCGATGCAGAGGTTGTCGAGCGGCAGCTCGTTCTTTATGTAGTTCAAGAAAATGGTGGAAGCATAGAGATGGTCGACGGGGACATTGAAGAACCCCTGGATTTGGTCGGCATGCAGGTCCATCGTGATAAGACGGTTGATGCCGGCAGTGCTCAGCATATCGGCAATAAGTTTCGCACCTATGGATACACGGGGTTTGTCCTTTCTGTCCTGGCGTGCCCAACCGAAATAAGGTATTACCGCAATCACGGAATGAGCCGAAGCACGTTTGGCTGCGTCGATCATCAGGAGCAGCTCCATAAGATTGTCGGAGTTGGGGAAAGTCGACTGCACCAAAAAGACGTCGCGACCGCGGATAGACTCTTCGTAGGACACCGAAAACTCTCCGTCGGCAAAATGCTGAACGTTCATCTGCCCGAGAGGACAACCAAGACTGTTACATATTTTCTCTGCAAGATACCGGGAACTGGTTCCCGAAAACACCAAGAAAGGGGTTTGTGCGCTCATTGTTGCGAATTTTTGTTTGTTTTTAATTGTGGCGCAAAAGTATGAATTTATCAAAAGCAGAGTGCCGGCGGCTGGCATTTAATTGTACGTAAACCGAAGCACCTTTCCCGCGTGTGCCGGCACGGTCAGCTGATACGGACAGGCTGTCGTGAGCGTGCTTATACAGGTCTCGCCCGATAGCAAATCGGTAACCGCAGCCGCCTTGTTGTCGCCGAAGCCCAACACGCGGAAAGCCTCCTCGGGGATATTCACCCGCACCGTATGCTCTTCTCTGTCGAAGTTGGCAACAACCAGCACGACATCGCCTTCATGCTTGCGCATAAAGGCATACTGCCGGTTCGTATCGAAACAGGGGTTCTGCGTGTTGGCATACATAAGGTCGAAAAACGCGCCCTGCGCTATTGCCGGCTCCGCCTTTGCCACATTCAGTATGCGTGCATACGTCTCGCGAAGGGCACGCTGACGAGGGGTCAGACCTTCGCCGTCGAACTTACGGTTGCCCGTCCAGCGGCGCAGACTGTCGAGGCTCCAGTAGTCGAATATCGTTGTGCGGCCGTCGCATCCGCTGAAGCCTTCCTCGTCCATGCCCGGCTCGCCAAGCTCCTGACCGCAGTAGAGCATCACCGGATTGGTGTACATCATTGCCGCGACAATCATGGCAGGGATGCCCGCCTCGGCGTCGGAGGCAAAGAAACGGGAGGCAATGCGCTGCTCGTCGTGGTTCTCAAGGAAGTTCAACATATACTGCCGTATGCCCTCCAACGTCTGCCAGCGTCCCGTAAGGGCAGAAGCCGAAGCCTCGCCACGGACAACGGCACGCAGCGTGTCATACAGCCCCACCTTGTCGTAGAGATAATCGAAACCGCCGTTGAAGATATAACTGCAGTACTCCGCCGGGTTATACACCTCGGCAACGAAGCATACCTCATGCCGCTCTTTCACCTTCCTGATTGCCCATCTCCAGAACTCCACCGGCACCATCTCCGCCATGTCGCAACGGAAGCCGTCCACGCCCTTGTCCGCCCAATACAGCAGGATGTCGAGCATCTTCGTCCACGTGCTCGGCGTCGGGGAGAAATGACAGGTACGCCCGTTCGTGTAGTCCACTCCGTAGTTCAGCTTCACGGTCTCGTACCAGTCGTTCTTACCGGGCGAGGCAGTGAAGCAGTCGTTGCCCGTCGCCTTTGCCGGAAACTCGCTATAACTGTCATCGCCATATTCTTCGGCAAACGAGAGGTGCAACGGGGTGCCAGGGATGTAGTAGAAGTTGTTGTCGTGGGCAAATGCTTGCGTGGTGTCGTCTCTCTGCCCGAGGTCTTCAACATACGGCGGGCGCACGTCGGAATGATACTCGCGAGCCACATGGTTGGGCACGAAATCTATCATCACCTTCAGCCCTGCCTCGTGCGTACGCCTTACCAATGCCTCGAACTCCTCCATCCTCTGCGGCACGTTGTCCGCCAGGTCGGGGTCGATGTCGTAATAGTCCTTTATGGCGTATGGCGAGCCTGCCTTGCCTTTCACCACGTCGGCATGGTCGCGACGGATGCCGTAGGCGGTGTAGTCCGTTTGGGTGGCATGCTCAATCATGCCGGTATACCATACGTGCGTCGCGCCGAGAGCCTTGATTGCCGAGAGTGCCTCTGTCGAGAAGTCGGACATCTTGCCCACACCGTTCTCTTCCTTGCTCCCGTTCTTCACGGGCGAAGGATTCAGGTTCCCGAACAAGCGGGGGAACACCTGGTAAATAATCATCTTGTCCATAAGTTTCATTGTTTTAATTGTCATTCATGGGGAGAGGGGGGGCTACGGCATGAGCCGGTTGTTCTTCCGTGCGGCGGCGAGCTTTGCCAGGGCTTCGTGTCTGTTTTCCTGTATCACCACGTCGAAAGCCCGGACCGCCGCGTCGTAGCCGATGCCGGCAATCTGCCCCACGTTCTCGAGGTCGAAGGTCTTGTATCTCACAAACTCTTCCGTCTCTATCAGCACGTCGCACATCTCGCGGTCTTCAAGCGTGTTTGCCTGAAACATGTAGTGATACGAACGCTCGGCAATGTGGAATATCGTCTGCTTGTATTTATGCGGGGTAAGCGGACTGACGTTCACCCCTATCACCCTCTCGCAGCGGTCGCGGATGACGGAGACGGGGAAGTTGCGAAACAAGCCGCCGTCGACGTAGTGCACCCCGTCGATAACCACCGGACTGAAGATAATGGGTATGCTGCACGAGGCTGTGACCGCCTCCACGATAGGTCCGCTGTCGAACGTGTGGCTCTCGCCGTTGTCGAGGTCGGTTGCCACCACCATCATCGGTATCTTCAGCTCCTCGAAGGTCTTCGCCCTCAGATGCCGCCGCAGGAAATTGCGGAAACGGGTGCTGTCGAACAGTCCGGACTTGGGTATCTGCAGCTGCGCGAACTCGGAGAACTCCCTGCCGGTGAAAAGCATCTTCAGCTCATCCGCCGAATAGCCGTCGGCAAACAACGCGCCCATCAATGCCCCCGCGCTCGTCCCCACAATCACGTCGGGCATAAGCGAGCATTCCTCCAGCAGCTTGAACACGCCTATGTGCGCAAAACCTTTCGCGCCGCCGCCGCTCAGTGCCAGCCCCAACTTATACTTCTTGCCGTCCGTTTCCTGTGTCATAGTATGTTTCCTCCCTTTTTTGCTCGGCAAATATCCCGCTTTTTTCCATAACGGCACAATCCTTCCCAACACATAAAGCCCCTCGCGGCTCGCATTAGTTGTCAGGATTGCCGCAATCTTGCTTGATACATC
>CAVJTV010000050.1:0-13912 GCA_963652435.1 Desulfovibrionaceae bacterium | reverse complement strand
ACACCTTAACAAACACACTTGTTTTTGTCTTAGTGCAATAACGCACTTTAATAAACACACTTGTTTTTGTCCGAGTGCAATAGGACGCTTTAACAAATACACTTGTTTTCGTGTTTTTGCAAGTCGACAAAGACACAAAAATGTACTTTCACGAGCTTTTGCAACTCGACGAAGACACAGGAATGTACTTTTTAGTGCTCGCGTTTTGCGACTCGGATAAGTTTGTGTGCCGGGAAGTCGATGCGTCCTGAGACGAACTCAGGAATGTTGAAAGATTTCATCAAGAGATTGTAGTGGCTCTTATCTTTTTGTGGTAGGAGGAATGGTTTGCGCGGATTTCCGTCACTGTCGATATATGCGATGAACGGGCGAGTGTAAAGTCCGTCTATTCGGCGACTGCTGAACACTGTCCATCGACTGTTGCTGCTCCATGAATGGTAGCTTTCCACATCGGAGGAATTGAGCGCGGTGAGTTCGCGGGTGTTTCCGGAGGCAATGTCGACAAGATAGAGGTCTGCATCCTTGTGCCAGATGGAAAAATTCCCGTACTCTGAGAGAGTGAACATAAGAAATCTGCCGTCGTGCGACATTCGCGGGAAAGAAACGCTTCCTCCTGAGAGGCGTGCATTGTACAATGTGTCTACGCGGCTACTGAAAGAGCGGGAATCAGCGTCGAAGCCTATGGAACATAGGTTGTATTTCACGCGGTCGTATCCATCCGGCATCTTCACGCTGTCTGCCGAGCAAAAATAGAGCGTCGCTCCGTCGGGCGAGAACGCGGGGAACGTTTCGAAAGAGATTTCGGACGACGTGAGAGGCGTGCTGAGTATTTGTTTTCGCTCGACATCATACACGACAACGTCGGAAGCATAGTCCATCACCTCGATGCGATTGGCGTCGGTTGTGTGGAACAGTTGTTTGGTATCGTTCACTGAGAAAGCCACAAAGCGACCCGATGGATGCCACGCGGGATAGACGAGGGATGATACGTTGTGTGGTAGTTTGGCATTTATCTTCTCAACCTCACCATTTTCGACCAAGTATGTCCCTGCGTAGTCGCTGCGAAGGTGCAGGAGCATGTGCGCGGGGTTTTGCGCACAGAAGGAATGGCAGTTCATGCAGCCGTAGCCGGTCGATTTGTTGGTGACAATGGCAGTTTCCGTATAGCTCTCGAGGCAACGCTGATATATCCCCATCTCGTTCCATGTCTCGTAGCCGGGTTCTATCAGTCGGTAGGCTATGTAGGGATCGATCGTTTCGTCGGCGATGTAGATATGAAAAGGTTTGTACTCTTCCCATCTGCCGTTCCTTTGTGCTTGGAGGCATACTGAGACAGTGTGCGAGGCGTGTGTCAGCTTCTCCCACTCACGGCGACCGATGAGAATCTGCGCATCGTGACCTGCGACAATGGTTTCTTCATCGGCAGAGCGAAATATGGCACGAACACGTGTCGCGCAACAGCTGTCCGGCAACGCAAAGCAAGGCGCGACCATGTTTGGAGGATATGTTACGTCGGTGTAGTCGGGAAATATAGGCGGATAGTGGTCGATTTTCCGCTCGACGGTTATCTCGCGAGTGCAGGAAAAGAGGAGCGGCATGACGAAGATAAGCGATAGGTGTCGGAGAGGTTTCATTGTGTGCGATGTGTGTTCATTTTGTGTATTTCAGAAAGTGCCACAGGTTGCGTCGGTCTTTCGTAGACTTGCGTTGGAATGAGGAATAACGCTCGACGGTACGGGGCGACACGTTGTAGCGACGGAGAGTCTCGACATCGCCATCGGCAAACACTGCCACACCTTCTTGAAAGGCGACGGGGAGTGTGTCGGGCAGTGCCTCAGTGCCGTAGAAAGTCTCGAGCATATCCTTGAAGCGCGGAATGTCTTTGGATAGCAGATAGAGCGAACCCAAATACTGAATGGTGGCTTTGTGCTGCGGATTTGCGAGTACTATCTGTTTCAAGTCGTCATCCAACCCCCTTGTACCCGAGAATCGATTGTCTGCAAATATACATCTGCGCTTGCTTCCAAGGACGGGATCGGCTTCGACAGCCGCGTCGTTCCAAAGAAAACGCTTGTGCGCGTCTGCCCACGACTTGTAGAAAAGTGTGTGAGAGAGTATGTCGAGGTATTTACCCGCCGTGCCGTAATGCCCGTATATCATATTGACCTGCGCCAAGCGTTGGAGCATTCGCGGCGAGTAGTTTCCCACGGCTTCGTTGGCTTCGAAAGCATACCGCATGGCAAAAGCCATGTGCCCCATCGAAAAATAGATGTCACTGAGCATCGCGGATATGTACGGGGTCTTGTTGCTCGGAATGTAAATGGTCCGAATGTCCACGCAAGGCTGCGTGAAGAGGCTGTCGGCAAGCAATCCCTCTTCCGCCAACGCCGTGTTGCGATAGTTTTGAAAGAGAAGATTGCTGAGAGAGATAGCGTCGCATCGCTCGAGCATCCTGTCCCAGCGTTGGAAGCGTGCGTAGTGGTTCAGCTCCTTGAAAATCTCGTTGCTATGGTCGATGTATCTCGATGCGCCGTCGAAAGCGAACACCGCCGCTGCCGTGATCTGTGCGACGACAAGAGAAATCTGTATCCATCTTCTCTGCAGCCGGATTGACCGACAAAAGCCACCCGCTAAGAATACGAGCAACGTTATTCCCCAAGGAAGATATATGACGGAGCCAGGGTGAAGCCTGTGCGTGAAATATCCGTCAGGCAGCAAGACGTGGCGCAGCTCGCCGAGAGCTCCCAACCATAGCATGACATATGAGAGAAACAAGACTGTCAGTGGGAGGGCAACGTACAAAAGTCCGCGTTTGCGATTTCTGAATATCTCCTCAATCGCGAGGAGCAAGGAATAAAGAAAGCTGATAGCTCCGGCAGCCATGAAGAGCAGGAGAGTGCTCGCAAGAGAGTATGCAAACCGTTCGGAGAACTTGCGAAACAAGAATTGCAGACGAAGGAATATCAGCATCAATAGGAATGCCACCGTTCCGGAATACATATAGTTCACGTTGTATTGAAGGAAGAAGAGCGCGATGGAAGGGAAAAGCGCAAGCGGCATAATGCGTCGGCTCTCTGAGATGAGACGGAGTATGTCGGCTGTCAAAATCGTTATCGCCGTGAGCAGAACCGCCGTCACCAACACGCCGACGAGCGGCTGGGCAAAGAACTGTATGAGGAAGTTTGAGAGCAACACGGCACAACCTCCGGGCTGTGCAACGACAACGCTCTGATAGCCGACATCGCATATAAACGTGCTCCATCCCTCCATGTAACAGAAATTGTAATGTCCGGCGAAGCCGAGCATGAGGGCAAACATCACAAACAGGACAATGCCCGCCGGAACATACAATGTCAGCTTACTATTCATGATATATATAATATGTATGCGGGTTTAGCGACAAAAGTAGACAGAATGGGCGATAATGAGAAAATTATCCCGTCGATTGTCGGGGCTGCGGAAGCCGATGCAACGAGGGTAAAAGTTTTTGTAACGCAGGTAACGACAATAACCGCTGATGGGGTGCGCCGTGATTATGAACCGTAAAAGTGTATCGCTATATTTGCATCCGATGTGTCGCACATCACAAATACCCTCGGGAAAAACACATATTAAATAGTTTACTTATGAAGAATCTTTTTCCTTTATTGAAGTTGGCGGGAGTAGCTTTGTCGCTGCTTCTGAGTGTGCAAACCTTTGCGCAAGACCGCAATTTCCACATTTACTTATGTCTTGGACAGTCGAACATGGAAGGGGCTGCCCGTTATGAAGCGCAGGATACGGTGGTGAACCCCCGCTTTCAGATGATGGCAGTTGTTGACAATCCGGCACTTGGTCGGGTGAGTGGCAAATGGTATCCGGCACGTGCGCCTCTATGTCGTGTAAACACGGGGCTGACGCCAGTCGATTATTTCGGTAGAACTTTGATTGATAATCTACCGGAAGAAATACGTGTCGGCGTTGTGCATGTTGCCGTTGGAGGTTGCAGGATAGAATTGTTTATGGAAGACAAACGCGAAGAACTCGTAAAAACGGCTCCGGATTGGATGGTGGGCATATTGAAAGCTTACGACAACGATCCGTATGCTCGTTTGGTGGAAGCTGCACGCATCGCGCAGAAGGACGGTGTGATAAAAGGCATTCTGCTACATCAAGGCGAGTCGAACACAGGCGAGAAGGACTGGCCGCAAAAGGTAAACGTCGTGTACGAACGTCTGCTGGCAGATTTGAACCTCTCAGCAGAGGATGTGCCATTGTTGGCAGGAGAGGTGGTTAACGAAGATCACCAAGGCACGTGCGCCGCGATGAATCCCATCATAGCAACCTTGCCGCAGACGATAAAAAACAGCTATGTCATCCCTTCGTCCGGACTGAGCTGTGCCGACGACCATCTGCACTTCGACGCAGCAGGCTATCGCACATTGGGCCGTCGCTATGCCGCACAGATGTTGAAGCTGATGGGCAAGGAACTGCCGTCGCTTGAGGATATAATGGAGAATACGGAGATTGCCTCGACGACTATGTTTGATTGCGATTTCCCGCGTATCGACAAAGACAACCGTGCTTATTTCCGCATTTATGCTCCCGATGTGAAGCGTCTGCAGGTTGATATCTGCGGTAAGAAACATGATCTTAACAAGGATGAGAACGGCTGGTGGACGGGAAAAACCGAACCTCTGGTGGTTGGTCCGCATTACTATGCTTTGGTGGTGGATGGTCTCACCGTCGACGACCCTATGAGCCGCACAGTGTTCGGATGTGGCCGTATGATGAGTATGATAGAAGTTCCCGAAGGCAAGGAGGGCGACTATTATCGCGCCGCTCAAGTTCCGCACGGACAGGTGCGCAATGTCACATACTATTCCAAAGAACAGAATCGTTTCCGCCATTGCCTGGTCTATACGCCGGCAGAATATGAAACAAAGACGAAGAAGCGTTTTCCGGTGCTCTATCTTCAGCACGGCATGTGCGAGAATGAAACGGGATGGAGCACGCAGGGTCTCATGCAAAACATCCTCGACAATCAGATAGCCGCAGGCAAATGCGAGCCGATGATTGTGGTGATGGAGAGCGGAGACATTGAGATAGTATTCCGTCCGACACCAGGGAAAGACGTGGATGCAGAGCGCGATCTATACGGAGCATCTTTTGCCACGCTGATGGTAAACGATTTGATTCCGATGATCGACAAAACATTCCGCACACTCTCAGACCGTGAGCATCGTGCCATGGCAGGATTGTCGTGGGGCGGCAAGCAGACGTTCGACATCACGCTGAGGAATCTGGATAAATTCTCCTACATAGGCGGCTTTAGCGGAGCTATCTTCGGATTGGACGTGAAGACAGCATTCAACGGTGTGTTTACCGATGCCAAGAGCTTCAACGAAAAGGTTCACTATCTTTTCTTAGGTTGTGGCACGGAAGAGAACATGGGCACCGCGAAACTGGTGAAGGACCTACGCGATATGGGTATCCGTGTGGACTTCTACGAGTCGCAAGGCACGGCACACGAATGGTTGACATGGCGCAGGTGCCTGAACGAGTTCATCCCGCATCTGTTCAAAGGAAAACAGAAATAGTTTGCCTACGCCTACTCCCGATAATACACCCTTTTAACACGTGGAGATACTGAAGTCAGAATTTCGTAGGGGATAGTGTTCAGCCGGTCGGCAAGATCGCTGACCGGCAGCTCTTCTCCGAAGATAATCACCGAATCACCTTCCTTGGCATCCGTGTCGGTAACATCTATCATGCAGGCATCCATACAAATGTTGCCGACAATAGGGCAACGCTTGCCGCCGACAGACACTTCGCCTACACGGTTGCTGAAGTGACGGTCCAGTCCGTCGGCATAGCCAATAGGAATGATGGCAATGCGCGAATCGCGGTCTACGCAGGTGCGACGGCTGTAACCGATCGAATCGCCTGCCGCAACGTGTTGTATCTGCAAGATGGTTGTCCGCAGCGTGCTCACATTGCGAAGACCTTTCACACCCGAGGCACTGACACCATACAGGCCGATACCGAGGCGAACCATATCCATCTGATAATCCGTGAAACGTTCTATTCCGGCAGAGTTGAGGATATGTTTGATGACTCGATACTCCAAGCCGTTTTCCAGTGAGGCGGCAGACCGAGCGAATGTGTCAAGTTGCTTCCGCGTGAAATCGTCGAAGACAGGCGAATCGCTGCCCACAAGATGAGAAAATGTGGAACGCACCATGACACCGCTTTGTTCCCTTATCCGTTCGCAGATAGCAGGGATGTCGCGGGGTTGGAAGCCCAGGCGGTGCATACCGGTGTCTATCTTGATATGTATAGGATAAGAGGTGATGCCCCTGCGCTCCGTTTCCTTAATCATGGCATCCAACAAGCGGAAGCTGTATACCTCCGGTTCCAGATTGTTCTCGAACATGACATTGAAGCTGCTGAATTCCGGATTCATCACGATGATGGGAATGGAGATACCTTCCTTGCGAAGCCCTGCTCCCTCGTCGGCAACAGCAACAGCGAGGTAATCGCAGCGATGCTCCTGCAACGTCTTGGCAAGTTCGTATGAACCGGCACCGTATCCGTAAGCCTTTACCATGCAGACCATCTTCGTCTCCGGCTTCAGCTTCGAACGGTAATAGTTGAAGTTGTGCACGATGGCATCAAGATTGACCTCGAGTATCGTCTCATGCACTTTCTTTTCCAATAGCTCGGAGATCCGTTCGAAATGAAAACGGCGCGAGCCTTTGAGCAGGATAAGCTCGTTTCTGAACTGCTTGAACGTGGGCGACTGGATAAATTCACCCGTCGTGTTGTAGAACTCCTTTTCCATCTCGAACACGGAGCCATACTCTTTCAAATCGTGTCCGATGCCGATGATGCGGTCTATCTTCTTGCGGCGGACAAGGTCGGCGACCTTTTTATACAGAGACTTGGGTAATGCGCCGGACTGCAATATGTCGGAGAGGATAAGCGTGCATTTCATATTCCTGTCCACACGTCGACTCTGCTGGAAGTCGAGAGCGATATCCAGCGAGTTGATGTCCGAATTGTACGTGTCGTTGATCAAGAGACATCCTGAGGTACCCTGCTTCACGTCGAGCCGCATGGCGACAGGCTCAAGACGGGCAAACTTCTCCACATCGTTTACACTGGTAGGTTTCAGATAGAGCATGACGGCAAGGCAGTGGATGGCATCTTCGATAGAGGCATCATCGGTGAAAGGAATTACATATTCCCGGGTAAGTCCGAACAGCGTACAACGGATGATTGTTTCCAAAGGCTTCTTCACGACTGCCTCGATATATAGCGGAGCTTCCGAATCTGTCCGACTCCATGCAATCGCCTTATGCGAGAGGCATGCTGCCTCGATGCAGTTTGAGATGAGTGCGTCGTCGCCGTCGTATATGATAGCTTCACTGTCGTTGAACAACGTCAGCTTCTCAAGGCATTTCTGCGACATGGAAATAAAGTTCTCCTGATGCGCCTCGCCGATGTTTGTGATGACACCGATGGTCGGCGCGATAATCGGACTGAGCTTTTCCATCTCGTCGGGCTGAGAGATACCGGCTTCGAAGATACCAAGCGTATGTTTCTCGTTCATCTGCCATACCGAAAGGGGGACGCCGAGCTGCGAATTGTAACTTCGTGGCGAACGGACGATGTTGAACTCTTTGTGAAGCAACTGATAGAGGAACTCTTTCACAATTGTCTTTCCGTTGCTCCCTGTAATGCCGATAACCGGTATGTCGAACCGTCGACGATGATAAATTGCCAACTTCTGAAGTGCCGTCATGGTGTTTTTCACCACAAGGAAGTTCGCATCCTTCATCTGCTCGAACTCGGGCAGCACTTCGCTCACGACGAAATTGCGCACACGCAACCGATAAAGTTCCTGTATATATCTGTGTCCATCGCCGGTCTTTGTCTTGATGGCGAAGAAGATGCTCTGTTCGGGGAAAGAAAGCCGGCGACTGTCCGTCAGCAGGATGCTGACACTGCCGTTACGCAGGTTGTGGGTCTTCGCTCCGATAATCCCTGCTATTTCCTTTATCGTATATTCCATCTGTTACTTCAATTTAGACTTTATTACTTCCATCTCTTCAGTGCAGTCAAAGGACGGGAATTTACCGCTAAGCCGTTCCAACTTTAACAAAGTTTGCGACAGGAAATCCTTGTATGACTTGCTCTCCGGATGTAGCGGACGATGATTGATGGCACGCCATATCTCGCTCCACTCTTTCAGAAAGGTTTTTGCCTCATCGGACAGATAGCTTTCCGTGAAACGTTGCCAGATATAGTCTACGGCAAGCTCCGAAGGATGCAGCATATCGTCGGCATAGAAACGGTAGTCGCGCAGTTCGTCCATCATAATCTCGTATGCAGGGAAGTATGCAACGCGTTCGGGAAAACTTTCCCGAAGTGCATCGACAGACAGTAGCAACGTTGCTTTGCTGAGTTGGTTGCCGTGTGCGCTGTCTTTTAGATGACGGATAGGGCTGACGGTGAATATCAGTTTCATCTCAGGGCATTGCTCCCAAAGCGAGAGTAGCAGACCTTTCCATTCCGACACGATCTCTTCTACCGACAGCATCGAACGGCTGAACATCTTTTCCGGCAGTTTGTGGCAGTTGGCAACCACCTCTCCCGTTGTCTTCAGCCGATAGACGTAGGCTGTCCCGAGTGTGACGACCATATATCGTGTGCTTCGAATCTTCTCAGCCGAAGCAAACAGCCGGTCGTTTATGTTATTCAGACATTCCGTCGCAGAAGGAGAGGAGAACCTGCTGTGATGCGTAAAACTATGGTATACGCCCTCGTGATGAAACAGGTCGTCTGCCGTGAACCGCTCGGGATGTAGCAGCATACGGATGGCTGCCGCAATGGAGGCAGGGTTGTAGAGTGTCCCGAAAGGGTTCATGTCAATATCGAACTTCCCTTCGGCGAGCTTCGCACCGATATTCTCCGCAAAGCACGAGCCGAGCAGGAGTACCCGCTCTTGAACGGACAGACGGAAAGGAGGCTCGGGTATTCGGACTGTCGTGTACAGCTGCATTTCTCAATCACATTTCCATGGACACTTCCTTGAAAGCATACCGCCTCAACTCGCCGCTGCGCAGCTCGAGCAGCAGATGCCCCGTTGTCTCTACCTCTTTGATGCGGGCTTCGAAGGCTCCGCCACTGTCGCGATACATATAAAATCCGTCGCTGCGATACAGGGCATTGCGGTAGTCCTCGCGGATGTCGTCCTCATGCCCACGAAGCAAGTCATGATAACGTTCATGCAGACGCTTCAGAAACTTGTTCAAAATCTCATCCCGATCATACTCCAATCCGATTATCTGAGCCAGCGACACAGGGTTCGGCGCATTGGAGCGAAACTCCCGCTGGTTGATGTTTATGCCTATGCCAAGCACGGAAAAACGCAGCTCCTTGCCGGAGAGGTCGTTTTCTATCAGCATGCCGCATATCTTCCTGTCGTGCCAATATATGTCGTTGGGCCATTTCACGGCGATGCCATCCACATATTCATCCAGCGTTTCCTTTACGCTCAACGCCGTTATCTGGGAAATCAGGAACTGACGGTTGGCAGGAAGGAAGTGCGGGTAAAGGATGACACTAAACATAAGGTTCTTCCCCCGTTCCGACTCCCAGCTGTTGCCCTTCTGTCCGCGCCCCGCCGTCTGAAAGTCGGCAACGACAACGCTCCCTCCCGCCAAGGGCTCTTTCTCCACCAATCCACGGAGATAGCTGTTTGTGGAAGCCGTCTCCTCAAGGCGGATTATCTGCAGCATATCTTTTTCGTTACTCATAATGTATCTTGCTTGTTTCTTTTTCAGAGATTACCGGCAAGGGGCATAGAAGGCATCGTCGATATGTTCGATTCTGTATCCATTCTTTCCTTTGACGACGGTGACGATGTCGAAGCGCACCGGCATGTCCAAGTTGAACCGTCGGATATAGGCATCTGCAGCCGCTACGATACGATTTATCTTTTTATAGTCCACAGCCTCTTCCGGCGAGAGAAGGTAATCTTCCGAACGCGTCTTCACTTCGACAACAACTATCTTCCCCTCACTTTGGGCAACAATGTCGAGCTCGTAGTGATGCCAGTGCCAGTTGGTATGCAATATCGTATAGCCCTCGCGGAGCAAATAGTCGTATGCCTTTGCTTCGCCGTCTTTCCCCAAATCGTTTTTCTCAGCCATCCCCCATATTCTATTGATGTGTGCAAATGTACGGAAAAACCGAAGGGGTTACGTACATTTGCGCCGCTCAACAAGGTTCCCCGCGAAGATGGATTTGGTAAAGGTTGTCATACCGTTTTACAGAAGTGCGATTTCAGACATGGAAATGCGCTCTCTGATGCAGGCATACGAGGTGTTACGTTCGTATCCATTGGTTGTGGTCAAACCTGCGTCGTTGGATTTGTCGGAGATACAAGCGGAGTTTCCCAAACTGGTAGTCACTTCGTTCGATGATGATTACTTTGGGAGTATCAGCGGTTACAACCGTTTGATGCTTGCTGCGGAGTTCTACGAACGTTTTCTCGACTGCCGGTACATACTGATTCATCAATTGGATGCGTTTGTCTTTCGTGACGAACTGACGGAGTGGTGCGGCAAGGGTTACGACTATATCGGTGCGCCCTGGCTGCAAAAGCCCATCTACCGATTGCCGGTCGTTTCCTGTGTTATGTCCCTTATACATCGCTATCAGAAGGCTACCGGGAAACCCTCCAAGCAGGATTTGTACAACAAGATAGGCAACGGAGGATTTTCCCTGCGTAAAGTATCCAGCCATTATCGGGTGACAAGGGAACAGACAAGCACGATCGGTTTTTACCTGTCGCAAAAGCGGCATCATCTGTACAATGAAGATGTGTTTTGGGCAACCGAAGCCGCCGGCTTTAGTTATCCGGAAGTGGAGGAAGCCCTCCGGTTTGCTTTCGATAAATATCCGAGATACTGCTTCGCGCTAAACAACAATCAACTCCCTTTCGGCTGCCATTCGTGGTACAAAAGAAAAATGAAGAAGTTTTGGAGCCCGATCATACTGCATGGGCGATGAAACTTTTGTTGCGACCTTCATGCAGTCCGCGTAATGGCAAAAGAGCGGGCTCGACAGGTCCATGCAGACTTGCGAGGGGCAAGAGAGCGGGCTCGACAGCTTCATGCAGACTTGCGAGAGGCAAAAGAGCGGGCTCGACAGGTCCATGCAGTCTTGCGAGAGGCAAGAGAGCGGGCTCGACAGGTTCATGCAGACTTGCATGTGACAAGAAAAGATATTTTACCGTTGAAACCGCAGTTTCTTTATTCTCTCTTTCCAGATTCTTTTGTTGTTTTTTCTCCGTTCGAAGTCACTGAGAAGGCGGAGGGCTTCGCTGAGGGTCTGTTCTGCGTCCCAATGCCGGAGCGCGGCATACGTCCGGATGATATATTCGAACAGGTCGCGCCGATGGGTCACCGTCCGTAGATTCCCGAGACATTCCTCGCGGCTCAGCTCGCGGTCGCGGAAGCGGGAGCGGTTCGTGTCGATGATGGTGAACGCATAATGTCCGTCTTCTTTCTCGTGGAAAAGGAAGTTCCCGAGGTTCATGTCTCCGTGCGCAACGCCATTGCGGTGCATCTCGACGAACAGAGCCGCAAGGTCGGAAGCCAACGCCTTGTCGAAGTCCGGCACATCGGTCAAGGCGGAATAGACCGTGAGGCAGTCGCTGCGCAGGGAAACGAAATAGCCGACATGGAACAGCCCGAACCTCGTCTCTTCCATGTATGCCACCTCGCGCGGCGTGTCGAAACCTCTCTCGCGAAGCATGCCGGCAAAGAGGAACGCCTTACGCGCCTTTGTCCGGCAAAAGAAGGTGTATGCTATCTGCCGGACGAAACATACCGGCTTGTATCGTTTCACCACCAAGCGGATGCCGTCCGCGTCGAAAGCTCTCACAGAGTTTCTGCCCTCGTGCAGCCTCTCGCCCTCTCCCTGCATAAACCGCCGAGGGGTGTCGCTCAGATATGGGAGCAAATGTGCGTAATGGCTGTCGACGTGTATCTCCATCTCTTTTTACTTCTCCGTCTCTTGCTGCAACACCGCCTCCACCTTCTTCACGATGGTCTCGGGCGCGATCTGCGTCATGCATGCCCAGTCGCCGCGATAACAGGGCTTCTGTCCGAACACGGAGCACGGGCGGCACGGCATATCCGCCTCAATGGCATTGTCCGCATCCTGATGATAGCCGTAGAACCCGGCATACGGGTGCGTCGCTCCCCAGACAGACACCACCGTCGTCCCGACAAGCGAGGCAAAGTGCATATTGGCGGAGTCCATGCAGAGCAGCACGTCGAGACGGCTTATCAATGCCAGCTCGTTGTCGAGCGAATAACGTCCGACAACGCTTTTCACCCTCGGGTACTGATACTCCCACTGTTCGAGCACGGCTTCCTCGTAGCCACGTCCCCCGAAGAGAAAGACGGTGTAGTCTTCATGCGCGGAGAGCATACCTACCACCTGCTCCATCTCGTCGGTCGGGTATATCTTCCCGCGATGCTTGGCAAAGGGGGCAACGCCTATCCACTTGCCCGTCTTCACTCCTGCCACAGCTTCCATCTGCGAGAGGTCGGCAGGCTTCGTCTCGTAGAGCGAGGTGAACGTCTCCGCGTAGCTCAGCCCCGCAGCGCGAAACACATCGGCATAACGCTCGATGACGGGGCGGAGCTGCCGCATGTTCTTGTGCTCGCGGTCTGTCAGCTCGCGCCGTTCGCGCCTCGCCTTGTCCACAGCATACACCTTCTTTCCCTTCAGCCAAAACGCCGTGCGGATGATGCGCGTGCGGATCACGTCGTGCAGGTCGAGCACCATGTCGAACCCAAACGATGCCAGAGCGTATGTAAACCGCAGCAATCCCCGCAAGGTCTTTTCCGCCGCATTCGTGTTGATGCCTATCACGTCCACGTTCGCCGGACGGTTCATGAAGACAGGGATAAGAAACGCCTGCGTGAGGACAGTGAAATGGTCGTCGGGATTTGCCTTCGCAGCAGAGTAGATCACCGGTATCGTCATTGCTACGTCGCCGATAGCCGAAAGCCGTATAACAAGAATCTTTGCCATCTTATCGTTTGCCGTATAATATAGGGTTAAGAGAAGGGTCGTTATACATCTTCATCTGTTTGTACACTTTCATGCGCTTGCGCCCTTCCTTGATGTCGGTGAGCAGCTGCTCGAGGGCAGTCATAAGGTCTGTCTTTTGTTCCAACAGTACCCTCAGCTTCTCGCCGCACTGCGCCTTATGCTCTGCCGCCGCGTCGGGGCGGTCCGCTTCTTCTTTCATGTGGTATATCTTGAGGGCAAGAATGGAGAGACGGTCGACAGCCCAAGCCGGACTTTCCGTGTTGATTGTCGCGTCTGCCAGGGGCTTCACGTCTTTGTATTCGTCGAGAAAGAAACTGTCGATAAGCTCCACCAAATCCGTGCGGTCCTGGTTCGATTTGTCGATGCGCCGCTTCAGCACGACAGCCTCCCGAGGGTCGATTTCAGGGTCGCGGATAAGATCTTCCAAATGCCACTGCACTGCATCGATCCAGTTCTTCAGGTAGAGATAAAACTCGATGCTTTTCACCTCATAAGGGTTGTGTATGGTGGCATCCACGTCATCGGAGACATGATACGCCTTCGTCGCCTCTTCGAAAATCCGGTAACACCGTTTGCTGAAATTCATAACTCTCTGTTTAGCATGTTCGCGTTCTGTAAATATGGCTGGCAAAGGTAGAAATTCTTTTCCTAAGGGCAACTCGGGCGCGAAACGCCCCGTAATCGGGATGAAATTTATCACGCACAATCCGAGCGGATAAATTCTCGCGCACTTTTTATCACGCACAATTCGAGCGGTTAAATTCTCGCGCTCTTTTTATCACGCACAATCCAT
>CAVJTV010000049.1:0-13936 GCA_963652435.1 Desulfovibrionaceae bacterium | reverse complement strand
TGTGACCGCGACAGGATTCAAACCTGTAACCGGCTGATCCGTAGTCAGCTACTCTATTCAGTTGAGCTACGCGGCCATTCTTTTTCGAATTCGGTCGCAAAAGTAGCGGTTTATTTCGAACCTACAAGAGCTTTCTGCTGTTTTTTGCTTGAGTTTTTTATCGATTTTATTGCGAAAACACACAAGCCCCAAACCTCCTATGAAAAAACATATATGTTTTAAGGTCAAAACACCTATGTTTTACTCGCAAAGCATATATGTTTCGTCACCAAAACATACACTTTATGTCATATTCTGATTTGACTTGGAAGAATGCCTCCACTTCCCTCACATTCCGACGCACTTCAAGTTCATACGTTCTTTCAGGAAGTCAATAATCTCTTCACGCTCATTCACCATGATGAAATGGTTTTCCTCTGGATTGAAGAAGAGCCCCACGTCCACTCCCATCTTTTTCAACTCAGCCGCCTGACTTGGTATCAATCGGGAGGAGTTGTCCTTACCACCACCTATCAGATTGACTTGGCAAGACACTTTCCTCAGTCCGCTTAGATTGCAAGATACGGTCGTGATGCTCTTGAAGTCCTTGGCATGGGAAGAGTGCATCGCGGCAACTATCGCACTGCCGCCATTCGACAAACCCATCAAATGAATCTGGTGCTTATCAACATGATACCTCATACGTTCCAAAGCTGGGATATAGTAATGTCGCGTTGCCCGAAGATGCCATCCAGCCCACGGGTTCCAATGCTCAGCACGATGCAGTTGTTCAAGTCTTTCCAAATACCTTGGTAGAGTTTCCAATTGCCAAGATAGCCATGGCAGAACACAACGAGAGGATACTTGAAGCCTTTATTCTTGCTCCACTTCACGTTCTCAAAACATCCGCAAAATTATCCGCAAGGCAAAAACAGACAAACATTGTAAAGGCGACAACACTTGGAGCCAAGTTCACAAGCCATGGTATTCTGCCAGTTTTCCGGCTAAGATTCAGTTCGCGACATATCCAATGGCCTAAATTCGGCTAACCGGCTAACGGGAATCTGAACCACCTAGGTATCTCTTGAAGATTTCAGAAAAGAGCTTTTCTTGTTCCGCTGGACCTCAGCGGCTCTCGTGAATTGCTTCAACAGCTTCGCTGGACCTCAGCGACGGTTGTGAACTGCTTCAACGGCTTCGCTGGACCTCAGCGAAGGAAAAAAAGTGCTTTTCCGATTTCTTCGGCGGTAAAGGAATGTTTCCATCTACAAAACAATCAAGGTTTTTCAGGGGGAAATGTCGGTTTTTATTCCCTTCCTTATATAAAACGCAGGGCATCGAGGAGGATGAGGTGCTTGTTTGGTGCAGATCCATGTCATTGCCGAAACCGACAGAGAAAGTGGGCACAAAGAGGTACAGGATATTTGGAAAAATAGGGAGATAAACACAACAAACATAATTGCCTACCTTTGCCGTTGGTTTTGAAAACAAAAAGAAGAAACATGAAACATACACCGGTAGATTACGAGACGACGAAGCGGACGATAGAGAGCTACGGGCTGCCCGACTTCGGGAAAGCGACCATTCGCGAGGTGGTTGCCATATCCACACAGCTGGAAGAGGAGACAAAGACAGAGTTTATACACATGGAAATGGGCGTGCCCGGGTTGAAACCTGCTGCGGTGGGTGTCGATGCGGAGATAGAGGCACTGAAGAGCGGCGTTGCTTCCATCTATCCGAACATCAACGGTTCGCCGGAGGTAAAGGCGGAGGCGTCGAGGTTTATCAAGGCCTTTATCGACGTTGACGTTCCGCCGGAATGTTGCGTCCCGGTGACAGGCTCCATGCAGGGGACATTCGCCTCCTTCCTCACCTGCTGCCAATGCACCCGGGGGAAAGACACGATACTCTTTATCGACCCCGGCTTCCCCGTTCAGAAGCAACAGATAGTGGTGATGGGATACAAATACGAGTCGTTCGACGTGTATGAACACAGAGGGGCAAAGCTGCGTGCCGCGTTGGAGAAATATCTTCGCGAAGGCAATATCGCCGCCATGATATATTCGAACCCGAACAACCCTGCCTGGTTTTGCCTCACGGACGACGAGCTGAAGACTATCGGCACTCTTGCCGACCGGTACGACGCAGTCGTTATCGAAGACCTTGCCTATTTCGCCATGGATTTCCGCAAGGATCTGGGCAAACCTTTCGAGGCTCCCTTTCAGGCAAGCGTTGCGCATTATACGGACAACTACATATTGCAGATCTCAGGCTCGAAAGCATTCAGCTATGCAGGTCAGCGCATCGGCGTGACCGCCATCTCCGACAAACTTTACCACCGTGCTTACCCTGGACTTACCAAGCGTTATGGCGGCGGCACATTCGGCACCGTATACATCCACCGCGTGCTTTATGCCCTCTCGTCCGGCACCTCTCATTCTGCACAGATAGCATTGGCAGCCATGTTTAAGGCTGCGTCCGACGGCAGGTTCGATTTCGTTTCGGAGATAAAGGAATACGGACGACGTGCCGAGATACTGAAGAAGATTTTCACGACATACGGTTTTAAGATTGTCTACGACCACGACCTCGACGAGCCGATTGCCGACGGTTTCTACTTCACGATTGCCTACCCCGGGATGACGGGCGGTGAGCTTATGGAGGAGCTGATGTATTACGGGGTGAGTGCAATCTCTCTGAGCACGACAGGCAGCCGGCAAGAGGGCCTGCGTATATGCACTTCGTTCATCAAACCGCATCAGTACGACCTTTTGGAAGAACGCCTGAAGCTGTTTCAAAGCTCGGTGGAAAATCGATAATGATAGAAAGAATTTAATGCGTCTGCACGATGCGCGACAGAGCCAATCAGGGTTGCACCTTCTGCATCACGAGGACATCGGAAAATCCTTCTTCCGTCAAGATCCAGTCTTTCAACCTTCCCGAGAGGATAAACCCGCAACGGGTGAACAAGGCTTTGCTGGCTTCGTTTCCTTCAGGGATATGCACGAACAGTTGGTGTAGCTTCAAGAAACGGAAAGCATAGTCCGACAACACCTGCAGTGCCTCGGTTGCAAAACCTTTCCCTTGATAGAGCGGGTCGAGGAGGATACCGACACCGGCACGCAGGTGTCGGGCGTCGAAGTCGTACAGGTCGATTGTGCCGATGGTCTCCCCCATCTTTCGCAGCTCAATCATCAGGCGTAGCTGTCCGGTGGTAAAGATGTCGCGATACGACTCTTCGATATACCGCTTCAATGTATAACGGGAAAAAGGGGTCATTGTGCTGCCCGTCTTCCATAGGTCGGGATTGTTTTCCCAGCGATAGAGAAGGTCCAAATCTTCCGGCTCCGGTGCGCGAAGACGGAGTGTGTCGTTTCCCAGCAGTGCCATGTTACTTTTCCCCCTGTGAAATCAGTCGTCCGCTTTCTGTGCAGTAGATATGGAAAGAAGCCTTCTTGTCCACCAGCTTGTCCATAAACAGAAGCATTTGTTCGAAGCGGGCATCGGGGTAACAAAAGGCATAGTCGGTGAACTCTTTCATCTGATTACGGCGACAGATGGCAGACATCACACGCTCTTTGTTCAAGTCCCACAGGTTGACATGCTCCAGCGTCGGCATACGCTTGACCGAGGCTGCTTTCACCGCTTCGAAATGCTCTTCCCTGCAGATCACCAACAGACGGCGATGCTTGACTTTCTTTCTTGTACGAAAACCCAACACACGCGACAAGGCCACCAGTGAGGCACGAAACATGACGGCAAGTTTGATGAAGAAACCTGCCAAAGGTCCGGACTGCGGGTAATACTTACGGAAGAAAATAAGCATAGCTCCGTAGAATGCCTTCACGTATTTCATATCGCCCGGCTGAGTGCTCTCGCCCTTATAGTGAAGGATACGCTCGGGAATGTAGAGGTTTTTGTACCCGCCCAACACCATGCGGTACGACAAGTCTATGTCCTCACCATACATGAAGAACGCTTCGTCAAGCAAGCCGACCTTGTCCAACGCCTCATGGCGAAGCAGCATAAAAGCTCCTGCCAGCACATCCACCGAATGTTGCTTCTCCTTGTCGAGATATGCCAAGCTATACCTTGAAAAGGTGCGCGACTGTGGGAACAGCTTCGACAAGCCGAATATCTTGCAAAACGAAACCCAGGGCGACGGGAAGCTCCGTTTGCTTTCGGGAAGGAACATGCCATGAGCGTTCAGCATCTTCACCCCGATGCCCCCCGTGGCAGGGTGCTCGTCCATGAAGTAGCAAAGTGTACGCAGGCTCTCCTCTCCTATCACCGTGTCAGGATTCAGCAGCAAGACATACTCGCCGTGGCACTCGCTGATGGCTTGGTTGTTTGCCTTTGCGAACCCCACATTGTCCGCATTCACGATAAACCGCACTTCGGGAAACTTCGGGCGCAGATACTCCACGGAGCCATCCGTGGAATTATTGTCGACAACAAAGACCTCTGCCTCCAGTCCGGCTATGGCGGCACGAACCGAACACAGACATTGCTCCAGGAAATACTTTACGTTGTAGTTTACGATAATGACGGATATCTTGGCTTCGTACATACCCTTATATTTTTATTGAGTCGTCAAAGCTGGTACGGTTCACTATGGAACGGCCGAGGGTTATCTCGTCGGCATACTCAATCTCGTCACCGATCGACACCCCACGGGCAATCACCGTGACCTTCACGCCGTAGGGCGACAGCTTGCGGTAGATGAAAAAGTTCGTCGTATCCCCTTCCATCGTTGTGCTAAGTGCCAACACGACCTCACGCACCTCGCCGCTTGCCACACGGCTCACAAGACTGTCTATCTCCAAATCGCCCGGCCCTATGCCGTCCATTGGGGAAATGATGCCGCCGAGCACATGGTAAACGCCATGAAACTGTCCTGTGTTTTCGATAGCCATCACCTCTCTGATGTTTTCGACTACGCAAACCATAGTGTGGTCGCGCTCGGGGGCGGCACAGATGGAGCATACCTCGTCGTCGCAGATGTTATGACATACCTTGCAATACTTCACGTCTCTGCGCAAAGCCAGCAATGCCTCTGCAAAGCCTTCCGTATAGCTCTCGTCGCGCCGAAGCATATACAAGGCAAACCGAAGAGCCGTCTTCCTCCCTACGCCAGGAAGCGATGCCAGCTCGTTCACGGCATTTTCCAACAAAACGGACGGGTACTTTTGAATCATTTATCTCAGTCCTTTACGGCAATCACCTCGATCTCCACCAAACCATTCTTGGGAAGGGTCTTCACGGCAACAGCCGAACGTGCGGGGAAGTCTGCATCGAACTGCGAAGCATACACTTCGTTCATAGCGGCAAAATCGCCCATGTCTGCCAAGAACACTGTTGTCTTTACCACGTCGTCGATACTGTATCCTGCCTCGGACAGTATGGCTTTAACGTTGCGGAACGCCTGTGCGGTCTGCTCCTTCACCGAGCCCTCCACAAAATTCCCCGTAG
Source organism: Desulfovibrionaceae bacterium (assembly GCA_963652435.1). Taxonomy (GTDB): domain Bacteria; phylum Bacteroidota; class Bacteroidia; order Bacteroidales; family Tannerellaceae; genus Parabacteroides. Next base: position 8,485 of record CAVJTV010000049.1, on the reverse strand, counting down.
CGGAGTCGATACCAAGCTGTCCTGAAGCGAACAGCATATTCCCTACCTGCACAGCTTGACTATAAGGACCTATGGCGGTAGGCGCATTTGTCGTTGCAATAACTCTCTTCATATCTCTTGCGTTTTTTAGTTGTTTTGTTTTTCGTTCATGCGTTGGCGAACAACTTCGTATATCAGTATAGAGCCGGCAACCGACACGTTCAGCGAACCTATCGTGCCAAACTGCGGTATCTTCACCATGCTATCACAGATACGCAGGTTGTCCATTGAGACTCCTCTGTCTTCTGCACCCATGACGATGGCAACCGGACCGTCGTATTTGATGGATGTATAGATTTCATACGCTTTCTCGCTTGCTGCATACACCTTCACTCCACTTGCTTGAAGGAAACGTATTGCCTCTTCTATGCTTTTCTCCTTGCAGACGGGCAAAGTATGTAATGCCCCTGCCGAAGTCTTGATGGCATCCGCATTGACCGTAACACTGCCTCTCATCGGAATGACTATGGCATCCACTCCGGCACATTCGCAGGTGCGGGCAATCGCTCCGAAGTTGCGCACATCCGTAACGCCGTCGAGCAACACGATGAAAGGGCTTCTCCCCTGTTCGTAGATGAATGGTATTATGTCTTCCAAACGCTGATATGTAACTGCCGGCATAAAAGCAATCACACCCTGGTGATTCTTTCGTGTCAGACGGTCCAGGCGTTCGATAGGCACACGCTGCACCGGTATGTCGCGACCTTTCAACACGTCGAAGAGTTCGCGAGAAAGCTCTCCCTGCAGCTCGCGCTTCACCAAAATCTTGTCTATCTCCTTGTCTGCCTGTATAGCCTCAATAACGGCACGTATGCCGAATACCATTTCGTTTTCTTTCATCAGATATGTGTTATGTTTTTATGTCTTCTTATTTTGGCGATGATGCCTTCAGTAGTTCTTTGGCATTTGCCATGGAAGCCTCCGTGAGCGATGCTCCACTCAACATACGGGCAACTTCCTTGATGCGTTCCTCCGCGCTGAGTCTTTTGATTCGGGTTACCGTACTGTCGGTGGTATCTTCCTTGTATACGAAGAAATGCTCCTTCCCCTTTGCGGCAATCTGCGGTAGATGAGTGATCGTTATCACTTGCATCTTCGCCCCCAAGTCTTGCATAATGTCGCCCATCTTATCGGCAATATCGCCAGAAACGCCTGTGTCCACTTCGTCGAAGATAATGGCAGGAAGCGCGGTGAATCCTGCTATCATAGCTTTTATACACAACATAAGGCGAGAGATCTCTCCGCCGGAAGCTGCCTGAGCAACAGGTTGCAGTGTTCCGCTCTTGTTGGCTGAGAAAAGAAACCTTACATCATCCATTCCGTCGCTTTCCGGCTCCTTGCGTGGGGAAATATCCACAGTAAAGCGAACATTCGGCATCCCGAGAGGAACGACCATCTTCACCAATTGAGTAGCAACAGTCTCAGATGCTTTCCTGCGTTCGTTATTGATGGTGGCGGCTTGTTGAAGCAATTCCCTGTAGGATGTTTCCAACAGACCTTTCAATGTTTCTACCTCTTCGTCTGCCGAGTCGATTGTGTGCAGTTGCCCTGCGTACTGTTCCTGCAAGGCAATCAGCTCTTCTACGGTGGCAACCCGATGTTTCTGCTCCAACGTATATAATGTATTAAGCCGTTCGTTTACCCACGCCAACCGTTCAGGGTTAAACTCGACATCTTCTTTCAAGACATCTGTCTCTGATGCCAAATCGTTCAGGTCGATATATGCCGAACGCAGACGCTCGGCAATCTCTGAGGCTTTCGGATAATACTGCATCAATGATTCTGCCGAAAAAAGAGCTTCTCTAATCAGACGAACACTCCCCTGCTCCTCACCACTCAACAATTCGGTGATTCTGTATAGAGAGCTTTTTATTTCTTCGGCGTGCGACAAGGTCTCCAGCTCCTGCTCCAGCTCTTCCTGCTCGCCTGCAGTCAGACGAGCTTCTGTAAGTTGTTCCGACTGAAAACGGATATAATCCTCTTCCTGCCGGCTTCGAGCAGTCTTTTCTGTCAGCTCTTTCAACTCCCGTTTTAGTGATTGGTAACGGTCGTACTCCTTACGATACTGCGACAAGAGTGTTTCGTTCCCTGCCATCACATCAACCACTTTGAGTTGAAAACGACCATCTCCAAGCAATAGATTCTGATGCTGCGAGTGAATATCTATCAAACGATTGCCAAGCTCCTTCATTATGGTGAGAGAGGCAGGCGAGTCGTTGACAAAAGCACGCGACTTACCCGATACAAACAATTCCCGACGAAGGACACATGAGATCGCATCGTATTCCAAATCGTTTACTTGAAAAAATTCTTCCAACCGGTAGTCGGATATGTCAAACGTTGCCTCTATTACACATTTGTCCGAGCCGCTTTTTATGCTCTTCACGTCTGCCCGTTGCCCGAGCACAAGCGAGAGGGCACCCAATATGATAGACTTTCCGGCACCCGTCTCACCGGTAATGACCGAAAGTCCGTCATCAAACTGAATATCCAGACTGTCGATCAAGACAAAATTCTGTATGAACAAAGATTTCAGCATAATGCATTCCTATTTTTTGAGAGACTCCATGCGCGTGGTCATTGCCGGATATAGGTTCGACAACAGTTTGTATCCTTCTTGCTTCTCCGTTGTCGTTGCTTTGGAATAGATGGCAACGACTTCGTCAAGTTTGGAATCGGCAAACATCTGCAGCAGTACGGAGTTTGGTCGCGTTTTCTTCAACTCTTCCAAAACAGGTAACAGAGAAAGAATCGTGGTTCGTCCGCGGTCGGCATTCGCAGCCATTTCATCGAGTCCTTTCAGGTGATAGGTGTACCACATATCTCGGTAATCTTCTGCCACATTCTCTGTAAGCGCGGTCACGATGGCATGGCGGTTACGGTCGCTATCGAAAGCTTTCCATCCGTTCCATGACGTCTGAGCCTGTGCGAGTGTAACAATCTGTTGCGCCTGCTGGAAGAAGGCACTCCCTCCTTTGGGCGAGAAACTGTCAAAATCAAGCCCCAATATAGTGTACAGATAGAATATGATTGTAGCCGTAAGATTACTGTTTAATGTGTTTTCCGTATACTCCAACGGTTCAAATTCGGTATAGTCGAAGTCGAGCTGCGTGTCGCGGAAGTTCAAGAGATTGGTTATGTAGCTCGAATTATAGACAGGGCGACTTGCCTGTACCTGCAATTCTGCCTTAAAACTGCTCTCCGAAGGCATTTCGTTAATGATGATATTAAACGTACAGTCAATGCGTTCGTTGATACCAAAGGTTGCATCAGTCCATTTTTTACTATTGATAAACTCAATCAATGCGTTTTGCAGCGTAGTAAACACCTGCTTGTTTGTCCCCTGTATCTTGTCGCTATTGATTTTTACCTGGGCATTAAACTCGTTTGCACGGTTTTGAGCCTTACAGACAAAAGGAATCAGCAGCAGGAATAGGAACAACCATATCTTCGTCATGTTCATTTCAGTAATGTTGCCAACTTGTTCACGATATCATCGGCTACTTCTCGTTTCGATTTCAACGGATAGCTGACCGATTCTCCCCTGCGGTCGATAATGGATATTTTATTGGTATCGTAGCGGAAACAAGCACCTGCGTCGCGAAGCGAATTGAGTACGATGAAATCGAGATTCTTTCGTTTCAGCTTACTCTCAGCATTTGTCGCTTCGTCATTGGTTTCCAAAGCAAAACCGACCAACACCTGTCCTTCACGCTTAACGGCACCAAGCGCAGCGGCAATATCTTTGTTCGGTATCAAACGCAGTGTCATTTCTTCCCCGTCCCCGCGTTTGATCTTTTTATCAACCTGCTCTGCCGGACGGTAGTCTGCCACTGCCGCACACAAAATACCGGCATCTGCATCACAGAAAGCAGCCACTGCTGCCTCATACATATCGTCGGCAGATTCCACATCCACCCTGCGTATGCCTTGATGCTTGGTTTTAAGAGCGACCGGACCGGCAATAAGCGTAACATCAGCTCCCCGCTCCGCACAAGCCTCTGCCAATGCAAACCCCATCTTCCCGGAAGAATAGTTGCCTATGAAACGTACAGGGTCAATCTTTTCGTACGTCGGACCGGCTGTTACTACGATCTTTTTTTTTTCAAGAACACTTTGTGTGGAGAAGAACTCCTCTAAAACGGCAACAATCTTATCCGGTTCTTCCATTCTACCCTTACCGACAAGATGACTGGCAAGCTCTCCTTCCGCAGACTCGATAATATGATTACCGTAAGAGCGTAGGCGTTCCAAATTCTGCTGCGTAGAAGGGTGTGCAAACATATCCAAGTCCATTGCCGGAGCCACAAATACCGGAGCTTTACAAGAGAGATATGTCGTAATCAGCATATTGTCTGCAATGCCACAAGCCATCTTGCCTATTGTCGAAGCCGTAGCAGGTGCTACGAGCATAGCGTCTGCCCATAGTCCAAGATCGACATGGCTGTTCCATGAACCGTCGCGATTGGAAAAGAACTCGCTAATGACAGGGCGACTACTCAAAGTCGAAAGCGTTATCGGCGTAATAAACTCTTTCCCTGCAGGAGTTATCACCACCTGCACCTCAGCTCCTTTTTTCACCAACGCACGTATGATATACGCAGCTTTGTATGCGGCTATACTTCCCGTAACCCCCAATATGATATGTTTGCCTTTCAGCATCTCTATTTCGAATTAAATCCTCTTAGTTTGATTTCGGTAAACACCTTCTTTGTGTTGAGAGGAAAGTCTCCTTTCATGATCCAGTCGTAATACGACGGCTCTTTACGCAAAACTTCTTCCACTGTTTTTCCTTTATGCTTGCCGAAATTGATTATTTCCTTACCCTCGTCATTATAAATTACGCGACCTGCGAAATCTACATTATTGGTAAAGCTGGAATATTTGGAAAGAAACTCCACATCGTTTTGCAAAACATCTGGATAACGGTCGAGCTGTGCCTTCAGCACCTCGTATGCCGCCATTGTATCCGCTTCTGCAGTATGGGCATCCTCCAAGATCTTATTACAGTAGAATTTATAAGCGGCAGAGAGTGTGCGTTGTTCCATCTTATGGAAGATGGTCTGCACATCTATAAACTTACGCTTACTAAGATCTATGTCCACTCCGGCACGAAGGAACTCCTCTGCCAGCAGAGGAATATCGAAACGATTGGAATTATATCCAGCCAAGTCGCAACCTTCAATTTGAGCTGCCAGCGATTTGGCAACCATACGAAAGGTCGGGCAATCTTTCACATCCTTGTCTCTAATGCCGTGGACGCTCGTTGCTTCCGGAGGAATGGGCATTTCTGGATTGATGCGTCTCGTCTTACTGTCTTTATTTCCATTGGGAGAAACTTTCAAGAAAGAGATTTCGACGATACGGTCGTGCACAATGTCTATACCCGTAGTCTCAAGATCGAAGAAGATCAACGGATTCTTTAGGTTCAGTTCCATTATCACGTATTACTCGTTCAACATCATCGGCATAAGAAGCATAAGGAGGTCTTCGTCTTCTTCGTTTACTGCAGGGATAATCAATCCGGCACGTGAAGCATCCGCCAAAGCTAAAATAACATCGTCAGAACCTATATTGTTCAACATTTCGATCAGATAAGTTGCCTTGAAGCCGATACTGAGTTCGCTCCCGTCGTACTGACAGACAACCTTTTCCTCAGCCGAAGTGGAGAAGTCTATATCCTGTGCAGTAATAATCATCTCCTCCCCTCTAAGGTATAGCTTAACCAAGCTATTCGATTGAGAGAACACCGACACGCGCTTCAATGCTCTCAGAAAAGATTCACGGTCTATCACAACCTTGAACGGATTGTCTTTCGGTATCACACTGTTGTAATTCGGATAACGCCCCTCTATCAGTCTACAAACCATCTCAAAGTTCGAACAACTCACCTTGGCGCAATTCTCGTCAAACTTTACATCGACCATCTCGTCATCCTTGCTAAGCAGGTTCTTTAACAGACCTGCCGGTTTTTTCGGCATAATGAAAGATGCTTTTCTGTCCGACGTTATTGTATTGTTTTTCAAACGAACCAATTTAAATCCGTCAGATGTAACGAAAGTCAACCCGTCAGCTTGAAGATCAAATAACACACCGTTCATCACCGGACGAAGTTCGTCTTCCCCTATCGCAAAAAGAGAGCGACTAATGCTGCATACCAGTGTTTGCGATTTGATGGAAATGGTATCTGCGTTTTCACTCATCGGCTTTTGTTCAGGGTAAGTGTCTCCATTGAGACCGATAAAATTGTACTTACCATTTTGGAAACATATAACGACTTCCAAGTTGTTGTCATTTATGTCAAAGCTAATCGGCTGCTCGGGCAGTTCTTTCAAAGAATCCAACAAAATCTTGGCAGAAATGGCAAAAAGACCCGAACCTTCCGACTCCATGATATCGACAGATGTCACCAAACGTGTTTCAACGTCGGAAGCTGTAACTTTCAGTTTCCCTTCTCCATCAAGATCAAATAGAAAATCGTCGAGGATCGGTAAGGGCGTTTTTGATCCGATTACTTTACTGATAGACTGTAGGCGAGACAACAACTCTGTGCTGGATACTTTAAATCTCATGGCTCTAATTTTTATGTTATTATTTTGTTTGTTCCTTCATTCGCGCCTTGTGAACGCTCACACAAAAGTAGAACTTTTATTCCGCTCGGATAATCTCAAGAGACAAAAAAAGAGACCTTCCCACCTTAGGAAAGATCTCCCTTCTATTGTCCTATCATATCACGAAATCTTACTTCGCAAAATAATCTTTCACTGCTTCGTTCGGAATCATTTCCTCCTGAAAGATGTATGCACCTGTTTTCGGAGACTTAACCATTTTGATCACCTTTGAATAAGTACGACCGTCACCTTTCTTGAATGTTGCAACTGCTTTTTTTGCCATCGTTTAAATCTCCTATTACTTTATTTCTTTGTGCAAAGTCATCTTTTTCAGAATCGGATTATACTTCATGAGCTCCAATCTCTGAGTTGTATTCTTTCTGTTTTTTGTTGTAATGTATCTGGATGTACCCGGCATACCACTTTCCTTGTGTTCCGTGCATTCCAAAATCACCTGAACTCTGTTACCTTTTGCTTTCTTTGCCATTTCTTCTTTTCCTCCAAATTAAGCGTTCAAATAACCCTTCTCAGCCGCCTTTTTTATGGCTGCATCCAAACCCAATTTGTTTATTGCACGCAAGCCTGCTGCTGAAATATTCAAGCTAATCCAACAATCCTGCTCCACCCAATAGAATTTCTTCGTAAACAAGTTGACATCAAACTTGCGCTTTGTTCTTCTCTTCGAGTGAGAAACATTGTTTCCCACCATTGCTTTCTTCCCGGTAATTTGACAAATCTTAGACATTGCTTTTTTCCTTTTTTATTAACGCAATAAACTACTTACAACTCCTGCTATCTGTCTTCCCTTCCGAACCAGCATCATGATCAGAACGAAGATTCTAATAGAGTTCTTCTCTTTTTTACAGGGCGCAAAAGTAAGTATTCTTTTTTGTTACGCAACACCACCCCATCAATAAATTTCAAAGAGCATCTTTGCCACCACGGATGTATGTCTTCCGTCGGCGAAAGTTTGCCCTTCCACTTCCTCGTCGATGCGCTCTATCCCACATTTGTGCTCTATCGCCATAACTCACAGGGTTATCTGTTGATGTACTCCAGTATCTGCTCGGCGTGAATCTTGGTCTTGATTTCCTTAGGAGTGAAGATTTTCTCTATCACACCTTCCTCGTTGACGAGATATGTGGTGCGCAGGATGCCTACGGTCCTGCGACCGCAGGCCACCTTCTCGCCCCAACAACCAAGCTCCTGCAAGAGCGTCGTCTCGGTATCGGCAATAAGCGGAAACTCCAGGCCTTGGGTTTCTGCGAATTTTTTCTGAAGAGCCTGCTTGTCCTTGCTGATGCCGATAATCTCGTAGCCGGCAGCAGCCAGCTCCGCCTTGTGCGCCTGCAACGAACAAGCCTCGGCGGTGCATCCACTGGTGTTCGCCTTGGGATAACTGTAAAGCACTATCTTGCGACCACGGTAGTCGCTCGCCTTGATCTCGCGTCCGTCCTGGTCGATACCCAAAACCTCCGGTATTCTGTCTCCTACATTCATTGTTGTTTGTCTTTATAATGTTACTACGTTATTGTACTCATCTTCACGCCATGAGCTTATCAATCATCATCTATGGCGACTGCGCCGCAAAACTAAGTAAATTTCATCTTCTCTAAGCCCATGTAAATTGCAGGAGTGCCGGAAACACTGTTTCTAAGCCCATGCAAATTGCAGGAGTGCCGGAAACGCTGTTTCTAAGCCCATGCAAATTACATGAGGGTTTTGTACGGCGTTTTTTCCTTCATGCAAATTGCATGAGGGTTTTGATCGGTGTTTTTTTCTTCATGTAAATTGCATGAGGGTTTTGATCGGCGTTTTTTCCTTCATGTAAATTG
>CAVJTV010000048.1:0-13969 GCA_963652435.1 Desulfovibrionaceae bacterium | reverse complement strand
TCTCACCTTAAAGAACAGTTCCTTGTTCCAGCGGTTCGCCCACACGAACACCTTGGGCAATACTCCGCTCCAAGGTTTGCCGCAGGGAGCGAGTGCCTCAGTGTATGTATCTATGGCAGCAAATTTGCGACGGTGTTCGCCCTTATTCATACGCAGGAGACGGGCTGCATGCCAGTCGAGTTGCCACACATTGTAGTACCACATCCATACGCAGTATTCCCAAACCTCTGTTCCTCCGCCGGCAAGAGTCAGTCCGATACGGCGTGTGGCGAGGTGGTCGCTCCAACCCTCGCCCGTGTGAGGAACCAGTATCATCTGTGGATTTATCTTGTCGACCGTCTTCCGCAGTTTTTCCATATTCGCCTTGTCGTCTTCGGAAATGCTTCCGTCTCTGAAATCGAGAAAATAAATGTGCTCATGGGGTAGCCCGACGATGTCCGCAGCCTGCAGCGTCAGCCGCCTGCGTTCTGAGATCAAATCCTTTTCGTCTATCGTACAGCACCCTTCATGACTTTTACCCCCCCCACTTAGGATGATTACTGTTGGCGTGTGCCCCAGTTCAACGAGCCGGGCAATCAGCCCTCCGCAACCGATAATCTCATCATCAGGATGCGGCGCAATTATCAACGTGCGCGTCCTTAGAGGAAAGTCTCCCTTTCCTGCCGCCATCATGCGGATAATCATCACCCGCAGTCTTCTTACTAAATTCTTTATCATAAAAAAGCAATTACTCACATAGTATTTAAACAAATTTCCAATGTGCCGTCTTTGGAGTTGTCGTCAGAAACGACCACCTCGTCAGCCGGTCGCGTCTGGTTCAGTGCAGACTCTATCGCCTGCGCCACGAAATCCTCCCCATTGTACGTAGGTATGATGATGGAGAAGCGGATGGGGGGGGGTAAGTGTTATATTGCTATTCATCATATAAAAGTCGTTCATAGGTTTCTACATATTTTTCTGTGCATCTCTCCCACGTGAATTCGGAGAGATGGCGGAGAGTGAGGTCGGTGTCCAGGGTGCGCTCCTTCCGGATGCCGTCGAAGCGGAGAAGACTCTCGCGGAGTTCTTCCGCTGTCAGCTCCGGCAGGAAACTCACTACGTTGCCGCCCGCCTCTATGAGGCTGCTGTTGTGCGCACAGATTACCTGTGTGCCGCACGCCAACGACTCCAGCACGGGCAGGCCGAAGCCCTCGAACGACGATGCCACGATGGAGCAGTGGGCACGCGAGTACAGCTCCACCAAGTCGGCGTCCGGCACCTTGCGCACGGCAATAGCCTTTCCCTGCTCCACGAGGTGTGGGTGTTTTGCCATGTCGACCTCCGAGGGGTTGAGCAGCACCAGCTGCCCCTTGCCGCCCCTTGCCACATACTTGTCGAACGCCTCCAGCATCAGAGGGGTGTTCTTTCGGGCATGGTTGCACGATGCCGAGAAGTAAAACAGGTCTCCTATGCCGTGGGCATCGCAGTAAGACCGTCCCTCCACCGGGCGGAACGTCCCCCTGTCCACGCCCCAGGGGATGGACACCACCTTCTCCTCCGGCACGCCCCAGAAGTCCACGATGTCCTTCTTCGAGCATTCCGAGCAGGTGATGAAGGCCTTGCCCTTACGTGCCACTTTCCGGTGGTACGCCTTCTCCTCCTCCGTCACGTTCCACATGTCGGGATAGCGGTATGCCATCAAGTCGTGGATGGTGAAGACGGTCTTGGGCAGCACCTCGCAGATGTCCGTGTTGTGGGGTATGTGATACAGGTCGTAGTGCGTGGCCAGCTGTCGGAGGCGCAGTCCGCACACCAGTTTCTTGAGGATCACCCTGTCGGGCAGGTAGATGTGCGTATTGTCGAAGGGCAGCAGTCCCTTGGTGGTCTTGCCCCTGAGGTTCTGTGTCAACAGCTCCACGTCGAAGGGCAGCCGGTCCATCCTTGCCAATGTCTTCAGCAGCTCATGCGTGGTACGCCCGATGCCCGAGGGGTGGCCCGTCAGGCAGTGTGCTATCAACGCGTTGGCGTCTATCAGCAGTTTCTTTCTCTTCATTGTAATACCTCCTTATATATCTCGTTTGACAGTTTTTGTTCACATGACCCGTTGGCGGAATTAATTAGTAAACACTAAGTAGCACCACTCGACTACCCGCTGCACGGTAGCGGTCGGCCATATCAGGGCTGTGCTCAAAGTAGCACACCGTCCATACCTCATGGCTGACCTCACCAATGCCCGCACCAGACTGAGTGTCTGTATATCAGTACCTCCCGTCAATAGACAGGGGATGCATAGCATTATCTGCATAAGACTCCTTATTCCTCCAAAAAACGGTTATATACCCAGACCGTTTCGGTGACGGTGCACTGCAATAGTCCCAACATCGGACCTCACCTGCATCGGTAAACGAGAGCACGGTCACAGGAAGCCCCTGTCGTACCATCTCGTCCACAACATTTTTCACATATACTCCTTCCCACCATAAGTCCAGAAAAAGTCACCCAAGGCTACCTGCAATAGTTTCGTACAATCTTTTTATTGGGAGGGATAAATCATTTTCCCAAAGGCCCTATGCCGAACACTGCAGGCAGGTATCTGCGGCAAAGGAGCGACACCGGCCACATCAAGGCTACAGTTATCAAAAACACAGCCCACGGTGCACTGACAAAATGCGTCACCACCTTCGTCACATACAGGTGAACGCAAAGGATAATAAGCGAATTGCGACCATAAAACAGAAATACTTTCTTAAGAAATGTCCCAGTTATGCAATGCGACAAACTGATTACGCCCAGACTCCCCGTCAAGGCACAGGCAGTAACCACCCAATAATTCCCGTCTAGGACATTGTTCCGGTAGAATATAAACGGGGAGGTCAAGTAGTAGACCAAGCTACACACCGCCAACGACAAAACGCCTATCAGTAGAGAGAGAGAGAGAGAACCCGGCCGCCAACGGTCTCTCTTCAGCCACCCGCTGAAATACATTCCCAAATAGTAGTAGAACGAGCAGGAAATGCTGGTATTGACGAACATCCAGGATGGCACATCAAACCGGCTCAGCAGATACCCCACTACCGAGCATGCGGAAAAGGCGGCCAGCTGCCAGTTCCGATGTCTGTTCCTCGTCAATAGCCACGCCAGTAGGTGAATCCAAAACAATGATACCAGAAACCACACCGCGGAGGTCAGGGAACTCTTCTGAAAACATTCCGCCAACGGTAAGCCCGAGTGCAGCGAGTAGAGCGTGTTGTAGGCTGCTATGGGCAGGTAGCAACAGAACGATGGAACAAGCAATGTACGAACCTTCTTCCGTAGGAAACCCGGCTTATCCGCACGGACAAAAACGCCCGATAGGAGGAAGAACAGAGGCATCTCGAACGACACACCGACCTCCCAATGGAAACCTGTGTGCAGGCCTACAATCAGCAGAATCCCGATGCCTTTGGCCACGTCTATGTGGTCACACCTAATTTTCTGAACAGAGCCTCCCATGCGTCCACAATCTTATCTACATCGAATCTTTTTACATCTTCACAAGCGCAGTCTGACATCTGCTGCAAGCGGTCTGGATGATCCATCAGGCTACGTAGCGCGGACTCATAGTCCACTAGACTGAACGGGCGCACCAGCAGACCGTTTCGCCCAGAGGTAATGATGTCGCGCACGGAGGCGAAACTCTCGAACGCCACAGGCACGACCCCGCACTGCTGCGCCTCCGTAAGGACCATCGGCCAACCCTCGTAATTGCTTGTAAGACAGAATATTTTAGACTGCAAGTAATAAGGAAACGGATTGCGAAATCCCTCGAAACGGATGTTGGGGATGCCGCAGGCCAGCCGCTGCAGGTACTTTACGTGCGAGGGTGTCCCGTTGCCCACCATCACCAGTTCCCAGTCCGGATAGTCTGCACACATCCTCCGCCATACTCGGATGAGCCGTTCTTCCCTTTTTGGGGAACCGAATAGGCCCACAAAGAGAAGTTGGTTGCGCTTCTCCACCGGGGCAACGGAGAGCAACTGCCCAACAGAATAGGAGTTGGGGTTGTGGATGGCAACGTACTTGTAAGTATAGCCGGGACATATCTCGCTCAGTTCATCGTAAAACCTGTCCGAGAGCAGGCACACACAGTCCGTCCGCGGCAGTAACCACCGAAAATGTTCCCGGCGACTCTTCCCAAACCTGTACTTTATCCGGGGGTACAGGAGTATTCGGGCAATGCGTTTGAACTTCTCGATGACGGTGTCATTCCGTAGAGGGAATACATCGCTGCTCCAGAGATGCCTATAAGCCACCCACGGATTGGAGTGGAGCACGGATACCACCTTGATCCGGTCATCTCCCGTATCTATCCACAATCGCGAGTCACTGAAATTCCCCGATTGGTTGATGACCACGTCTATCGTGTGCTCCTGCAGATAGCGATGGTAGAACATCACATTCTCCTCCGACAAAAGGTCGGACGAGGGCAGATAGATCAGCGGTGCTGGGTACGGATATTCATATCGGATGGTTATCGAACAGGGATAGATGAGATAGAACACCCGATGACCCCGACGTTGCAGTTCGAGTGTGAGAGTGTGTGTGACACGCCCAATGCCTCCCCGCTCGGGATGAGGGGGGGTGATGTATGCAAACAGGATGTTCATGCCTCAGTCCTCCTTTCCCGACAAGGTAACGCCCAAGGCCCGAGCCTCCGTCATGCCGTCCTCTATGGAGCAATAGGTCCAGCTACCATAGCGGCCTATGGAATACACGTCCCGAGACGCGAGACACGCCTTCCTTGTGGCCACATCGGTCTGCGAGAATCCCGTGATACGGACATAGGCTGGGTTCATGATCACATGATGGCGAGCTACCAACCGCTGACCAGTCACAATACCTGTCCTCTGCAGGTCGGACATGACACGGGCGAACCAGCGCTCCACATCAATCTCCGCCTGCCGATCGAACCCGATTTCCACATACAGCGACATCCTGTCTGTATGGAATATATTGTCGTAATACCCGATGCGGTAGAAAACCTGTTCCTTATCGGGGAAATAGACCCAGTTATTGACCGAATCATTCCCCTTGGAATCGAAACCGAGATTGAACACTAGCACCTTGTTCCACGAATAGACGGAAGAGTCGTACTCCATCCCGCACAATGACAGCAACCGAGGGAACGGAATTGTCGAGATGAGATGGTCATACCCGTATTCGTTGCCACGGACTGTGGTTACCGTCTTGCGCTGCACATCCACAGACGTGACCTCTTCCTCCAGATGAATCTTACTGTCGGGAATCCTATATGCCAGCGACCGGATGTATTCCACCGCCCCCCCCCGAGGATAAGTAAAGTACTCATTGTAGGACTCACAGTCAGGACATTTGAAGTTGGCTATAATCTCCTCCTTGTTGGCATACGGGAAGAAGCGACCCATCGCCTCGGCATCGAGACTGTTCAACGGGCAGGCATACAGTTTCTCATTGTACGGTATTAGGAATTTTTCCGCGATGCTTTTGCCAAACTTGCAGTATAGCATTTCCTGAAAATTAGTGTACTCCGTGTAGGGATTACAGAAGAGGTCGTACAGACAATCTATGAATTCCTGTTTCTCCAACTGGTGAATGTTCTTTTGGAAGGGGAAATCCACATAAGAGTCCCTATACTTTATCTGCGTATGCTTATGGCATCGGAGCAATGTGCCCGCAGGGATATACTCACAGATATAGCGTTCCATCTCCGGATGACGGAAGTGGAAGAAATGGCCCGAATAATCCCATACAAAATCGTCCTGCCGAACGGTTTTGCAATATCCTCCAATTTTGCTATCCGCTTCAAGGATTAAGCAGTCATTGTCGGTGAACGAAGCATAACTCAGCCCCGTTGCGCCAGCTCCTATAATTATATCCATTTTCTTAAGTTCAGCAGATTTATACCCAACTTACGCCATACATATACATATGGAACATGTTTCTTCTTCAACCGATTTGTTCGGGCATACAGTTCCGGACTCTTAGCCTTCAAGAACGCATCCAAATCTTTCAATTGGGCCTTGCGGTCTTGATGCGTCTGATTATACAGAGGACACATCAGCAGTTCATAGGCAAACCGGACGATGTTGCAGCCATCTTTCAGATAAGCCTTTTTGACTATTTCCCGGATGTCTTCCCGATGGCATGCATAAAAATCCACCACTTTCTTGCACATTCGCACATAGTCATCTAAATGGGAGTTATACCCTGTCAAGCTGATGCTCTGCCCTTCTCGACCGATATAGTACCGATACAGATTTATTTGCGAGAAATAAACGGTATTCACATAGATGAGCGGTGTAAGTCCATAGTCAATATCCGCATAGTAACGGTCACAGACACGAATACCGTTCTCCTGAAGAAGGGATGTACGAAAAGTCAGCGTGGCCATCGGAAAATGCTTGACATAGCCGTTCCCTACAAGATAATCGTCAAAGGGGATCAGACGGTTGCACAGCGATTCGGCATACATATCTTCCCGGGATGTTCCATCGCTATATACATAGGTAAAGGAAGTAGCTATCAAATCCGCATCCACCTCCTCTAACAGGGATATATATCCAGTAAACGCTTCCGCATCGAACCAGTCATCCGAATCCAATATCCGAAAATATTTCCCGGTAGCGTTCTCTATCGCTACATTTATGGCACTTCCCCACCCTCCATTTGGTTTGTCTATCACCCGGATACATATTCCGTTTCCGGTCTCATATTCTCTCGCGATAGATAACGTGTTGTCTTTTGATCCATCATTGATTACAAGGATGTCTAGAACCGAGGAATCCCGCAAGCGGGCGGCTAACATACTGTCGAGACACCGACCAAGATATTTTTCCATGTTATATGCCGGAATGGCAACTGTCACCAATTTCTTCATAGAATGCTTCTTTTTTTGATAAACCGCATTGTAAAACACCGCATCTCAGACGAGCCGGCAAGGAACAGGGCATAACAGCATACCGCATACCCCGTAAAGATCACTACTGCGCAGAGAATCCAGTCCATCCAATCCGATACGATGGGGTTCTGCCGCTCCTCCAGCAGGAGTACAAACACGAACGGTACGATGACAAACAACCCATTGCGCAGATAGACAAACCAGTACTTCCACACTGACAAGCCGAAACCTTTCGAAAAAAGGAAGTAGGGCTTCCAAATACCAATAATGATAAACTTGCTGACTATGCCTCCCAACAACAACCCTTCCAATCCCCATAAACTGCCACCGACAATAGCTACAGTGATAAACAGAGCAGACTCGACAGCAGGAGCCCAGGTATCATAAAAAAGTCCGAACCCGAACAGAAATTGATCTGCTACCCCCCGAACGATCGAAATAAACAGGGTGACGCAAATAATTATCAATACATACTGCGAAAGCAGATATTCTGCCCCTAACCACAACGTGATGAAAGAGGGAAGCATGCAGTACAGTGTAACGATGAAGCTCCCGGCTATCAGAAACCGGATGCACAACAGTTCCTTGAACACGCCCAAAGCTTTCACCTTATTACCCTCTGCAATCAGATTTCCTACCCCTGCGCCCGTACTGTCCAAAAAGTTGCTCAACAATAATCCGAGCTTATCCGTTATGATGCTGTAGTTCCCGTAAAAAGCCACGATCTTCAATGACACGAAAGAGTAGATCAAAAAAGGAGTGATCTGATTCTGTACAAATCCAGCTATCTTATGTACAAACAACTGGCGGGTATAGCGCATCACCTCGGGGTACTTGCGGAAAAGCAGGCGGCCCTGACGGATTTCACTGCGCAGCCAAGGATAGGTTTGGCGTATCTTCCAGTTGAGTATGACGGAATAGATGATGCCGAAGAACAGCTCTATCGTCACCCAGAGGTAGTAGGAGCCGGTGTAGTGGGCTGATGCCATCTGGATGAGGGTCTTCACGATGGTCATCGTCTGGTAGTAGGCGGTGACCACGTAGTTGCGCTGGTCGGCACCCAGCAGGTTCTGGCGATAGTTGATGAAGTAGCCGATGAGCGAGCTGGCGAGGAAGGAGAAGTAGGCGAAATAGATGACGCCCATCTCAAACGGCGTGCCGGGGAAGATGAGCGGCAGGAACAGCGCGAGCACGCAGCCGCACCCCAGAATGATGAGACCTATCCAGCGGTATAGGTAACCCATCACGGAGATGATTTCGTTGATCTTCCCGCGGTCGTGGTCGTATATTGGCTTGTAGAGCACATAGCCGATGGCACTGCCGATGCCCAGCTCCGCCAGGTTGAGGAAACCGAGCAGGTTCTGCAGCGTGCCTGTGAGACCGATGAAGTCTGCTCCCAGACAGTCAAGGAATACCTTCCTGGAGAAGAAACTCAAGATGAGTGTCAGGAAATAGAACACGAGGTTGACGCGTGCGTTGAGCAATGTTTTTTTCACACGGGATTCCTGTTGCATAGAAAGATGATTATTCACGTCCCTTCTAATTCAAGCTATTCCAAAATCGTTCTTCTTTGTTTGAATGCGTTTATTATGTCGCCCATGGTCATAATACCGGTGGTGTCTTCTGCGATAATCTGGTTCAAAAGGTTGATGTCGGCTTCGATTTGGGCACGGAAGTGGTGAAACATCTCGCTGTCTTCTTTCACCGTTTTGGCGACACTGTCCCATGCGGATACCGGGATAGCAAGATGTGAGGAAAACTCCATTCGCCGATTGTGTCCCTTGTATATGCGGTAGTAAATCATTCCGCGATCACGGTTACTTGCAGAGTGTTCGAATCTTACAACTACAGTAGGCATGATACATTCTTTTTATTGATAGGGGTGAGCAGGAGTTGGTGATAGAAATCCGAAGAATGTGTGTCGCTGCCTGTCAGGTCATACATTCCGGATTTCAACAAGGCTTCAGCTTTCTTCTGCACATACTTGCCGTATAGTCCTGCCAACGAGGGCAGGTTGAGCTGGAACTTTACTCCAAGACTCCTTATCCGCTGATAATCTTTCTTCTCCATATATACGTACCGTTCCGGATGAGCAAGAACAGGATAATAGCCTTTTGTCTTTATGCGTAGCAGGATGTTGCTCAGTCCCATTGGAGGATTGAAATAGGATGTCTCCACCAGCAGATGGTCGCTATTTTCGCTTAAAGGCAGAATGTCGCCCGCCCTCAACCGTTTCTCAAAGAGATTGTCCATCATATACTCTGCAGCCAAATGTAATGCCATCGTGCCATGGTAACTCTGTTTCACTTCACGGAACTTATCTTGAAGGTCGGTTGTCTCGTTGGGTATATCTTCCATGATGTGCGGTGTGAACCACACATTCTTCACGCCTTGTTGTTCCATGGATGTCAAGACGGCAAGCGATTCATCCAAGGTCTCCACACCATCGTCCACTCCGGGCAGGAGATGACTATGATAGTCGGTCGCCCCTTTTAAAATGCCGCTTCGGGCAATGGTGATACTTCTATGAAACAACCACATTGTTTTAGTTACTTTGTGACCATCCATTTACCCCCCCCCTGGTCAGCTTTGCTTCCGTAATAAGAAGAATAGCCGTAACGGTAACCGTAGCGGTAGCTATAGCGATAACTGTATCTGCCGCCGGCACTTTTCGTGCCGTTCAGTATAAGGCAGAGGTTC
Source organism: Desulfovibrionaceae bacterium (assembly GCA_963652435.1). Taxonomy (GTDB): domain Bacteria; phylum Bacteroidota; class Bacteroidia; order Bacteroidales; family Tannerellaceae; genus Parabacteroides. Next base: position 4,374 of record CAVJTV010000048.1, on the reverse strand, counting down.
TTAAACCGTTTCTCTTGATATATTGTCTCCAACTCAGACAACATGCCACGATCCTGCAAACCGCTACGGACGACAAATATTGTACGGTCTGCCAACTTTTCGATAATCTGTGCATCTGCCACAATGTCGATAGGCGGACAGTCGATGAAGATATAATCATATTCGCTGCGCAGGGCTTCTATCTGCACAGCCAGCTTGCCGTCTTCGAGCAGTTCCGTCGGGTTTGGAGGAATGGTGCCGATAGGAAGAATATGCATATTATCATAATTCGGATCGGTTGTGATGACGTCTCTCCAATTGTCAACACGGTTACAAAGGTAGTCGCTCAATCCTACTGATGGTGAATCAACGTAGGATGAAATGGAGCCGTGACGAAGGTCGCCATCAATCACCAATATCTTCTTTCCTTTGATGGCAAAGCTCATTGCGATATTCATGGTAAGGAACGACTTTCCGCTACCGGGGTCGAACGATGTCAGTATGAACACATTTTGGCGGTTGTCCTTACCTGCCATAAAGTCAAGATTGGAGCGTAGCACACGAAACGCTTCGTTGATGATGTTACGGCTGCCTTCTTTTACCACAATGGTTTTTATGCCTGGTTGTTTCTTCTTTCCCAAACCGAAATGCCGCTTCTTTGCTGTGTATTGAGGTATCTCGCCAATAAACGGAATGCTGAGATTTTCCAGGTCTTTACGTCCGCGCACCTTGGTGTTTAGATTCTCTTTCATCAGGATGATGGCAGCCGGCAGAATCAGTCCGATGGCGAATGCCACCAGGAGTATGTTCATCTTCTGCGGGGCAGTCGGAGCCATGCTACCGCGAGGAGCCGTTATCACACGCGTATTGTAGGCTGTGAAGGCCTGCGAAAGCTCGTTTTCCTCACGTTTCTTAAGCAGATAGAGATAAAGCTCTTCCTTTACCTTCTGCTGTCGTTCCACCGAGAGCAGATATTTTGCCTGATTGGGGTTTGATGCCAGCTTGCTCGTTGTCGCGGCTTCCTGTTGGCGGATACTGCGTATGCTTGTATTCAATGAGACGATAAGGTTGTCGACAGACTGGATTATGGTACGCTGCATGTCGCGCAGTGAGTTTGCCATGTCTTTTGCCAACGGGTTTCTGTCGCTACTATTGTCTATCAGACGGTTTCTGTTGAGCACCATGGCGTTGTATTCGCTAATCTGACCCTCGATGTTGACGTTCGCCAGTCCCGAGTTGGTTGGCAGCAGTTGGCTGAGGTCCTTGTTGTTTAGCTCCCGACGGATATATTGCGCTGTCGAGAGCTGACTGTTGAGAGCCAACAGCTCTTTTTTGTTTTCTGTAGACTGAGCCATATAGAGGTTTGATGCCGCTTGCACGTCGGGGAGAAGGTGTTCACTCTTGAAGTCGGCAATGTTTTCGTCTACATTCCCTAGTTCGCTTTCAATCACGCCAAGACGCTCGCCGATAAACTGCGAGGTGCTGACGGCGATCTGGTTTTTGTCTTGAATCCATTTCTCGTTGTACACTTCTATCAGGGTGTTCAGTATGTCTTCTGCCTTTTGGATGGATGCATCATCGATGCTAAGATTAATGATGGATGCGTCCTCGTTCCCAAGTTCGGCACGGATGGCTGAGGCGTAATAGTCTGTCACGGCACGCACACTGTTTTTTTCGTAGTTGATGGTGGTTCCCACAAACGAGGCATTCCAATATTTGGTAAGGTCGATGGCGAGTGTTCCTGCTTCCGTTCGGATAGAGTCGCCAACCCTGCCGGCATATTCTTTTTCTATAGTCTCTCCGTCTACGTTCATATCTGATATGACAAACCTATCCTTTGAGAAAAAGTTAACGGCAAACCTGACAGGCGTTTCATTCCTATTGCTGTAAGTGATGGCGATAGGGGAACTCTTATACAAACCGATATTTTTAAGTCGCCAACGGATGGTATATGTCTCGTTCAATCCCAAACGTTGCACCACTTCGGTCATTAGGGTGGGCGACTTCATTGTCAGCAGTTCATTGTTGATATTGGTGTTCGACTTGAAAACGCCCAAATCGGAAAACTCATTCATACTGCCGGTCTGCGAACCGTTCTTGGAGTCGTCTTTTATCAAAACGGAGGCAGTACGGGTATATATATTCGGTGTATGTAACAGATACAACGTTGCAACCGACAGAGTAACGAATACCGAGAGTACAAACCAATACCACCGAGGGATAAACATTCCCCATAAGTCTTGCAAACGTATGAAATCGTCGACCGGTTTGCCGACGGTCGTTTTCTTCTCTACGATCATTGTATTACAGATGTATAGGATTACTTAAATATCAACACGCCCAAAGAAGTGAGGAACGAAGCCAAACTGATCCACAGTCCGACAGACTTCACGTTGTTCTCGTTGATGGTAGACTGCCCAGCGCGCACTTTGTTGGGCCGGACATATACCACATCGTTTTGCTTCAGATAATAAGCCGGCGAATTGAAGAAGTTTTTACTGCGAATATCAACCCAATGGGTAATGCGATTGCCGTTCTCTTCGCGAATGACAAAGATGGCATCCCGCTTGCCATAGATGGTAAGGTCGCCCGCCATGCTGATAGCCTCGAGTAAGGTTATCTGATCTTTAGATATGTTGTACTTGCCCGGAGCAGACACTTCGCCCAATACGGAGAAATACAGGTTCATGAACTCCACAGTCACCACAGGGTCTTTTACCAAGTTCTCTTTAATCAACCGTTCTTTCACCAGGTCTGCTATCTGCTTCTTTGTCATACCGCCGATGTGGAGTGTACCAAGAACGGGGAAGTCGATGTTTCCCTTGTTGTCGAGTGTGTATCCCGACACACTGTTGTTTCCCGTTGTACTATTGGCACTTCCGTTAGTGCCAACGCCAAGCCGCGTTTGTGCTTGAACCAAGTTGAACAATGCTGCCAGCTGCGGGTCTCTGCTCGACACCATGATGGAGATTTGGTCTTTGGGTTGCACGGTGATGTCTCTTGCCCCCACAATTGTTTCCGGCTTGTTTACTTCCACATCTTGAAAGTAGACAATCTTTTTGGAGGTGCTACACGAAGCGAGCAATACGACCAAAAGGAGAAGTGGTAAAAATCGATTTTTCATGTCTTATTTCAGTACAGTTTGTTTCTCCGGTTGATTTCTGCCGTCAGACAAATATGCAAAGCTGTCCACACCGTCACATCAAACAAGAAGAGTGCGGTGACAGACATGCGATGCGCCAATGCTATGTTTGCTGCGGCAAAAGTAATGTTAATACAGATGATGACTACCATTGCCCAGTGCTGCGACAGCCCCAAAGAGATGAATTTATGATGTATATGATTCTTGTCGGGGAGGAATGGGTTTTTGCCGAAACGCAGTCGATGGATCACCACCCGCACCACGTCGAACAACGGAACGATGAGAAGCGACAATGCGACGATGATGGCATTGGGAAAGATGCTTTCTTTCATCGGATCATACATGCTAAGACGTATCACCATCACTGCCAGCAATAGTCCCATGGTGAGCGAACCGGTGTCGCCCATAAACAACTTTCGCCCGTGCTCTGCGCTGCCGAAGACATTTCTATAGAAGAACGGCAGCAATACACCGAACGAAGCAAAGCAGACGAAAGCATACATCCACCACTGCAAACGGACAAACATACAACCGAAAATAAAGAATGCGATGATACTGAGTCCGGATGCCAGTCCGTCGATGCCGTCGATCAGGTTGATGGCGTTAAGGATAAAGACGATGGCGAATATGGTGAGTGGTATGCCAATGTAATGAGGCAGTGTGTAGATACCGAACAAGCCGTACAGATTGTCGAAACAAAGCCCCGAAGCAACCAGCAGACTTCCACAAATGATCTGCACGATAAACTTCGAAGGATAGCGCACGCCGACAAGGTCGTCCATTATTCCTACAAGGTATAACAGGAACAGACCGCAGCAGATCGAGAGCAACCGGTTGGTCAAATCCAAGTCGAGCATGTTGTTGCCCATCCATAGGTTGTGACCAATGATGGTTAGCGAAACAGCAGTTGTGATACACGGGAAAAAGGCTATGCCCCCGAACCGAGGGATAGGGGAGGAGTGTACTTTCCGTTCGTCTACGGAGTCGAACAAGCGCCGACGGAACGACACCAGCGAAATTCGAGGTAGCACGAAAGCTGCCATAGTCCATCCGACAATGATCGTAAATAAAATCTCTATACTCCGAAAAACATCCATAACCATATTGCGCAAAAATGCTCGTCAGTCACAGCTTCGTGATGGCGGAAATGCCTCAGAAGCAAACACCTTTTCTGTTGCATTGCGGGCTCAAAGGTATAACGTTTTTTTTGAATTTGCAATAAAATAAAAACGTGTATTTACCCCCCCCCCCCC
>CAVJTV010000047.1:0-14182 GCA_963652435.1 Desulfovibrionaceae bacterium | reverse complement strand
TAGACGAATCGAAGGCAGAGCCAACGATCAAGAACTTTGCCGCGTTCGAGACCCTCTAAGAAGAAATCCTTTCAGGAACAAACAAGCCGACATCACGCATTGTGGTGCCGGCTTGTTTGTTTTTCTTCTTTATTTATACTTTTGCGTTCTAATCATTCATATAAATCATATCACGATGAAAAAGACTTTTGTGGGATTGTTTGCAGCACTGGCTGCTCTCGTATCCTGTTCTTCCGGAGAAACGACAAAGATTGTCACTCCAAATGCCCGCCAAATGGCTTGGGCAGATGCCGAGGTGGGCGTATTGATTCATTTCGACATGCCGGTGTATGAGCCGGACTACAATTTCCGAAACTGGGGCACGCACCCCGATGCGTCCGTCTTCAACCCGACGGATCTGAGCACCGACCAGTGGTTGGAGACTGCAAAGGAGTTGGGAGCCACGTATGCCGTTCTCGTGGCAAAGCATTGTAGCGGCTTCAGCCTGTGGCCCACAGATGCGCACGACTACAGTGTCAAACATTCGCCTTGGAAAAACGGCGAGGGCGACATCGTTGCCGACTTCATTGCTTCCTGCAAGAAATACGACATCAAGCCGGGCATCTATGCCAGCACGACGGCAAACGGGTATCTGTATGTAGACAACCCCGGGCTTGTGCAGAAGGGCAGCCCCGTCACACAGGAAGAATACAACCGTATCGTGACGCAGCAGCTGACGGAACTGTGGAGCAACTACGGCGAGATGTTTGAGATATGGTTCGACGGCGGTGTGCTTTCCAAAGACCAGGGGGGAGCCGACGTGCTCTCTCTCGTGAAGAAGCTGCAGCCAAATGCCATTGCTTTTCAAGGTCCGTACGGACATCCGAACCTTGTCCGTTGGGTAGGCAACGAGGAAGGTGTTGCCCCTTATCCGTGCTGGGCAACAGCCGACTCAACGACAAATGCCGACGGTACGCGAGTGATAAACGGGTTGAATGGCGATCCTTTCGCTCCGTTCTGGTGTCCTGGCGAGTCTGACTTCACACTGCGCTGGAACCGTTCGTTTCAAGGCGGCTGGTTTTGGACAGCAGGGCAGGACAGCATGATGTTTTCCGTTCCCGAACTGCTACATAAATACGAGACGAGCGTGGGGAGAAACACCAATATGCTTCTCGGGTTGGTTGTCGACGAGAGAGGCCTTATCCCCGATGCCGATGTCCGCCAGGTAGAGCTTTTAGGAAAAGAGATTGCCCGTCAGTATGGCAGTCCGCTGAGGCAGACGGCAGGCACAGGCAGCGAGTATGTCCTCACGTTCGACCGCCCGACAAGCATCAACCGCGTAATCATGCAGGAAGACATTGCCCTCGGCGAACGCGTCTTGAAATATTCGTTGAAGGGTAAGAAGGACGGTAACTGGATCGACATAGCGTCGGGCACAAACATCGGTCATAAACACATCGACCGCTTCGAGCCTCAGACGATAGATGCCATCAAGCTGACCATAGACGAATCGAAGGCAGAGCCAACGATCAAGAACTTTGCCGCGTTCGAGACCCTCTAAGAAGAAATCCTTTCAGGAACAAACAAGCCGACACCACGCATTGTGGTGCCGGCTTGTTTGTTTTTCTTCTTTTCACTTACAGATGCTGCAATCGGCACATCGTGCCAGGCTTCCGCGGAAACGTTTCTCCACCAACGTATGCAGACGGTCTTTCAACGCTCCCATCCGCACACAGTCTATGACATCCGCCATAAAGGCAACGCTGAGCATCATGCGTGCTTCGCCCAAAGGGATGCCTCGGCTGCGCATGTAGAACAGAGCATTATCGTCGAGCTGTCCCGTCGTCATTCCGTGCGAGCACTTCACGTCGTCGGCATATATCTCAAGCTGCGGCTTGCTGTACATACGAGCCTCGCGGGTGGTGCAGAGGTTACGGTTTGCCTGATAAGCCGTCGTCTTGCGGGCTTCTTCGTTAACGAGGATACGTCCGCTGAAAACGCCGACCGCATGGTCGTCGAGTACATATTTGAACAGCTCGTTGCTTGTGCAACACGGCACGGCGTGCGTGATGTGAGTGTACGTGTCCACATGCTGCTCGCGGTCTGCCACAGCCATACCGCAGAGCATCGTCTCCGCATGCTCACCGTCGAGACTTATGTGATAGTTGTTGCGCGTAAAGCCGTTGTTGAGTGTTATTCCGTTGACAAGGACATTGCTCGAAGCCTCCTGCTTCACGTGCAGGGAAGAAAAGCGCGTCGTGGAGAGACTGCTCTCCTCCAAGTCGTAATAATCGAAGCTGGAGCCTTCGCCGGCGAATATCTCGACGACCTGCGTGGCAAGAAACTTCACGTCGTCGATACTATGGTCGCAGACAAGCATCTTTGCCGACGAACGCGGCTCCATGATGACAAGGATACGGCGGTTTGCCATTGCATCCACATCGCTGCGAAGAATGTTGACGAGCTGTATGGGGCGTTCCACCACTGCACCCTCGGGCACATAAAGCACGAAGCCGTCCTGCGCCAGCATGGTGTTCAGAGCAACGATACCGTCGTGGCTGCTGCGGGCAGCTTTCCCGTAATAGCGTTTTGCCACATCAGGATATTCCTCGGCAAAACGCATCATCCCGCCGGCATACACACCTTCGGGGAGGTGCGCCTTCGGCATCATCTTCTCGTAGAACGAATCGTTCACCACGAAATAGAGGGAAGTACTGAGGTTGGGGACATCGCAACGGAACACGTCGTAGGGGTTCACCGGAATTGCCAGACGGTTGAGGTTCACCCCGAAGTCGGGAGCAAACGCCTCAGCCACGTCTGTATATTTATAGTCTTCGCTCTTCACCGAGGGGAAGCCCATCCGCTTGAAGTCGGCAAAAGCCTCGGCGCGCGGCGCGTTCATCACCGTAGTGCTATGACTACACACCAAATTTTCGTATCGGGTAAAGAGGTCGATATACTGTTGTTCGGCTCTCATCTCAGGCATCCCCCATCTCTTTCTTTATCCAGTCGTAGCCCTTCTCTTCCAGCTCGAGGGCAAGCTCCGGACCGGCAGTCTTCACGATACGTCCTTTGTAGAGCACATGCACTACGTCAGGCTTGATATAATCCAAGAGACGCTGATAATGCGTGATTACTATCGCAGCATTCTCCGGCGTGCGCAGGCTGTTCACTCCGCGAGCCACAATGCGCAGGGCGTCGATGTCCAGCCCGCTGTCCGTCTCGTCGAGGATAGCCAGCTTAGGTTCGAGCATTGCCATCTGGAATATCTCGTTGCGTTTCTTCTCGCCACCGGAGAAGCCCTCGTTCACACTGCGGCTTGCCAGCTTGCCGTCGAGCTCGACAATGGCACGCTTCTCGCGCATCAGCTTCAGGAAGTCGGTAGCCGAGACCGGCTCCTGGTCACGATACTTGCGGTGCTCGTTCAGTGCGGCACGCATAAAGTTAACCATGCTTACCCCCGGTATCTCCACCGGATACTGGAAGCTGAGGAATATCCCCTCGCGGCTGCGGTCTTCGGGCTCCAGTGCCAAAAGATTCTTCCCGTTGAAGGTCACCTCTCCTTCGGTCACCTCGAAAGCGGGATTACCCACCAGCACACTGCTGAGCGTGCTCTTGCCCGAGCCGTTCGGCCCCATGATGGCATGCACCTCGCCCGCCTTTACCGTGAGGTTGATCCCTTTCAATATCTCTTTGCCGTTTATGTTGGCGTGTAAGTTCTTTATCTCTAACATGACTATATGAATTGACTTTTTTGTTTTACCCGACACTACCCTCCAAAGAAACGGCAAGCAGTTTCTGTGCCTCAACGGCAAATTCCATAGGCAGCTTGTTCATCACCTCACGGGCATACCCGTTTACAATCAGCCCCACAGCCTCTTCAACGGAGATGCCCCGCTGCCGGCAATAGAACAGTTGCTCTTCGCTGATCTTGCTGGTCGTTGCTTCATGCTCGACCACTGCCGTCTCGTTTTGTATGTCGGCATAGGGGAACGTATGTGCCCCGCAGGTCGAGCTTAAGAGAAGACTGTCGCACTGGCTGTGGTTACGCGCTCCTTCGGCACGGGGCGAGACCTTCACCAATCCGCGATAGCTGTTCTCGCTATGACCGGCAGAGATACCTTTCGACACGATTGTGCTTCGCGTATTCTTCCCAAGGTGAATCATCTTCGTCCCTGTGTCTGCCTGCTGATAGTTGTTTGTGACGGCAACGGAATAGAACTCGCCGACGGAGTTGTCGCCCGCAAGGATGCAGCTCGGGTATTTCCATGTTATTGCCGAGCCTGTCTCCACCTGCGTCCACGAGATCTTGCTGCCTTCGCCCTTGCAAAGTCCGCGCTTTGTCACGAAGTTGTAGATGCCGCCCTTGCCGTCTTTGTCGCCCGGATACCAGTTCTGCACCGTCGAATATTTCACCTCGGCATGCTCGCCGGCGATGATCTCGACAATCGCAGCATGCAGCTGGTTCTCGTCACGCATCGGAGCCGTGCATCCTTCCAAGTAGCTTACATACGCCTCATCGTCGGCAACAATCAGCGTGCGCTCGAACTGCCCCGTGTTGGCTGCGTTGATACGGAAATATGTCGACAGCTCCATCGGGCAACGTACGCCCTTGGGTATGTAGACAAACGAACCGTCGGAGAAGACCGCCGAGTTGAGAGCGGCAAAGAAATTGTCGCGATAGCTTACCACACTTCCCAGATACTGCTGCACAAGGTCTGGATGATGCCGCACCGCCTCGCTGAACGAACAGAAGATGATGCCCTTCTCTGCCAGTGTCTCCTTAAAGGTTGTCTTCACCGAGACACTGTCCATAACGGCATCCACCGCCATACCCGTTAGTTGGGCACGTTCCTGCAACGGGATACCCAGCTTGTCGAATGTCTTCATCAGCTCTGCATCCACCTCGTTCTGCCCCTCCTTGTTTTCCGTCTTCTTCGGCGCAGCGTAATAGATAATATCTTGATAGTCGATTGTCGGAATACGGAGGTGAGGCCACGAAGGCATCTCCAAAGTTTGCCAATGGTGGAATGCCTTTAGGCGAAACTGCAACAACCAGTCCGGCTCCCCCTTCTTGGCAGAAATGATACGCACCGTCTCCTCATCCAAACCGCGATGTATCACATCTGTATCAATGGCAGTGACGAAGCCGTACTTGTAGTCACCACCCGTCACCTCTTTAATTATATCGTTTGACTCCTGCATAGTCTTTCTTGTTCTTTACTCTTTCCATGAAAACAAATCTGCGGGATATATAGTCGGGATGATCTCTTTCACCGGAGCGTAGAAACGCGACTCCATCTTCAGCTCGCGGGGAATCAACGCCGAGTGGCGGTCGACAATCTCCATCACGTTCAGCAGCAGACTGGCAAACAAAGTCATCAGACATACCCCAAACACTCCCCCTGCTATATGGTTTAGCAAGCCGAGCGGCGTCATTCCTATCACCCTGTGGACAATCTCGCCTGCCAGCATCATCACTCCCATAATCAAAGCAACCCCTGCTACATAACTGACGATGGTCACCGCCTCTTCGGGAAGCCATCCCATTGCCACAATATATCCTCTCACCCATGCTGCCGCCTTCGTACAGAAAAACGTGGCAGCCACAAGGGCCATAAGCGAAACAACCTGTTTGATGACTCCATCAAACAGGCCCTTCACTAATCCTATTCCTGCCAGACATACTAACACAATGTCTAACCAGTTCATATTCCCTACAGAGTTTTCTTTATTTCCGTCTCTTCGTACGATTCAATCACGTCACCAACCTGAATATCGTTGAAGTTCGTGATGTTCAAACCGCAATCCAGCCCGGCTACAACTTCCTTCACGTCGTCTTTGAAACGTTTCAACGAACCGAGCTCGCCGGAGTATATAACGATACCATCGCGAATTAGCCTTATCTTGTTCGAACGTTTGATCTTTCCTTCTTTCACCATACAACCGGCAACCGTTCCCACTTTCGAGATCTTGAATACCTGCTGCACATCCACGTATGCCGTAATCTCTTCTTTTATCTCCGGCGAAAGCATTCCTTCCATAGCACTCTTCACATCTTCAATAGCATCGTAGATGATTGAGTAGAGACGGATCTCCACACCTTCGCGCTCCGCATTGCGACGCGCCTGCACCGAAGGACGCACCTGGAAACCGATGATGATGGCATTCGAAGCGGCAGCCAACACCACATCCGATTCGGAGATCTGACCTACTGCCTTATGGATTACGTTCACCTGTATCTCTTCCGTCGACAGACGTATCAACGAATCAGACAAAGCCTCTACCGATCCGTCCACATCACCCTTAACAATCACATTCAACTCCTGGAAATTGCCGACAGCAATACGACGACCTATATCATCCAGCGTCAGCATCTTCTGCGTGCGTATTCCCAACTCACGCTGCAACTGTTCGCGACGGGTGGCAATCTCTCGCGCTTCCTGTTCCGTCTCCAGCACATGGAACGTATCGCCTGCCTGCGGAGCACCGTTCAGTCCGAGTATCAACACGGGTTCAGAAGGACCAGCCTTCTCCACACGTTGGTTACGTTCGTTGAACATTGCCTTGATACGTCCGTGATGCGTTCCTGCCAACACGACATCACCCATCTTCAATGTACCGTTCTCCACCAACACCGTCGCAACATAACCGCGCCCCTTGTCGAGCGACGACTCAATGATTGAACCCGTTGCCCGCCTGTTCGGATTGGCTTTCAAGTCCAACAGATCCGCTTCAAGCAACACCTTCTCGAGCAGCTCTTCCACGCCTATACCTTTCTTGGCAGATATATCTTGACTTTGATACTTGCCACCCCAGTCTTCCACCAGATAGTTCATGTTTGCCAACTCCTCCTTAATCTTATCGGGGTTCGCATGCGGCTTGTCCACCTTGTTTATGGCAAAGACTATGGGGACACCGGCCGCCGAGGCATGATTGATTGCCTCAACAGTCTGCGGCATAACGGCATCGTCGGCTGCCACAATGATAATGGCTATATCCGTCACCTTCGCACCACGGGCACGCATGGCAGTAAAAGCCTCATGACCCGGAGTATCAAGGAATGTAATACGACGTCCGTTGGCGAGCTTCACATTATATGCACCTATATGCTGGGTGATACCTCCCGCCTCACCAGCTATCACATTAGCGTTACGGATATTGTCGAGCAACGATGTCTTACCATGGTCGACGTGACCCATCACAGTCACAATCGGCGGACGTGACACCCAGTCTTCTTCATTACCTTCTTCTTCGTCGGCATGAATAGCTTCAACCACATCTGCACTGACATATTCCGTCTTGAAACCGAACTCATCGGCAACAATATTGATGGTCTCGGCATCCAGACGTTGATTGATGGAAACCATAATACCGATACTCATACACGTGGCAATGACCTTCGTCACCGGCACATCCATCATATTGGCAAGGTCGTTTGCCGTCACAAACTCTGTCAGCTTAAGGACCTTGCTTTCCCGTTCTTCCTGCTCCATCAGCTCGTGCTCGCGCTTGACGGCAGCATCACGTTTGTCTCGGCGATACTTGGCACCTTTGCTACTTTTATTTCCTTTGCTGGTGAGTCGCGCAAGCGTTTCCTTGATTTGTTTCTGCACATCCTCATCGCTCACTTCCGCCTTGACTGGTTTTTTCAAACGTTGCTTACCACGGTCGTCGCGCTGACTGCCCGGACGACTATAGTTTGTACCCTGAGTGTTGTTCACGTCTACACGGTCTTTCTTGATGCGGTTACGTTTCTTCTTCGTGTCCATCGACGTTGCGTCGCCTTGCTTGGCATTAGTGTCTCTCTGACCTTTGTAAGCACCCTGCTGACCCTGACGAACGCCTCCGGCGGATTTATCACGTTTGTCGTCGCGTTCTCTCCACTTCTCTTCTTTCGTCTTCTTCTTCGGACGGGTAGATTGGTTCAACGTTTCCAAGTCAATCCTACCGGTCACTTTTATGCTGGACTCTATCTTCGAAACACCAAGCCGGAACAATTTTTCGCCATTCTCCGACACTGTAGCTGAGTTTTCGGCTACAAGCGTTTCACTTATTTCTTTAGAAACACCACCTGTCTCCTCCGGCTCTTTATCTTCGATACTTTCTTTCTCCACAGTTCTTTCTTTCTCTCTCTCTTGTTTTTCTTCCCCCTCTATTTCTTTAGGCACAGAAGTTGCCTGTTCTTCCTGCGGAGCCTCCTTCGGCTTCTCTTCCGTGGCAGGAGCTTCCATCGATATAGGATTTCCTTTCGGCTCTTCCTTCTTCTCTTTCGTCTCGACAGCCGCCTGCGATTTCTTGTGTGGTTCTCCTAAATCAATATGCCCTTTTGTAACAAATTTCGGTTTGTACTCTTCCGGTATCTCCGTCTTTATCTCCGAAACCTTCTCTTCCCTCTTCGCAGAAGGGGCTTTCTTTTCCTTCACCTGAGGACGCTCTGCCCACGGACGTTCGAGACGCTGTTTCTTTGGTAGGTCTTTGCCAAACTCTTTTACGAGCAAAGCATATTGTTCATCACTAATCCTCGTGTTGGGATTGTCCTCGACGGGATGCCCCTTCTTGCTCAGAAACTCAACAACCGTGTTGATTCCTACATTCAATTTTCTTTGTACTTGTATTAATTTTATAGGCATATCCTGGCTTTAATCGTAAAACTTTATTCTTGACCTTCATCTTCAAACTCGGCAGACAGAACAGCGAGAACCTCATCAACAGTCGACTCTTCAAGATCTGCCCGCTCCATAATCTCCTCGCGGCTCAATGCGAGCACGTTCTTTGCCGTATAGCAACCCATATTTTTCAGTGCATCAATCACCCAACCATCTATTTCGTCGGCAAACTCTTCCAAATATATATCTTCTTCGTCGGTGCCATCCACATCGCGGAACACATCAATGGTATACTCTGTCAGCATACTGGCAAGCTTGATGTTCAATCCACCCTTACCAATTGCCAGCGATACCTCTTCGGGACGGAGATAAACCTCTGCCTTACGCTCTTCCTCATTTAGGTGTATCGAAGATATCTTTGCTGGACTAAGTGCACGCTGAATCATCAGCGACATGTTGGAAGTATAGTTTATTACATCTATGTTCTCGTTTCGCAACTCACGCACAATGCCATGAATACGCGAACCCTTCATACCTACGCAGGCTCCCACAGGGTCAATACGGTCGTCGTACGACTCAACAGCTATCTTTGCCCGCTCTCCCGGGATACGCGCAATCGCTTTGATTGTAATCAGCCCGTCGCCAATTTCCGGAACCTCAAGCTCGAACAACCGCTGCAAGAACGACTTGTCTGTACGCGAAAGGATAATCTTCGGATTGTTGTTGAGATTGTCCACCCGCAACACCACAGCGCGAACCGTCTCACCCTTGCGGTAAAAGTCTGACGGAATCTGTTCCGACTTCGGGAGCAACAATTCGTTTCCTTCATCATCGAGCAACAGGATTTCCTTTTTCCACACCTGATAAACTTCGGCAGAAATAACAGATCCGACCTCCTCCTTATATTTGGCGTACAAATTGTCCTTCTGCAGTTCAAGTATCTTCGAAGCCAACGTCTGGCGCAGGTTCAAGATGGCACGACGTCCAAACTCGGCGAAATGCACTTCATCGGTCACCTCCTCACCAACCTCACAATCCGCATCAATCTTGCGAGCCTCTGTAAGTGTAATCTGACGGTTCAAATCCTCCAGTTCGTCATCAGCCACAACAATACGGTTTCTCCATATCTCGAAATCTCCCTTCTCGGGGTTGATAATAACATCATAATTCTCGTCTGTGCCAAACATCTTGGCAATCACGTTGCGGAAGGAATCTTCCAACACACTGATCATTGTTTCCTTGTCTATGTTTTTCAACTCCTTGAACTCCGCAAGGGCATCAATCATACTGACTGTATTCCTCTTCTTCGCCATATTTTCCTTACTTGAAATTTATTAGGTATTTTGTGTATTTTATTTCCTCAAACGCGTAACGCTGCTCTTCAACAACCGTCACCTTACGCTTTGCCCCCTCGGGTTTCACCTTCGCCTCAACAACTATCACCACACTGCTTTCGTCGGCATCCTTTAACACGCCGACCAACTTCACACCGCTTTTCAGTAGCATCTCCACCTCACGACCGATATTCTTCCTATACTGTCGAAGCACCTTAAAGGGTGCCGTCACTCCGGCAGAACCGACTTCAAGCTCGAAATCTTCCACCTCGCGATCAAGATGTTCCTCTACGTAGCGGCTAAGCTCGGTGCAGTCGTCAATACATACGCCACCATCGTTATCTATCTCAACCATGACAACATTACCCGGCTTGACAATTACGTCAACCAAATAATTCTCCGTAGAAGCCAACTTTTCTTCCACCAACTGCCTAACAACGTCTCTATCTATCATGTTTTCTATGGTTAAGAACAAAAGGAGGGGACTACCCGCCCCCTCCTCAACTTCACTTAATCGTCTGCAAATATACGAACATTTGGTTTTACCAAACAACATGCCGCAGACAATTATTTCTCCCGTCCCGTGTTTGTGACTCTACAGGAAAGGCAAAAACATCTTTCCAAAGTTCTTTTTCCCCCTTCGCATAAAAGCTATATCGTTCTGATTGCATAATTTTGCGAGACGATAAACGATAAGAATAATATATTTAGGATTGTATGAAAACACTAGAAAGATTAGTTGCAGAGAAACTATTGAAAATCAAAGCCGTCAAGTTGCAACCGGCGAATCCGTTCACTTGGGCTTCCGGATGGAAGTCTCCGATTTACAACGACAACAGAAAGACACTTTCTTATCCGGCCATTCGTAGTTTCATCAAGCTGGAGCTTGCCCGCACAATCAGCGAAAAATACGGAAATGCCGATGCTATTGCAGGCGTGGCTACGGGAGCAATCGCGCAGGGAGCGTTGGTTGCAGACCTGTTGGGGCTGCCTTTCGTATATATCCGTTCAACCCCGAAGGATCACGGGTTGGAAAACCTTGTAGAGGGAGAGTTGAAACCGGGGTCGAAGGTCGTTATCGTTGAGGATTTGGTGTCGACCGGTGGCAGCAGCTTGAAGGCAGTGCGTGCAGTACGCAACTTCGGATGCGACGTAGTGGGTATGGTAGCTATCTTTACATATGAGTTTCCCGTCGCGGTGGAGGCATTCAAAGAAGCAAAAGTGCAGCTGACGACGCTGAGCAACTACGACGCAGTCTTGGAGGAGGCTGTGCGCACCGATTATATCAGCGAATCCGAAATATCAATTCTTCAGGAGTGGCGCAAAGATCCTTCGACCTGGAACCAGAGCGTTTAATCACGTCTTTTTTCAAAAAATGACAGAGTTTGTTAGTGAGATAAAAACAATTCCACACAATGAGGATTGTGTATATGCCATGTTGTCCGACCTCTCCAATCTAGAACGGATTCGCGACCGTATTCCTCAAGATAAAATCAAAGGCCTCGAGTTCAATAGCAACTCGTGCAGTTTTGCCGTTGCCCACGTTGGTAAGATATGTTTCGAGATTGTGGAGAGGGAACCTTGCAAAACGATAAAATTCACAACAACCAATTCACCCGTGCCACTCTTTACGTGGATTCAGCTAAAGCAGGTAGCAGAAGGAGATACGCGATTGCGCGTGACGGTTCACGCAGATTTGAATCCGTTCATCAAGCCAATGGTGTCGAAACCGCTGCAGGATGCCCTCGACAAGATTTCGACAGTGATAGCATCCTTACCATATTAAATTTTCACAGTATGGCTCAGAAACTTTGGGAAAAGAATATTCAAGTAGACAAAGACGTTGAATCGTTTACCATAGGCAAAGACCGCGAGATGGATCTTTACCTTGCCAAATACGATGTTCTCGGCTCGATGGCACATATAACGATGCTGGAAAGTATCGGACTACTCAAGAAAGAGGAACTGACGGTTCTGCTTACCGAGCTTAAAAACATTTATTCCGTGGCAAAGAGCGGCAAGTTCGTAATTGAAGAGGGTGTGGAAGATGTCCATTCACAGGTCGAGCTGATGCTGACGCGACGCCTCGGTGATATCGGCAAGAAGATACATAGCGGACGTTCGCGCAACGACCAGGTGTTGCTCGACTTAAAGCTGTTCACTCGAGCAGAGATACAAGAGTTGGTCAGATTGGTTGGCGAATTGTTTGAGGTATTGATTATCCAAAGCGATCGCTATGAAAACGTATTAATGCCGGGATATACACACCTACAGATAGCGATGCCGTCCTCATTCGGACTATGGTTTGGAGCATATGCTGAAAGCCTGGTTGACGATTTGCAGCTGATGCAAGCAGCTTATAAGGTATGCAACCGTAATCCGCTGGGCTCTGCTGCCGGATATGGATCGTCTTTC
The DNA here is from genome assembly GCA_963652435.1 of Desulfovibrionaceae bacterium. GTDB lineage: Bacteria > Bacteroidota > Bacteroidia > Bacteroidales > Tannerellaceae > Parabacteroides. Next base: position 1,845 of record CAVJTV010000047.1, on the reverse strand, counting down.
CCGCTCAACCGACAGATGACAACAGACCTGTTGGGCTTCGACTCCATGGACTACAACGTTGTCTATGCCCAGATGGGGCGCGGCAAGATGGAACGAACAGTAGCTTTTGCCATGGCTGGTATTGCCGCGACGCTCTCGAAGCTGGCTTTCGATGCCTGTATGTTCAACAGCCAAAACTTCGGGTTCATTAAACTGCCGGACCGGTACACCACGGGGTCGAGCATCATGCCGCACAAGAAAAACCCTGACGTGTTTGAGTTGACACGTGCGAAATGCAACAAGATACAGGGACTGCCACAGCATATCATACTGATAAGCAACAACCTCCCGTCGGGATATTTCCGCGATTTGCAAATCATCAAGGAAGTGTTTCTCCCCGCTTTCGACGAACTGAAAGACTGTCTACGTATGACGACGCATATGATGCGAGAAGTAAAGGTGAACGACCATATCCTCGACGACGACAAATATGCTCTATTGTTTAGTGTGGAAGAAGTAAATCGCCTTGTGCTGGATGGCGTTCCGTTCCGCGATGCGTACAAGCAGGTAGGGCTTAACATCGAAACAGGTAAGTTTATCCCCAACAGAACAATCTGCCATACACATGAAGGAAGTATCGGTAATCTCTGCAACGACAATATCTCCGCGCTTATGCAAAAGGTTGTCGACGGCTTTTCGTTTGCAAAAACAAACGATGCGGAAGCAGCACTGCTTGCACACGCATAAAACAGAATGGTATGAAGAGGTTCGTTTTTTGTTTGGTGGTGTTGCTCATAGCCTCGTGTAGTAAGGTGGACGTGTCGAACGTCCCGTATGCACGAGTATATCTGGAGCTTGACCTGTCTTTCAAGGATAAAGACTTGGTCGGCGCACTCAACTTCAAAGAGTTCACCTCCGCAGTAGGTCTGAACTACGGCACACAGCTCGGATATTCTGGTGTGTTGGTGGTTTGCGGTTTCGATTCATCGGGCAACACGCGGTATTATGCCTATGACCTCTGTTGTCCGCATGAAGCAAGTAAAAGCATAACGGTGCAAGCAGACAATACCGGATGGGCTGAATGCCCCAAGTGCGGAACAAAGTACGAGATTGCGTATGGTTCAGGCACGCCGTCCGGCGGACCGTCGAAATTTGCCCTAACAAAATTTGATGTCACACAACAAGGAAACAAACTCTTGATTCGGTACTGATAACCCTTTCCGAACGGATATATATATTGAAGTCAAAGTATATATGTTTTGAACTCGAAAGATATATGCTTTTGGGGGAGAGTCCGCCAAGTCATAAAGTATTGTTGAACCGATACCCCTCTCTGTCATCTAGGGCTTGACTCGAAATCTCATCCTAAAAGTTTGCCAAAAAGAAAAAGTCGTCTACCTTTGCACGCGCTATTGGGATAGCTATTGCGGAAGTAGCTCAGTTGGTAGAGCATAACCTTGCCAAGGTTAGGGTCGCGGGTTCGAGTCCCGTCTTCCGCTCGTTCCCCGCGTGGGGGGATGCTCGAATGGTGGAATCGGTAGACACGAAGGACTTAAAATCCTTTGGCCATTGCGGCTGTGCGGGTTCAAGTCCCGCTTCGAGTACACGTTTGATATAATTGCGGAAGTAGCTCAGTTGGTAGAGCATAACCTTGCCAAGGTTAGGGTCGCGGGTTCGAGTCCCGTCTTCCGCTCGTTCCCCGCGTGGGGGGATGCTCGAATGGTGGAATCGGTAGACACGAAGGACTTAAAATCCTTTGGCCATTGCGGCTGTGCGGGTTCAAGTCCCGCTTCGAGTACACGTTTGATATAATTGCGGAAGTAGCTCAGTTGGTAGAGCATAACCTTGCCAAGGTTAGGGTCGCGG
>CAVJTV010000046.1:0-14794 GCA_963652435.1 Desulfovibrionaceae bacterium | reverse complement strand
TGGCTAACCGATTCGCCGGATTGTAATAGAAAAAAATATAAAAATGCGGGGCAGTGCTTTTTCGATCGAGATCCGCCATGACAGACACACTAAGGGGATGACGGGGGATAAGATTTTTCCCTACTTTTGAGCCCGAATGGAAAGGGTTGAGTTGTATACTGAAGAGGAAATAGTCAAGGAGCTGAGAGATCCGGCGACGCAGAGGGATGCCTTTGCCCGTGTCGTGAACCTTTACGGGGAGAAGCTGTATTGGCAGATACGGAAGATGGTGCTCAGCCACGACGACGCGGACGACATCTTGCAAAACACCTTTATGAAGGCGTGGATGAACATCGACTGTTTCCGTGGAGAGGCGAAGCTGTCCACCTGGCTGTATAAAATTGCCATCAACGAAAGCATTACCTTCCTCAGCCGCCAGAGAAACACGATGAACAGCATCTCGATTGACGACACGGATGTCTTCCTGCTGGAACGCCTGAAGGGCGACGAGTATTTCGACGGCGACGAAGCCGCGATGAAGCTGCAGGAAGCCGTCCTCACTTTGCCGGAAAAGCAAAGACTTGTGTTCAACATGAAATACTTCGACGACATGAAGTATGAAGAGATGTCGGAAATCCTCGGCACGTCTGTCGGAGCCTTGAAAGCATCGTATCATCATGCAGTGAAGAAGGTCGAGGCGTTTTTAACAAAGGACATTTAAACCTTTCCACAAGTAGTCTGTCAATCTTGCATCAAAAAAACGGGGAAGTATGGGTAAAGAACAGAACATTACGGATCGTTTTAAGGGTAGTAACCCTTTCCGTGTGCCCGAGGGGTATATGGAAGGTCTTACGGAGAGTGTGATGAGCCGTCTGCCGGAGAAGCCGCAACGGGAGGAGGCAAGGAAAGTCACGATGGCGGACCGTGTGCGCCCGTGGCTGTATATGGCAGCGGTGTTTGCCGGCTTGGGGCTGTTCTTCAAGGCGATAGTCGGCATAAGCGGAGACGGGAATGCGGCAGATACGCTGCTCGTGCAGTCTCCGGCAGTCTCCGAAACGAAGTCCGCAATGCGGCAGGCGGAAAACGAGGAGTATCTGGAGTATATAGAAGCGCAGTTTACCGATTGCCTTCTCTCGGAAGAGATAGGTGATTACGAATAAAGGAGGATATTATATGAGCAAGCTGTTTTTAATGGTATTCATGGCAGTCTCCGTCTTGTTCTCTTCAGAAGCGATGGCGCAAGGGGGCAAGGGGAAGCCGCATTTCGATAAAGAAGCGTTTCAAGCGGAGAAAAACGCTTTCATCACCGCAGAAGTGGGGCTGACACCGGAGGAAGCCGCCGCCTTTATCCCTCTGTGCAACGAGATGCACGAGAAAATGTTTGAAGCAGGGCGCACGTGCCGTCATCTTTCGAAGGAGCTTAAACATAAAGACTCCCCGACGGCAGACGACTACGCAAAAGCCAACGACGCGTGCATCGAAGCAAAGATGAAAGAAGCTGCTCTCGAAAAGGAATACTACGAGAAGTTCAAGGCAATCCTCTCTCCCGAGAAGCTCTACAAATATCGCTGTGCGGAATATAAGTTTGCCCGCAAATTCATGAAGCGCGACGAGGGGAAAGGCAAAAAGTAGTTACAGACCCTGCCTTTTGGCTTCGTCCCAAAGCCTGTCCATTTCTTCAAGCGACATATCTTTAAGCTGACGCCCTTCCTTGAGGGCGCAAGCCTCCACGTAGTTGAAGCGGCGGATAAACTTCTGGTTGGTGCGCTCAAGCGCATTGTCGGGGTTGATTTTGTAGAGCCTGGCGGCATTGATGAGGCTGAAGAAGAGGTCTCCGAACTCCGCCTCCATCCTGTCGGCATCCATGCGGTCGATTTCCGCTTTCAGCTCGCTGAATTCTTCGAGCACTTTGTCCCACACCTCTTCGCGCTGCTCCCAGTCGAAGCCTGCATTGCGGGCTTTGTCTTGTATGCGGTGGGCTTTCACGACGGAAGGCAGCGATCGCGGTACGCCTTCCAGCACTGTCCGGTTCCCGCCCTTTTCACGGAGTTTGATTTGCTCCCAGTTCTCTTCAACCTTCTGTGCCGTGTCGGCGGAAGTGTCGCCAAACACGTGCGGATGGCGGAAGACGAGCTTCCGACACAGGCTGTCGCACACGTCTTTGATGTCGAACGCCGCTTTTTCCTCTCCGATCTTTGCGTAGAAGACAACGTGGAGGAGCAGGTCGCCAAGCTCCTTCTTGATGTTGACGTCGTCGTTCTTCATTATCGCGTCGCAGAGCTCGTAGGTCTCTTCGATAGTGTTGGTGCGCAGACTCTCGTTGGTCTGCTTCCTGTCCCAGGGGCATTTCACCCGAAGCTCGTCGAGTATGTCGAGCAGATGCCCGAAGGCTTCCATCTTTTCTTCTTTCGTTGCCATATATAATATGTATGTATGTCGATGTGCAGGTTGTAAGTGGTTATCCTTATTTGGCGAACTGCTTCAGTCCGTTTTCAAGGAACCTTACGTATTTGGAAACGTCCTCATCGAAGGCGTAGGAGGGTCCGAGCGGTTTGCCTTTGCCGTCGAGCAGGACGTAGAAAGGCTGTGCGTTGGCTCCGAACTTGCTTCGCTGGAGGTAGCTCCACTTGTCGCCGACGGTTTTCAGCCGTCGCACCTTGCCATGCTCCTCGATCTCGATGGGAGAGGGGAGTTTGGTCTTGTCGTCCACCATCAGGGTTATCAGAACGTAGTCTTTCTCGAGCAGACGCTTTACCCTGGGGTCGGTCCACACTGCCGCCTCCATCTTGCGGCAATTCACGCAGCCGAAACCGGAAAAGTCGATTACGACAGGCTTGTTCACTCTTCGGGCATACTCCATGCCGCTTTCATAGTCGTCGAACGCCGCGCGGACTTCGCCGTTGCCGTAGAGATTGAAGTCTTGCGTGTAGAGGGGAGGGGCAAACGCGCTTATCGCCTTCAGCGGCGCACCCCAGAGACCCGGTATCATATACACGGCAAAGCCCAGCGAGATGATGGAAAGGAAAAGACGCGGCACGGAGACGTATTTCACATCGCTGTCGTGGGCAAACTTGATTTTCCCCAGCAGATAGAAACCCAGAAGGGCGAATATCACAATCCAAAGGACGACGAACACCTCGCGGTCGAGCAGTCGCCAGCCGTATGCCAGGTCTGCCACGGAGAGGAACTTCAAAGCCAACGCCAGCTCGAGGAAACCCAGCACCACCTTCACCGAATTGAGCCATCCGCCGCTCTTCGGCATACTCTGCAACAGGTTAGGAAATATCGCAAAGAGGCTGAACGGGATGGAGAGAGCCAGTGCGAAGCCGAACATCCCTATTGCCGGACCTGCGACGCTGCCCATCGACGCTGCTTCCACCAGCAGCGTGCCGATGATCGGACCTGTGCACGAGAAAGACACCAATACGAGGGTGAAAGCCATGAAAAAGATACTTAGAATGCCCGTTGTGGAGTCTGCCTTGCTGTCCAGACGCGTTGTCCACGACGAGGGCAGCACCATCTCGAAAGCTCCGAAGAACGAAACGGCGAATACCACGAGGAGCAGGAAGAAAAGTATGTTGAAAATGGCGTTTGTCGACAGGTCGTTGAGCGCGCTCGCCCCGAAAATGCCGGTTATGAGCAGACCCATCACAAGATATATCACTATGATGGACGTTCCGTAGGTGAGCGCGTCGCGAACAGCCTTGCGGCGGTCTTTCGTGCGCTTGAGGAAGAAGCTCACCGTCATCGGAATCATAGGCCAAACGCAGGGGGTGAGCAGTGCCACAAGTCCGCCGGCAAATCCCGCAAGGAAGATGAACCATCGCGAGGTGTCGGATGCTGACATCGCTTCGTCGCCGAAGGATTTCAGCTCTGCGGTGACCGGTGCCCACAGCGCGGGCTTGCCTGTCAACGTCGCGGGGGCTTTCCCGCCGACGGCTGCGGCAGATGCCTTTTCTTCTTCAGGCTTCGCCGTGTCGGGAGCGGTGCTCTCATCCGTGCTTTGTGCATCTGCCAGGGTGTCTTCGCCCGTAAGAGACTTTTCAGGGGCTTCCCCTGCGGCGGAAAGCGTCAGCGCAGTGTTCTTGGCATCGAAAGCGAACTCTTCGCGCTCCGGCGGAAGGCAGGTCTCGTCGTTGCACACCATATATTCCACCTCACCCTCTATCTTAAACTTCTTCGCGTCGGTGACCCGCACCTTTTGCGTGAACGTCACGGCATCGGGAAACCAGCGGAGGTCCATGCCGAACTGCTCGTCGTATACAACCCTCGGCTTAGTGTCTGCCACAGGCTCGCCACTGAGCTCCGCACCTTGGAGAGTGCCAAAGGAGAACGACGTGGAGACGGGACCACCCTCGGGAAGGTGCATGTCGTACAGATGCCAGCCTTTCTCGACGGTGGCAGCGAACACGAGGCTCTTCTCTGCCACGGGCGTGTCTTCAAGACTGATTTTCCACTTCACAGGCTGGTGTATCTGCGCCTGTAAGGTCAGTGCCGCAAGCATCGGCAGCACTACGCTGAGTATTCTTTTCATTATCATACGGTACATCTTGTTTTACGGTTTCTTTTATCGTGCAACGGAGGTGAACATGTCGGGAATGCGCGTGTCGAAACGCATCTCCACGCCCGTCACAGGGTGTACGAAGTGCAGCCTCATGGCATGGAGCATGAGCCTTCCCGCAGGGTCGGTCTCGGCTCCGTACTTGTAGTCGCCCGCAACGGGATGTCCGATGGACTGCATCTGTACGCGGATCTGATTCTTGCGTCCCGTCTCGAGCTCGAGCTCGAGCAGCGAGTAACGCCCGTTGCTTTGCAGCACGCGATAGCGTGTGATGGCTTCCTTGCCGTCTCCCTCGGCAGCGACGTACACCTGCATCTTTCTGTTCTCCGTCAGAGAAGACACAAGCAGGTCCGCATCCCTTTCGGGCCGCCCTTCCACAACGGCAACGTAGGTTCGCTCGGTGATAGCCGTGTTCCAGTTTGCCTGAAGCCTCTTCTGCACCTCGGGATTCTTTGCAAACATCATGATGCCCGACGTGTCGCGGTCGAGGCGGTGAAGGATGAAGATTTTATTCCGAGGGTCGGTCTTCTTCACGTATTCGCTGAGGATATGATAGGCAGTGCGCTCCTTCACGCGGGCGTTGGCAACGGAGAGAAGCCCGTTTTTCTTGTTTACAACGATAAGGTCGTCGTCTTCCCACACAATGTTGAGCAGCGGGTTGCGCAGCTCCACCTTTCCGCGCTCGTAGCTCACCGTCACGCAGTCTCCTGCCCGCAGGGGAGCGTCGAACTGCGTTGTCACCTTGCCGTTCACCAGTATCTGACGGTGTGCGAGGAGTGCCTTGACGGAGCTTCGGCTCTGCCCGCTCAGGATGCGGAGCAGAAATGCCAGCAGCGCGTCGTCGGCTTCCACCTTTATCCGCCGCCCTCTGGGCTCCCGCCTCTGAAGGGGCTTGTAACTCGTTTTTTTCTCCATTTTCCCTTTCTCTAAATGCGCGGCAAAAGTAGTTTTTCTTTTTGTAATAGGCATAAAAGGCGTGTCGCGGGGGGTAGGGGGGGCATCTTCACTTGTAGAAATGCCGTTGCAGTGTTGCAAAATGGTTTCCACGTTCGTAGAAATGGCTTTACACTCCTGCAAAATGCTTTCCACGTTCGTAGAAACGGCTTTTCAGTGTTGCAAAACGGTTTCCACGTTCGTAGAAATGGCTTTACAGTCTTGCAAAACGGTTTCTACGTTCGTAGAAATGGCTTTGCAGTCTTGCAAAATGGTTTCCACGTTCGTAGAAATGGCTTTTCAGTGTTGCAAAAGGGTTTCTACGTTCGTAGAAATGACTTTTCAGTGTTGCAAAAGGGTTTCCACGTTCGTAGAAATGGCTTTTCACCTTTGCAAAAGGGTTTCCACGTTCGTGGAAATGGCTTTGCACCCTTGCAAACTCATTTCCGGAAGTCGGGAAACCCCTTTACACCCTTGCAAAGCCGTTTCCGGAAGTCGGGAAACCGTTTTTCACCCTTGCAAAGCCATTTCCGGAAGTCGGGAAACCGTTTTACACCCTTGCAAAGCCGTTTCCGGAAGTCGGGAAACCATTTTACACCCTTGCAAAAGGGTTTCCACGTTCGTGGAAATGGCTTTACAACACTGTGACGGGGTTTCTTCGTTTGTAGAAGGCATTTTACAAAGGTATAACGGACCTTACAGGAGGGAAGGTTGGTCTCTGTTTCGGGTTTTTCTCTATTTTTGCGCCGTGTATAAAAACGAAAGGTATTATGGTTATTAGAAGATACTTCATTCTGTTATTCATTCTTTCAACACTGACAAACTTAGCCACGGCACAGGAAGATGCAACCCGTGTCATAGGTGTCGGCACAGTGAGTCCGAAGCCGGCAGAAGCGGAAGACACCATCCCCACGATGGACATCGACGACCCGGAGCTGGACAATATCGTCGGCTTGCGTGAGCAGTTTGAAAAGCAGAATAAGATGTATTCCGCGCCGGTGACCCCTAATGAGGACCTGCTCCGCTTCCTCGGCAAAGACGAGATAGAGCTGTCGGAAGAAGCGTTGTATTGGGCGCATCTTGTGCGCGACTCTTCCACGGTGTTCGGCAGCGATGTGACCTTTCGTGATACCATTATCGTGAACCCTCTGTTCCTGCCTTTCGTGTTCAAGGGGAAGCTCCTTTCCGACACAACGACGTACTATAATGCGGATGCCTGGATGAATAAGGTCGATATTCCCCAACCTTTCGTGGAGGACACTTTGTTTCAGGATATGGTGCTGAGGCAGGAGATTGCGGACAGTCTCCACGGGTACATAGAGAAGACCTATCCGCAGTATGTGCGTTATACCGGAAGCAGTCTGCCGCAAGACAAGGTGGTTGCCAAGAAAATGGCGAAGCCGACCTATCAGCCGGAAATGATCGTGGTGGAAAGCAGTGCCGACTTCAACGATGTGGATACTCCGGTGAAGTTTATCCCCGAGATACGCTATTGGACGTCTCACTTCGAAAGTTCCCTTCAGTTTGCGCAAAACTATATTTCCCCGAACTGGCATAAGGGAGGTGTGAGCACGTTGAACCTGACGAACCGCGAGCTGTTTACCTATAACTATAATAAGGACAAGGTGAAGTTTACCAATACCCTTGAGATAAAGAACAACCTCTACACTGCGCCGAAGGATACGCTGCGTAATTACAAGGTTGGAGACGATGTTACCCGTCTCTACAGCAACTTTGGTTACAAGGCATTCAGCAAATGGTATTACACGCTGGATATGGAGTTCAAGACACAACTCTTCAGTAGCTTCGCAGAGAACCAGGACCTGAAGCTGGCAGGTCTTCTCTCTCCGTTTACCATCAACGTCGGTCTCGGTATGAAATACGACCTTAACAAGACGTTCAAGTCGTCCAAACACAAGAAGCTGGTGCTCTCTGCCAACATAGCTCCGCTGGCATATACCTACATCCGCACGATGGATAAGGACATTGCCTTGTCGCGCCATTTCCAAAAGAAGGCAGACGAGGACACTTATCCGTATCAACAGAGCCTGTTCGGTTCGACCATCAATGCGACAATGACGTTCGACATCAACCGAAACATCAGCTGGTATTCGCGCCTGAACTACAACACGAACTACCAACGTATACAGGCAGAGTTTGAAAATCGACTGACAATGGCAATCAGCCGTTTCTTCTCGACCGTCATTTCCCTTAACCTCCGCTACGACGACGGTATTGCCAAGAACGAAGACTTCGACAGCTATCTGCAGATTAACGAGCTGCTGAGCTTCGGCTTCAATTACAAATGGTAAGCAGAAGTCGATCTTGCGCGCAAAAAACTAAAAAGGTCGTAACACATCATTCGAATAATCTCTACTTTTGCCGCCGTTTTGCTATGGCAGAGTTGCAATATGAGTGAAAATATCAGTCATAACGGTAGGATCGAAAGGATTGAGGACGGGAAGATTTTCGTTCGTATCGTTCAGCGTTCGGCTTGCTCCGGTTGTCATGCAAAGGGTATGTGTAGCGTGGCAGACAGCAAAGAAAAGATTATCGAAACGAGCGACACAAATCCCGGCAGGTTTCAAGTAGGCGAGGAGGTTGCGCTGTGCGGCGAAAGTTCGCTCGGGATGCAGGCGGTGTTGCTGGCATTCGTCTTTCCGATGGTTGTCGTGATATCTGCTGTTGCCGTAGGGAGCTGCCTTGGGTGGAGCGAAGAGGCTACCGGATTGATAGGGCTTTTGTTGCTTGTTCCCTATTACTGCATACTGTATTTCTTTCGCGAGAGACTAAAAAGGAAATTTATATTCACACTGAAGAAACTTAATTGATCAAATATCATGATTTTGATTACTGTTATTTCATTAGGAGCCATTGGAGCTATCGGCGCAGTGCTTCTCTACGCTGTCTCCAAGAAGTTTGAAGTACACGAAGACACCCGTATAGCCGAGGTGCAGGAAGTGTTGCCCGGAGCTAATTGCGGTGGTTGCGGATACCCCGGTTGTGGAGGTTTCGCAGCAGCCTGCGTGAAGGCAGACTCGCTCGACGGGATGCTTTGTCCCGTTGGTGGAGTTGCGACGATGGCTAAGGTCGCTTCAATTCTTGGTATGGAGGCTGCTGCCGCGGAGCCGATGATTGCCGTTGTGCGTTGTAACGGAACATGTCAAGTGCGTCCGCGCACGAACCGTTACGACGGTGTGCGGAGTTGTGCCATTGCTTCCTCGCTCTATGGAGGGGAGACAGGCTGTACGTTCGGTTGCCTTGGTTATGGCGATTGCGTAAATGCCTGTGGGTTTGATGCTATCCACATCAATCTTGAGACCGGACTTCCGGAGGTCGACGAAGACAAGTGTACGTCGTGTGGTGCCTGCGTGAAGGCATGCCCGAAGAACATTATCGAGCTGCGTAAGAAAGGACCGAAGTCGCGTCGCCTCTTCGTTAGCTGTGTGAACAAAGACAAGGGTGCAATTGCCCGCAAGGTTTGTATCAATGCTTGTATAGGTTGCGGCAAGTGCGTCAAGGAATGTGCGTTCGACGCTATCACGGTTGAGAACAATGTGGCTTACATCGACTACAACAAATGCCGCCTCTGCCGCAAGTGTGCAGCCGTGTGCCCGACCGGAGCAATCCACGAGCTGAACTTCCCGCCCCGCAAGGAGAAAGCAGAAACAAAGACAACAGAAGAAACAACTCAAAAATAAAAATCCAGGTTATGCTAAGGACATTTCGAATCGGAGGTATTCATCCACCCGAAAATAAATTGTCTGCCGGAAAGAAGATTACCACTTTGGTTGCGCCGAAGCAGGTTATCATACCGCTGAGCCAGCATATCGGTGCTCCGGCTCAAGCTGTGGTCAAGAAAGGCGACGAGGTAAAGGTCGGTACGCTTCTTGCCAAGGCAGGAGGCTTTGTGTCGGCAAATATCCATTCGTCGGTATCCGGCAAAGTAAACAAGATAGACGATGCTCTTGATGCGAGCGGATACCGTCGCCCTGCAATCTATATTGATGTGGAGGGAGACGAGTGGGAAGAGTCTATCGACCGTAGCGATGCACTCGTGAAAGAATGTTCGCTCTCGGCTAAAGAGATTGTAGACAAGATTGCCGCCGCCGGCATTGTCGGTTTGGGCGGTGCCACGTTCCCTACTCAGGTGAAGTTGATGCCACCTCCCGGAAACAAGGCGGAGATTGTCATCATCAATGCCGTAGAGTGTGAGCCGTATCTGACGTCCGACCACTCTCTGATGTTGGAAAAGGCGGAGCAGATTCTCGTTGGTGTCACGTTGCTGATGAAAGCCGTTGGTGTTGCCAAAGCTGTGATCGGTATCGAGAACAACAAGCCCGGTGCCATTGCGAGGATGACGGAGCTCGCTAAAGGATATGCGGGAATCGAGGTTATGCCTCTGAAGATGAAATACCCTCAAGGCGGCGAGAAACAGCTGATAGATGCAGTCATCCGTCGTCAGGTAAAGAGCGGCGCACTGCCTATCTCTGCCGGAGCCGTTGTGCAGAATGTAGGTACGGCTTATGCGGTGTATGAGGCGGTGATGAAGAACAAGCCTTTGTTCGAACGCGTCGTTACCGTGACGGGTAAGGCTGTTGCCACTCCGTCGAACTTCCTCGTTCGTATCGGTACGCCGATAAGTGCACTTATCGATGCGGCAGGCGGCATTCCTGAGAATACGGGTAAGATTATCGGCGGCGGTCCGATGATGGGTAAGGCACTGATAAGTCCAGAGGTGCCGGTTACGAAAGGCAGCTCCGGCGTATTGTTGCTGACAAAGGAAGAGTCTGTGCGCCGTCCATCTCGTGACTGTATCCGTTGTGCCAAATGTGTCAATGTGTGTCCGATGGGACTTAATCCAACTCTTCTCATGACTGCCACCGAGTTCAAAGCATGGGATTTGGCAGAGAAGAATCATATCACCGACTGCATCGAATGCGGTTCTTGTAGTTACACCTGTCCTGCAAACCGTCCGTTGCTGGATTATGTACGCTCGGGCAAGGGAAAGGTCATGGGAATCATTCGGGCAAGAAAGTCATAAAAACAGAGCAATATGGAAAATAGTTTGATAGTATCTCCGTCGCCCCATATTCACGGAGGCGACAGCATAAGCAAGAATATGTATGGTGTACTGATTGCCCTTGTTCCGGCTTTCCTGGTATCCCTCTACTTTTTCGGTCTGGGTGCGCTGATTGTTACCGCTACGTCGGTAGCTTCCTGCGTCCTTTTCGAATATCTTATTCAGAAGTTCTTGATGAAGAAAGAGCCGACGATATGTGACGGCTCGGCAATACTTACCGGTGTGCTTTTGGCGTTCAACCTGCCGTCGAACCTACCTGTGTGGATTATTGTGATAGGTGCGCTGGCAGCCATAGGCATTGGTAAGATGTCGTTCGGCGGGTTGGGCAACAACATCTTCAACCCTGCACTTGTCGGGCGTGTGTTCCTGTTGATTTCTTTCCCTGCTCAGATGACAACCTGGCCGGAAGTGGGGCAGCTCACGGCTTACACTGATGCGACGACGGGAGCCACCGTGCTTACCCTCATAAACGAAGGGGCGTTCGACAAACTTCCCGAGATAGTCGATATGTTGTGTGGCAAGATGGGTGGTAGCTTAGGCGAAGTAAGTGCCTTGGCATTGCTTCTGGGGCTGTGCTTCATGTTGTGGCGGAAGATCATCACATGGCATATTCCGGTCTCCATTCTGGCAACGGTGTTTGTGTTTACCGGCATTATGCACTTGATTAACCCCGTGCAGTATGCCAGCCCGTTCCTTCACCTGCTGTCGGGAGGCTTGATGCTTGGAGCCATCTTTATGGCGACAGACTATGTGACTTCTCCGATGAGCAAGGGCGGAATGTTGGTGTATGGTGTCGGTATCGGTGTTTTGACTACGTTGATTCGTCTGTTCGGATCTTATCCGGAAGGTATGTCATTTGCTATTCTTATTATGAATGCCTTTACTCCGCTGATCAACACTTATATCAAACCTAAACATTTTGGAGGGAAATAAGCATGGCAAAACTAAAGTCAACATTACCCAATATGCTGCTCTCGCTTACCATCATCTGTGTGGCGGCGGGAGCGATATTAGCCGGGGTGAATATGTACACCGCCGGTCCGATTGCCGCATCCAAAGCGGCTACGTTGGAGGCAGCCATCAAAGCTGTTACTCCGGAATTCGACAATAAGCCGTCGGAAGAAGCCTACATGGTTGCAATATCCGAGGGCGACTCGCTGAAGATATACCCTGCAACCAAAGATGGTGAGCTTGTCGGTGCTGCCGTTGAGAGTAACACGCAGAAAGGTTTCAGTGGCGAGATAAGAGTAATTGTCGGGTTCGACAAGGCAGGAAAGCTGCTCAACTATTCCGTGTTGCAGCATGCCGAGACGCCGGGTCTCGGTGCGAAGATGCAGGACTGGTTCAGTACGGACAAGAACAAACAGAGTGTGTTGGGGCGCGACTTGACGGGCGGACCGCTGAAAGTAACCAAAGATGGCGGCGACGTGGATGCCATCACAGCAGCAACAATCACCAGCCGTGCATTCCTTGATGCCGTGAACCGTGCATACAGCGCATTCTCGGGCACCGACGGACTGACCGGCGCAACCGCAAACACTAAAGAGGGAGGACAAGACAATGAGTAATCTGAAAATATTGATGAACGGTATCATCAAAGAGAACCCGACATTCGTTTTGCTGCTGGGTATGTGCCCGACTCTCGGTACAACCTCTTCGGCACTGAACGGTATGAGTATGGGGCTGGCGACCATGTTCGTGCTTATCTGTTCCAACATGGCAATCTCGGCGATGAAAAATCTTATTCCGGATATGGTACGTATCCCGGGCTACATCGTCATTATCGCAACGTTCGTTACTGTCGTGCAGATGTGTATGGAAGCATTCGTTCCTGCACTCTATGCCAGCTTGGGACTGTTCATTCCTCTGATTGTGGTAAACTGTATCGTGCTTGGACGTGCCGAGGCTTTTGCCGCAAAGAACGGCGTCGTTGCTTCAGCGTTCGACGGGCTCGGCATCGGGCTTGGTTTTACTATGGCTCTTACACTTCTCGGCGCGACCCGCGAGTTGATTGGGACAGGCAAGCTGTTTGGCATGACCATTATGCCGGAGCACTACGGTTCGCTGGTATTTGTCTTGGCACCGGGTGGTTTCATCGTGCTGGGTTATCTGATTGCTATTGTAAACAAATTGCGTAAAGCCTGACATTAAAAAACGAAAGACATGGAATATATATTGATATTTATTGCCGCTGTATTTGTCAACAACGTTGTGTTGTCGCAGTTCTTGGGTATATGTCCGTTCCTCGGCGTATCGAAGAAGGTGGATACGGCGATGGGAATGGGGGCAGCCGTTGCCTTTGTGCTTACCATCTCGACGATGGTGACTTTCCTCGTTCAGAAATATGTGCTCGACGTGTTCGGTCTGGGTTTTATGCAGACCATCACATTCATCTTGATTATCGCTGCGTTGGTGCAGATGGTGGAAATCATACTGAAGAAAGTTTCGCCTGCGCTCTATCAGGCGTTGGGCGTATTCCTGCCGCTTATCACGACAAACTGCTGCGTGCTGGGTGTAGCCATTCAGGTTATCCAAAAGCAGTATAATCTGTTGGAATCCGTAGTGTATGCTTTCTCCATCGCCGTGGGGTTTGCTTTGGCACTTATCATCTTTGCCGGAATACGCGAGCAGCTGGCTCTGACGCGTATCCCCGAAGGAATGAAGGGCACGCCTATCGCGCTTATAACGGCAGGCTTGCTGGCTATGGCGTTCATGGGCTTTTCGGGTATCGTCTAATAAAGGAAAACGAGAGGAGTGTATATGAAAAAGAAGATATTGGTAGCAGGCGGCACCGGATATATCGGTTCGCATACGACGGTGGAGCTTCAGAATGCGGGCTACGACGCGCTGATAATCGACGACCTGTCGAACTCGAACATCGAGGTGCTGGACGGCATCGAGAAGATTACCGGCACTCGTCCGGAGTTTGTCCGTTTGGACTTGAAAGATAAGGAAGGCACCCGCGAGGCGTTGAAGGCGCATCCGGGCATCAGCGGCATCATACTGTTCGCAGCAAGCAAGGCAGTCGGCGAATCGGTGCAGCAGCCGCTGAAGTATTACCGTAATAACATCGTTACGTTGGTCAACCTCCTGGAGCTTATGCCTGAGTTCGGCATCGAGGGTATCGTGTTCTCTTCGTCCTGCACTGTCTACGGGCAACCCGACGCGGAGCATCTGCCTGTGACGGAAGACGCGCCAATCAAGCCTGCCGCTTCCCCTTACGGCAATACCAAGCAGATCAACGAGGAGATTATCCGCGACACCATTCATGCGAATGCTCCGTTCAAGAGTATCATCTTGCGCTACTTCAATCCGATCGGTGCGCATCCGAGTGCAGAGATCGGCGAGCTCCCCAACGGTGTCCCGCAGAATCTTATCCCGTATCTGACACAGACGGCAATAGGCATACGCAAGGAGTTGAACATTTTTGGCAACGACTACAACACCCCCGACGGCTCTTGCATACGCGACTATATCAACGTGGTCGACCTTGCGAAAGCCCATGTGATTGCCATGGACCGCATGCTTGGCGGCAAGACGACGGAGAACGTGGAGTATTTCAATCTCGGTACCGGCAGGGGCGTGTCGGTGCTGGAGCTGGTCGATACCTTCGAGAAGGCTACGGGCGTGAAGGTGCCCCACCGCATTGTCGGCAGACGCGAAGGCGACATCGAGAAGGTGTGGGCAAATCCGGAACGTGCCAACAGGGTGTTGGGCTGGACTGCAAAGGAAACGTTGGCGGATACCTTGGTCTCTGCCTGGCGGTGGCAGCAAAGACTGCGCGAGCGCGGCATACAATAAAAAGGTAAGGAAAACCTTCGTATCATCCGGAAGAATCTTCGCCGATCTCCTCCAGGTGATTGCCGGAAAAAAACAACGAAACTGTTTGCTCAATCAAAAATAGTAGTACCTTTGCCGCCGTATTTGAAAAACGGGATGTAGCACAGTTGGCTAGCGCGCCACGTTCGGGACGTGGAGGTCGGAAGTTCGAGTCTTCTCATCCCGACCTGAAAAAAGGAGAATCGGAAACGGTTCTCCTTTTTTTCGCTTAAGAAAAACAGCCATCATCAGACTTGTTTGGACTTGGACTTGCCGCAATCTTTTCTGTCTCCGTGTTGCGGGACGTAAGATTGCAGACAAGATTCCTTCACGCAAGTCTGCAAGAAGGAAGATTGCAGCAATCCGCAGCCCATGCAAATTGCATGAAGGAAGATTGCAGCAATCCGCGCCCATGCAAA
>CAVJTV010000045.1:0-14848 GCA_963652435.1 Desulfovibrionaceae bacterium | reverse complement strand
CCTTCGACTGCGGTAAATGCAACCGCTGGCTGCTTTTGCACACTTTCGACTGCGGTAAATGCAACCACAGGCTGCTTTTGCACACTTTCTGACCGCTCGGAAACCATCACCGGCTGCTTTTGCACACTTTCTGACCGCTCAGAAACCATCGCCGGCTGCTTTTGCACACTTTCTGACCGCTCAGAAACCATCGCCGGCTGCTTTTGCACACTTTCTGACCGCTCAGAAACCATCGCCGGCTGCTTTTGCACACTTTCTGACCGCTCAGAAACCATCGCCGGCTGCTTTTGCACACTTTCTGACCGCTCAGAAACCATCGCCGGCTGCTTTTGCACACTTTCTGACTGCTCGGAAAAGAAAATGTGCTGCATTTGCATCACTTCTTAGGGGTGATTATTTAAGCACGCGACCTTCGAGGTGTTGACATTGTCTTTGCAGGGCGCGTCGTATGGTGTGTACATTTATTTCTACTTTTGCACAAACAATGAAAAACGCAGAAATAATGAAAAAGTTAGCACTTGTTTTTACCGCCATCATGCTGACGGCATGCGGCGCGAGAGATGGCTCGAAGACCGCGACGCGGACCGAGGCATTAGACGACGCGGCATGGGACGTGTCGTCGTGGATAGCGGCAGCGGACGCTCCGCTGGTGACTGAGCAGTCGGGGGAAGCCCTTCGGGCAGCCGACGGCGCGGGATGGTTCGTGTCGGATGTAGATAACGAGAAGAAAGTGGCGTCCGCCAAGTGGATGACCACGGGGCTGGGAGTGTATGAGCTGTACCTCAACGGTGTTCCGGTGGGCGAAGAGGTGCTGAAGCCAGGCTTCACGCATTACGCCAAAACCCGCCGCTCGTTCACATACGATGTGACCGAGCTCTTTCGCAAAAAGGCAGGCGAGACAAACCAGCTCGCAGCCCAGGTGACACCGGGGTGGTGGGCAGACAAGATTATCACTCCTTCGGATTATGTCGGTATGTATGGCGGGAAATGTGCTTTCCGCGCCGTGCTTGAGCTGACCTACACGGACGGCAGCAAACAGCTCTTCGGGACAGACTGCGAGCATTGGAGGGCGGGCATTGCCGGACCGGTGAAGCACGCTGCCATCTACGACGGGGAAACATACGACGCACGTGAGTTGCCCGGCTACGAGACACCGGAAAAGCTCTCCGCGCCGGAGCCATACACAGAGTTCAAAGGCGAGATACTGCCGTCGGACGGCGCAGAAGTGTATCTGCGTACCGACCTCACGCTTCGCCCCGTGAAAGCATACGTTTGGGAAGGCATCAACGGGGAGAAGGAAGGCGAACACGGCACAGTCGTTGTCAAACATGAATACGCCACGGGCGAGACGATGAGCGTTGCACCGGGTGAGACATTGGTGGTAGACTTCGGGCAGAACGCTGCCGCCGTCCCGTCGTTTACGTTCAAGGCAAAAGAGGGAACGGTGCTGACCTGTCTGCCCGGAGAAATCCTCAACGATGGCAACGGTGCCGAAAGCCGTGGCATGGACGGACCTGAAGGCAGCGTGCACCGTCGTAATCTTCGCATACAGGATCATGGCATCCGCATAGACTATACGTTTGCCGGCGGCGACTTTGCTTCCTACTACCCTCACTGCACATTCTTCGGATACCGCTATATATCGGTGACGGCAACAGATACTGTAACGATCAAGTCTGTGGAATCCATCCCCGTCAGCTCCATAGCAGAGGAAATGGAAACGGGTACACTGATCACCGGAAACGACCTCATCAACCGGTTGATCTCAAACACCGTCTGGGGGCAACGTTCCAATTACTTGTCTGTGCCTACCGACTGTCCGCAACGCGACGAGCGGTTGGGTTGGACGGCAGACACGCAGGTGTTCTGCGAGACGGGAACCTTCTTTGCCTCGACAGACCGGTTCTTCCATAAGTGGATGCGCGATATGCGCGACTGCCAAAGCGAACAAGGCGGATTCCCGGGCGTAGCACCCTGGGGGCAATATGGCAGTACCCCGGCAGATATGATGCGGCTGGGTTGGGCAGACGCCGGCATTATCGTGCCTTGGACCATTTGGAAACAATTTGCCGACAAGAAAATCATTGAAGAGAACTGGGCGGCGATGGATCGTTACATGCAGCACGTGAACGCAACGAAGTATGACCATAAGACGCTGAGCGACGAGAACAGCAACTACCAGTGGGCAGACTGGCTCAGCTACGAGCCGCTGGAAAGCTGCGGCGGAGGAGCCTTCGGAAAGGATGGACCGCTGCCGGATGCCATCACATATTGGAACTATCTCAGCGCAAGCTATTGGCTGATCGATGCAGAGATGATGCGCGACATGGCAGCAGACACAGGACGTGATGCCGATGCCTACCAGCAAATGGCAGACAATGCCCGCACGTATCTGAAGACTCAGTTCCTCGACGACAAAGGAGGCTTCAAGACGGAGATCTTCAACACTATGCAGACACCCGCACTCTTTGCCCTGAAGAACAACCTTGTCGAAGGCGAAGCTAAAGAGAACATGAAGGCACGCCTGCGCCAAAACTTCGTCGACCACGGAGGATGCTTGCAGACCGGATTCCTCGGCACATCGATACTTATGTCCACTCTCACAGAGAACGGTATGACAGACATTGCCTACGAACTGCTCTTCCAACGTAAGAACCCGAGTTGGCTCTATTCTGTGGACAACGGCGCCACAACCATTTGGGAACGCTGGAACAGTTACATGATAGAAAAAGGATTGGGACCGAACGGCATGAACTCGTTCAACCACTATGCCTACGGTTGCGTCTGCCAATGGCTTTGGGAGACGGTGGCAGGCATTGCTGCCGACCCTGCACATCCGGGCTTCAAGCATATCATCATGAAACCTGTCCCCGACAAGCGGTTGGGCTTCGTGAATGCAGAGTTCCGCTCTGCGGCAGGTCTCATCAAAAGCTCGTGGAAGTACGAAGAGGATCAGTGGACGTGGGAGTTCACCATCCCTGAAGGAGCCACAGCAACGGTTTTCCTTCCCAATGGTAACGAGCCGTTGGAATACGAGAGTGGCACTTACAAGGTTAGCACGCATATTTGAAAACAGTTTAATATATCAATTAGAGAAATGAAAATGCAATGTATGGCTGTCATGGCAATGTGTTTGTTGTTGTCGTGCGGCGAAAAGAAAGAAGAGGCAACTGTCTCGGGACTGATGAAGTCTGATTTCGTGTCGGAAGTGGAAGGTAAACAAACTGCCCTCTACGTACTGAAGAACAAGAACGGGGTGGAAGCCTGCGTCACGAATTATGGAGGAAGACTTGTCTCAGTGATGGTGCCGGACAAGAACGGAAAGATGACGGACGTCGTGTTGGGCTACGACAATATCGCAAGCTACGTAAAGTCTGACGGCAACTACGGTGCTCTGATAGGGCGTTACGGCAACCGTATCAACCAGGCGAAGTTTACTTTGGACGACACAGAGTATACTCTTCCCCAAAACGACGGAAATCACTGTCTGCACGGTGGACCGGAGGGTTTCCATACCCGTATGTGGGATGCCAAGCAGTTGAATGACCAGGCACTGGAGCTGACCTACCTTTCGAAAGACGGCGAAGCCGGTTTCCCAGGGAATCTTAATGTCAAAGTGACTTACACATTGACCGACGACAATGCCATCGACATCCGTTATGAGGCTACGACGGACAAGAAGACTGTGCTGAACCTGACCAACCACAGCTACTTCAACCTCTCGGGCATCCCCGGTTCCAACGTGCTGGATCAGCAGGTTATGATCAATGCAGACAACTATACGCCGGTGGATGGCACATTGATTCCGACAGGTATCAGTCCGGTGGAAGGCACTCCGCTCGACCTGCGCACTCCGGTAGCTATCGGGCAACACATCGACGACCCATTCGAGCAGCTTCAGTTCGGTCATGGCTACGATCTGAACTGGGTGTTGAACGCCGGAGGCAACAAGAGCGTATTGGCAGCTAAGGCTTACTCGCCGACAAGCGGTATTGCTCTCGAGGTATACACCAACGAACCGGGTATCCAGTTCTACACCGGAAACTTCATGGACGGGAAAGACATCGGCAAGCATGGCGTGACTTATCCGCATCGCGGTGCGCTCTGCCTCGAGACGCAGCATTTCCCCGACAGCCCGAACCATCCGGACTTCCCGAGCGTTGTCTTGAACCCCGGAGAGAAATACATCAGCGAATGCATGTATAAATTCTCGGTAGAGTGATAAAGAAAAAGGGGGACTGTGTCGTGTAATTAAGATTTACGATGCAGTCCCTTCTATTCATACCTATCCATTAAGCAGGCATTAAAACTTCGTTGTGCCTTGGGTGGTTCGCTATATCCGCCACCTTGCAGGCGGTTGGTGGTGTTCCATTGGTCTTTCCAGTAATCTTCCAGCAGACGTTGAAACTTCGTGGGGGTCAAACGCACATAACGCTTGGGCTGAAAACTTATGACTTCGGTTTGACGCAACTGCTCGATGCCTGTGGCAACAAACGAGAACTCACCCCTGCTTTCGGAAGCCGCCAGTATGAGTCCCGGCAGCCCTCCCAACTTCCACGGACCGTTGTCAAAAGGCAAGTCCAAAGCATACCACGCCGTCCAAGTGCGTCCACGAAATTGACAGACGGCTTTATGACAGGGATAGCCTATAATGAGGGTATCGCCTTCTGCCAGTTCCCATGAAAAAGAAGGAATGCTTTCTTCATAGCAAAAGAAAAAGTCATTGTGCAGAACATCCGTATAAGTGAGCATCCCCTTTTGCGGAACGTGCTTGTAAACTTCATACTCGCGTCCTTTCTTTGATCCAAACCTATCCGCCAGGAATTGCAGATAGCTCATAGGGTCGGAAATAGTTCTTCTTACGGAATCATACTGATGCAGAAACAACTCGAAGCGTTGGCTGTAAAACCGTGACGAATGTTTACCTATATCCAATAGTTGGGTATCGTCGTATGTTTCTTTTTGCTCTTGCGTATGTTTATAAGTTGCGCTATACTGCACACGCACACCGACAGTGTCCGTCAACTCTTGAGAACAGACACATGTTGCAACCACACAAAACGCCAAAAAGATGAAGAGCGATTTCATGACTGATAAAAAATGACCTGCCCGAAAGATATACACCATTTTCCCGAATCATATATATCTTTTGAGCAAATCATATATATCTTTTGAGCGAATCATATATATGTCTTCCCCGAAACAATCGGCTGTCTGTTTCGGGGAAACTTCAGAATTCGATCGTTATTCCTTATAGTCTATCCATACTTTCATCTTCCCCGCCTCGCGGTTGTCCCATGCGTAGTAAGGGATGAGAGTAATCGACTGCTGTTCGGTTTCTGCTTTGATAACTTCCACACCGTTCAGAAGACCGGCATCGAAAGAGCTTTTAAACGTAGTTGCCGGCGTGATATTCAGCTGATCGAACTGGTTCGGGTTGTCAACCTCTTCCATACAATACACCAATGGACCGCGCTGGATGGCACGCTTACCGATGTCTTCCGTAACACGCGGATCTGCCGCTTCCACTTCGACAGGCATATCCATGTCAAGCGTAATTTCATCGCCCGGCTTCCAATCGCATACCACAGCATATCCTTTTTCCACCTTCGGTTCAACGGTATTTCCGTTTACTGCCAAGGTATAGCTCTTACACCATCCCGGTATCCGAAGACGTATCTGCTTGTTCGGTTTCTTCGCTGCAGATACCGTAAACTTGACCGTCCCGTCCCACGGATAGTTGGTCGTCTGCTGCAAGGTGACCTGCTTGCCATCCATAGTCACATTTGCCGTACTGCCAACGTAGAGGTTTACCCATATTGCGTCCTTGGATGTGGCATAAATGTAATTTCCGATAGAAGGAATGAAACGGGAAATTTGGCTGGGGCAGCACGCACAACCATACCATTCCTGACGGTGATGATTGCCTTTCGACTCCAACGGGTTGACGTAGAAGAAATGGTCGCCCGCCAAAGAAATGCCGGCAAGAGCACCATTGTAGAGAGAGCGTTCAAGCACGTCGGCATACTTCGAGTCGCCCGTCAACAGGTTCATGCGATGATTCCAAAACACCATGCCCACCGAAGCGCATGTCTCGCAATAGGCATCCAGATTCGGCAGGTCGTAGTCCTTCGTAAACCCTTCGTTATGTCTCGACGAGCCTATACCTCCGGTGATATACATATTGCGCAACACAATATCGTCCCACAGACAGTTAAGAGCATGGATATAACCGGTGTCGTTTTTCAATACAGCCACATCGGTCATGCCACAGTAGAGATACATACTCCTAACGGCATGCCCCGAGATCTTTGTCTGCTCCCGGACGGGTTTGACATCCTGGAAATAAACGGGATTCCATGTCCCTTCGTCGCCCATACTGCCATAGCCGTGTCCGCGTTCCTCCAGCAGCCAATAAGCAAAGTCGAGGTATTTCTTTTCCGAAGTGACCTGATAGAGCTTTACCAAAGCCAGCTCGATCTCCTCATGTCCGGGCACCCAATGTGCTTTACCCGGCCCGAAGCGGTCTATCATGTGATCTGCCATCCGGATACACACATCGAGCAACTTACGCTTGCCGGTTGCCTGATAGTAGGCAACACCAGCCTCAATCATGTGCCCGGCGCAATACATCTCGTGCCTTTCCATGTTAGTCCACCGTTTATCGGGGAAGTTGAGAGTGTAATACGTGTTGATATATCCGTCCGGTTGTTGTGCGGCTTCGATCTTATCAATCCATTCGTCCGCCTTCTTCTCCAGTTCGGGGTCGGGGTTGTTGATAAGGCTATAACCAATGCCCTCAAGAGCTTTGTACACGTCGGAATCGTCGAAATAGATGCCGGAGTGCTTTCCTTCTCCCTTGATGACATTTTCGAAATTACGGATACGCGGTGTTTTGTTTTCTATCTGATCCATACAGACAGGCAGCGTGGTAGATACGTACTTGCTGAGTCTTGGAGACCAAAAAGCATCGTTGATTTTTACGTGAGAGAAGTCAACGCGATCAATTGTTTTCGTAGATAGCCCATCTTCTTTCATGGTTCGGCAACCTACAAAGAACAGAGCGGAGACTACGAGTAGCAGATAATGTTTCATATGACTGGAATTAGAGTTTATAACTATTGGTGATGAAAAGGCAGCCCCCCGTTTCAGGTGGCTGCCTTTTCTTTTAATACCGGTTTACTATCACTCTTCTGTCTGTGTCTCTTCGTATGCCTTAAGCAGTTTCTCCTGTACATCCGAGGGAACAAGCTCGTAGGAAGCAAACTTCATCGTAAACGAAGCACGACCACCGGTGATGGAGCTGAGGGAAGTGGAGTAGTTCGACATCTCTTTCAAAGGCACTTTTGCCGACAGTTTTTCAAAACCTTTCTCACTGTTCATACCCATGATGATGGCACGCCGACCCTGCAAGTCGCTCATCACATCACCCAGATAATCGGCAGGGACAGACACTTCCACATCGTAAACAGGCTCGAGAATCTTCGGTCCTGCCTCTTTGAAGGCTGTACTGAAGGCATTACGACCGGCAAGCATGAAGGATATTTCATTACTGTCTACCGGGTGCATCTTTCCGTCGTAGACAATGATACGCACGTCGCGGGCATACGAACCGGTCAACGGTCCCTGCTCCATACGGCCCATTATACCTTTCAGGATGGCCGGCAAGAAACGTGCATCGATGGCACCACCAACGATGCTGTTGACAAATACCAACTTGCCACCCCAGTCGAGGTCGATGGTCTGCGTATCACGTACGCTGATTTTGTATTCCTGTCCGCCGAAACGGTATGTATCCGGAGCCGGCATACCTTCGTAATAAGGCTCGACAATCAGGTGTACCTCACCAAACTGCCCTGCGCCACCGGACTGTTTCTTATGACGATAGTCTGCACGGGCAGCCTTTGTGATGGTCTCGCGATAAGGAATCTTCGGCTCGAGATATTCGATTGGCAGCTTATCGTTGTTTTCTATTCTCCATTTCAACGTGCGCAGGTGGAACTCTCCCTGACCGGAAACGATTGTCTGCTTCAATTCCTTCGACTGCTCGATTACCCACGTCGGGTCTTCCTCACGCATACGGTTAAGGATTTCCATCATCTTCTCCGCATCTGCCTCATTGACCGGTTTGATAGCACGGCGATACTTCGGGTCGGGATACTTGATGAAATCGAACTTATAATCGCATCCCTTACCGTTTAACGTATTACCACGGCGTACATCTTTCAGCTTGACGGTTGCACCGATATCACCGGCAACCATTTCAGTCACGGCATTACGTGTCTGCCCTGCTACAGAGAACAGCTGTGCAATACGTTCCTTCGAGCCACGGTCGGCATTAAGCAAATCGTCGCCTTCTTTCACTCTTCCCGATATAACTTTAAAATAGGAAACCTGACCGATATGCGGCTCTATCGTAGTCTTGAAGAAGAACAGACTGGTAGGACCGTCGGCAACGGGAGTTACCTCCACACCTTCGGTAGTCACCGGACGAGGCATCTTGTCGGTACAAGGCACCACATTACCCAAAAATTCCAACGTGCGTCGCACGCACATATCACGTCCTGCACAAACACAGAACACAGGGAACATACCGCGGGTCACAAGACCTGCACGTATACCTGCACGCATATCGTCTTCACTCAGCGTTCCCTCTTCGAAGAACTTCTCCATCAACACATCGTCGTTCTCCGCAGCAGCCTCAACGAGAGCCTTATGAAGTTCCATAGCCTTGTCTGTTTCTTCTGCCGGAATATCCAACACTTCAGGCACACCGCCTTCGGGTTTCCAACGATACATCTTCATCTTCAGCACGTCGACAACGGCATTGAAAGAAGCCCCTGTATTGACCGGGTACTGGATCGGAACAATCTTACTACCGAACTGGTCTCTCAGTTGGGCAATCGTCCCGTCATAGTCAGCCTTGTCATTGTCCAACTGGTTGACGACAAAAATCACAGGTTTATGAAACTGCTCCGTGTAGCGAAACTGGTTCAGCGTCCCCACTTCCACACCATATTGAGCGTTCAACACCATCAGTGCCGTGTCGGTCATGTTCAAAGCCGAAACTGCTCCGCCGATAAAATCATCGGAACCCGGACAGTCGATGAAGTTCAGCTTCCTGTCTTGCCATTCAACACTGAAAACGGTCGAGAACACCGAGTATCCATACTCCTTCTCAACCGGAAAATAGTCGCATACCGTATTCCCTGCCTCCACAGAGCCGCGACGTTTTATAACTCCACCCTCGTAAAGCATAGCCTCAGCGAGAGTGGTTTTCCCAGAGCCGGAACTTCCCAAGATAGAGATGTTCTTGATTTCATTTGTTTGGTACACTTTCATGATATCAGGTATTTATTGAATTAAACAATCAGCATCAGCCTTAGCATCCGCTACGTGATTTCTACACGCGGCCGCAAATTAGGAATTGTTTGTGAAACAACAATCATTATCACCGAATTTTAAGACGATGTTTTGCAACAGATCTTCTCCCCGAAATTGCATAATCGCTACTTTTGCCGTGAAATACAAGCGTATAATGGCAGGTCTCTACATTCATATTCCTTTCTGTGCGAAGCGTTGTCTGTACTGCGATTTTTTCTCCAACACGGAGATGAAATATAAAGAGCCATATATCGATGCACTGATTCGCGAGTTGGAAATGCGGAAAAATTACGTCACGGATGAGCAGTTCGATACAATCTATTTCGGAGGAGGCACGCCCTCGCAACTACAGGCGGACGACTTCGACCGTATATTCAACGCCATCTATCGGCTATGTAACGTATCCGACAATCCTGAGATTACGCTCGAAGCCAATCCGGACGACATGACACCGGAATATGTATCAGCTCTCCGGGCGTTTCCCTTCAGCCGTATCAGCATGGGAGTGCAGAGCTTTAAGGAAAAAGACCTTCGTTTTCTCAATCGCCGCCACGACAGTCGGCAGGCAGTGCGTGCCGTCGAACTGTGTAAAGAGAACGCTTTTACGAACATCAACATCGACCTTATTTACGGTCTGCCCGGACAGACAGAGGAAGAATGGGAGGCAAATCTCGACAAGGCAATCAGCCTCGACATTCCGCATATCTCCGCCTACCATTTAATATATGAAGAAGGAACGGCTCTTTACAGACTGAAAGAAGAAGGCAAGGTCGTTCCCATCGAAGAAGAAGTCAGCCTGTCGCTATTCTCTATCTTGATCGACCGACTGAAAGCCGCAGGGTACGAGCATTACGAGATATCCAACTTCGCGCGACCGGGAATGATTTCGCGCCACAACAGTGCATATTGGATCGGCAAAAAATATCTCGGGCTGGGACCGTCTGCCCATTCCTATAATGGAGAGTGCCGTGAATGGAACGTTTCCTCCCTTCCTACATATATGAAAGGTATAAAAAGCGGACAGCCGGAGAAGGAAATGGAAACATTAAGCCAAAACACCCGCTACAACGATTTCATCATCACAGGACTTCGAACGATGTGGGGAATACGTTTGAACGACATTCGAAGACTGTTCGGAGAAGACTACCTGCTCTATTTCCAAACGCAGGCAGACCAGTATCTACACAGCGGTTTGCTTGTAAAAAACGGAGATACAGTCCTGCTCTCGCGTGAGGGAATATTCATATCCGACGGTATCATGAGCGATCTCCTGAGAGTTTAGAAACCCAACAAAAAGTCTTTTCAAAACAACGAAACAGCAAGTTATCCGTACAAATAGTACGTTTTTTTGCGATTTTTGGGAGATAAACAACAACACATATAGAAGTAATCTCTACATTTGCCCCGTCAAAAAGTAGCAAAGCGTGCCTTATTTTTACATAATAGCGGGTTGCAACGGAGCGGGGAAGACGACAGCTTCTTTTACAATTCTTCCGGAAATGTTGAAGTGTAGAGAGTTCGTCAACTCCGATGAAATAGCCAAGGGGCTTTCCCCTTTTAATGCGGACAGTATAGCTGTCGCTGTTGAAGCAAGTCGGATTATGTATAAGCGCATAAAGGAGCTTGTCGCATCGGGCAAGACTTTTGCAATGGAGACCACGCTTGCCACCCGGTCAGTAGCGAATCTGGTCAGGGAAGCACAAAGGGAAGGTTATTACGTGACGTTGTTATACTTCTGGCTGAACACGCCGGAGTTAGCGGTGGAACGGGTAAAGATGAGGGTAGAAGCCGGCGGGCATAACGTGCCGGAGACGACGGTTCACCGCAGGTACAAAGCGGGTATTCGAAACCTTTTCAAGTTATATCTCCCCATTTGTGACTACTGGATGATAGCCGACAATTCCATGTCTCCGATGAAGATCATCGCCAAAGGATTCAGGAATGACAAGGTTGAGATATGTAATTCTGATATTTATACTAAACTCGAGAATTATGAGTGAACAAGAGATAAAACAATTTGAAGAGAATATAGTTAAGGGTGCAGATATAGCTTTCCGACGTTTGGTAAACGAGAAAAAGAAGGAAGGCGGAGAATTGGTGTTCGCTCGTGATGGATGTGTTTTCCACGTGAAAGCGTCCGATTTATCAGTGGAAAAATTTTGGTAGAACCTTAACTTGATCGAGAGTCCGTAAAGGAAGCGGATAGTCTTTCGGCTATCCGCTTTTTTTATGTCAAAACCCGAACCCTCCGTTGAGGGAGGGTTAGCCGATTTGAACAAAAGGATTAGCCGATTTGGGTAAAAGGGTTAGCCCTCTTGCCGGAGAGTGCCGAAGGAGAGGAAACTAAGATTTTGAGGAGAAAGGGTGCTTGGTGAGCGTGGAGTTGTAGAAGCGACGGTCGCCGGTGACCTCCTTGCCAGCCCAGGCGGGCAACTCGAAAGGCTCGTCTTCGGAGGAGAGCTCTATCTCTGCCATGACCAGCCCCTCGTTGGCTCCGTGAAAGACATCTATCTCCCAAACATGGGTGCCGACGCGGGCTAGATGGCGCACCTTATCTATCACGCCCTGTTCGCATAGCTTCATCAGCTGCTCGGCATCAGAAAGGGGAATCTCCCGTTCGAACTCGTAACGGCTCAGTCCGTTGTCGGAAGACGGACCTTTGATGGTGAGATATCCCTTCTCGCCGCGGATACGGACACGCACCGTGCGCCCTTTTGCGGAACAGATGTAACCCTGCACGATATGCTGCGAGCTGAACACGTCGGCAGAGAAATCGCCCGTCACGAGAAACTTCCTTTCTATTTCTGTTGCCATAGTGGATGGTGGGTTAGCGGATTGTCACCTGCGTTGCGCCAAAGCCATACTCGCGGAAAGAGGCGTCCTGATAGTAATACTGCTTGTAGCGCGTCTTCAGTTCTTTCTCGATTGCCTTACGGAGCACGCCCTCGCCCTTTCCGTGGATGAAGACGATTTTCTGCCCTTTCCGTCCGGCATATTTCGCCAACACTTCGTGAAACTTGTCCAGCTGATAGGTGAGAATATCGGCATTACTCATCCCTGCGGTATCGTCGAGCAGCTCCGTGATGTGGAGGTCGACCTCCACAACGGCACTGCCGGCAGACGTTTTCTTTGCTGCGGGCTGCGGGACGTGGCGGTCTTCGCGTGCTTTCCTGCACATTGCTTCCTTCAGGTCCGAGGCAGATACGAGCAGCTCCCGCTCCGGCACATCGGCACGTACAATAGGATAGATGAGGGCATCCTCGTCGAAGAAATCGTTTTCCATGAAACAGTGTTGCTTGTAGAACTTCACCGTGTCGAGGCGCAGCTCCACGGAGACGGCGTTCTTCAGCGAGTAGGGTTTGTCTTTCTTGAAGGCAATAAGCTGCACGCAGATGCGCTCCAGCGCGTTCAGGTCTTCCTTGCCGAACTCTTCGAGGAAGATTTTCATGTTCGGCTCGATCATTCCGTTGTAGCGGCTGATCCAGCTGTCGTTCTGCCGGTTCATATAGTTGAAGAAGAGATAGTAGTTGCTGTCGTTGACGAAGTATGCCTCGTAGCCGCTTCCTTGCAGCACCTTGCCGGGCTCCGCCGGCAGATATGCCAGGTAGATATTCATCCGTTCGCCCTCGGGAGTCTCTTTGACCGGGATATCTTCGGGCTCGGGCTTCTTGGGCGCAGGCTTCTCGGGCTCCGCCGGAGCCTTCGGGCGGACGGAGTTGCGCACCTGCATAATACCGTCGCCGCCCACTGCCACACATTCCCTCACTAATGCCGGCACTTCGAAGCCGTCCTCGTCCTCGACAATCACACGGTCTTTCCCTTCAAACCTACGTACAACGCCGCCCCCTGTCGTGCTCAAGAAACGGATCTTGTCTCCTATCTTCAATGTGTTACTCATCTTCTTACCATTTGTGTACACGCAAAGGTAATACTTTTCACACACATTTGTAGTACTTTTGCCGCGGTCCGGAAAGGACGCGGACCTCCCTTCAAAAGCAATACATCAATGGACATCAGGACCAAACAGATAAACATCAACGACTACGACTATGCGCTGCCCGACGAACGGATAGCCAAGTTCCCGCTTCCTCGCAGAGACGAATCCAAGCTGTTGCTCTACCGCGGCGGGACGGTTGGCGAGAGCGTTTTCAAACATATCGCAGACTACCTGCCCAAAGGGGCGCTCATGGTGTTCAACAATACCCGCGTCATACAGGCACGGCTGCCGTTCCGGCGCACGACGGGGGCACGCATCGAGGTGTTCTGTCTCGACCCCGCCGAGCCGCGCGACTACGAGAGTATCTTCCTTCAGACGAAGACATGCAACTGGATATGCCTCGTCGGGAACGCGAAGAAATGGAAAGAGCAGCTTCTCTCCCGCGAGATTACCGTGGGGGGCAGGCAGGTCGTGCTCACTGCCGAGCGTACGGAGAGCTTTGGCGAGACGCACAGGATACGGTTCAGCTGGAACGGCGGATGCAGCTTTGCCGAAGTGCTCGACGCGGCAGGCGAGCTGCCCATACCTCCTTACCTCCACCGCAAAACACAGGAGAGCGACCTCAGGACATACCAGACAGTCTACTCCAAGATAAAAGGCTCCGTTGCCGCGCCGACGGCAGGGCTCCACTTCACCCCCGAGGTGCTGGCTGAGCTCGACCGCAGGGGCTTTGCCCGCGAGGAGCTGACGCTGCACGTCGGCG
The DNA here is from genome assembly GCA_963652435.1 of Desulfovibrionaceae bacterium. Lineage (GTDB taxonomy): Bacteria > Bacteroidota > Bacteroidia > Bacteroidales > Tannerellaceae > Parabacteroides. The sequence continues at coordinate 764 of CAVJTV010000045.1, read as the reverse complement.
CAGGGACGTTCAAGCCCGTGAAAAGCGAGACCATCGAAGGGCACGAGATGCACACGGAATATATCTCCGTCCGCCGCAGCACCATAGAGCACGTCATGAGGCACGAAGGCGACATCATTGCCGTGGGCACCACCTCCGTCCGCACCCTCGAGAGCCTGTACTACATCGGCGTGACGCTTGCCGCCCGCCCCGAAGCCTCCGCCGAGGGGCTTGTGGTCTGCCAGTGGATGCCTTACAAGGAGGAAAACAACCGCCTGAGCACGGCGGAAGCCCTGCAAAACATTCTCGACTATCTCGACCGCCACCACCTCGACACGCTCATCACTGCTACGCAGATCATCATTGCCCCCGGCTACGTGTTCAAGGTCGTCAGCGGCATCGTCACCAATTTCCATCAGCCCAAGAGCACCCTGCTCCTTCTCATCTCCGCCTTTGTCGACGGCGACTGGAAAAGAATCTACGACTATGCCCTCAGCCACGGCTTCCGCTTCCTCAGCTACGGCGACAGCTCGCTTCTGCTTAAATAATCACCCCTGAGAAATGTTGCAAATGCAGCACATTTTCTTTTCCGAGCGGTCAGAAAGTGTGCAAATGCAGCCGGCAATGGTTTCCGAGCACTCAGAAAGTGTGCAAAAGCAGCCGGCGATGATTTCCGGGCAGTCAGAAAGTGTGCAAAAGCAGCCTGTGGTTGTATTTGCCGCAGTCGAAAGTGTGCAAAAGCAGCCAGCGGTTGCATTTACCGCGGTCGAAGGTGTGCAAAAGCA
>CAVJTV010000044.1:14676-15075 GCA_963652435.1 Desulfovibrionaceae bacterium | reverse complement strand
GGACACGCTCATCTCCAAAGGCTTCTCGGTGGAAGAGGCGCAAAGCACCACGGAGGCGTTCGAGCAATATTGCCGCGACCACAGCGACGACATCGAGGCTCTGCGAATACTCTACAACAATGAGGGGACGCCTATCAACTACCAGATGCTGAATGACTTGGAAAATAAGTTGAAGATGGAGAACAACCGTTTCGCCCCAAGAGTATTGTGGAACTCGTATGCCACCCTCTATGGAAAATACCTACCATTTGAGAATTTGGAAGAATGTAGAGAATAAACCGATAACGTGTTGTGAATTAGTCGATTTTCTATATTCTGCGAGTATGATAGGAAAGCAGTTCAACACGGAATATTGAATCCTTTCGGTTACCAAACCGTTATCCGTTGGTTTCCCTAGTG
>CAVJTV010000044.1:5592-14581 GCA_963652435.1 Desulfovibrionaceae bacterium | reverse complement strand
GTGTGGTGAGGTAACGGAAAAAGGAAAGGTTTTTCTGACATGGGTTCTATCTCACTGTTCCACAACGTTTTGCTTATCAAAGAACGCTTTAACAACGGGTAATTTTGCCCATAAAATTAAAGCGTATGAAAATAGAAAAATTCAAGGTGTTGCTCTACCTCAAAAAGAGCAGACCCGACAAGTCGGGCAAAGCGCCCATTATGGGACGTATCACCGTCAATCGTTCGATGGTGCAATTCAGTTGCAAAATCTCCTGCACATCCGACCTGTGGAATCCTCGTGAAAGCCGTCTGAAAGGTAAGAGCCATGAAGCCGTGGAGACCAATGCGAAGCTGGACAAGCTGATGCTCTCCATCCATACGGCATTCGATACCTTGGTGGAACGTAAGGTCGATTTTGATGCAGAAGGCGTCAAGAATCTGTTTCAAGGAAGTCTCGGAACACAGATGACCCTGTTGGAGATGACGGACATTGTCTGCGAGGATTTGAGGAAGCGCATCGGGATAGACCGTGCAAAGGGAACTTATCCTGCCTATATCTATACCCGGAGAACCTTGGCAGAGTTCATCGAAAAGGAGTTTCGCACCAAAGACGTTGCTTTCGGTCAGATGACGGAGCAGTTTATCCACGATTACCAGAGTTTCATCTTGGACGAGAAAGGACTTGCCATAGATACCTGCCGGCACTATCTGGCTATCGTCAAGAAAGTATGCCGAAAAGCCTATAAGGAGGGACATGCCGACAGATGCTTCTTCGCCCACTTCAGTCTTCCCCAACCAAAGGAAAAAACGCCGAAAGCCCTAAGCCGAGAATCCGTCGAGAAAATCCGTGACTTAGTAATCCCCGAACATCGCGCCTCCCATATCTTGGCAAGAGATCTCTTTCTCTTTGCCTGCTATACGGGAACAGCCTACGCCGATGCCGTTTCCGTTACACGTGACAATCTGTTCACGGATGAGAATGGCGGGCTGTGGCTTAAACACCGCCGCAAGAAAAACGAGCTTCGTGCCTGTGTCAAGCTGCTGCCCGAAGCCCTTGCCTTGATAGAGAAATACAGGGATGACGACCGTCAGACTCTCTTCCCGATGTTGCACTATCCCAATATGCGCCGCCTCATGAAATGTCTGGCTATCCTTGCCGACATCAAGGAAGACCTGACCTACCATGCCGGCAGGCACTCGTTTGCATCGCTGATTACCTTGGAAGCCGGCGTTCCTATCGAGACCATCTGCAAGATGCTGGGGCATTCCAACCTGCAAACTACTCAGGTCTATGCGAAGGTTACGCCCAAGAAGCTTTTCGAGGATATGGACAAATACATCGAAGCGACAAAGGATTTGAAACTCATATTATAAACACCCCATAGATAACAAACGAATTATGCGTAGCACATTTTCTTTACTACTCTATATCAATCGCAACAAGGTACGTGTGGATGGTACAACTTCCGTACTTTGCCGAATCTCCATCGACGGGAAAAGCACGACGATAACCACGGGTATTACTTGCAATCTCAAACAATGGAATGCAAAAAAAGCAGAGACCGCAGACGTGCGGACGAACAACCGCCTGAAAGAGTTTCGAAAGTATGCGGAGCGGCTCTATGATGAAATGCTCAAAGAGCAGGGTGTGGTCAGTGCCGAACTATTGAAAAATAGGATAGTAGGTCAGGCGGTCATTCCTACCCATCTGCTCCAAATGGGAGAAAGGGAACGGGAACGCCTTGCCGTCCGTTCCAAGGAAATCGACTCCACTTCGACCTACAGGAGTTCTCGGTATTACCAGAGCTATATCCGTGAGTTCTTGGAGTCGAAAGGCAAGGCGGACATTGCCTTTTCGGACATCACCGAGGAATTCGGACGGGAATACAAGGTCTACCTGAAGCGGTACAAGAACTTCGGGGCATCGCAGACCAACCATTGCCTTTGTTGGCTGAACAGACTGATATATCTTGCCGTAGACCATGAGATTATCCGTGCCAATCCTTTGGAAGAGTTGGAGTATGAGAAGAAACCGCCCTCCAAACGAATGCACATCAGCAAAGCGGAACTCAAACAACTGCTAGAACTGAAACTGCCCGCCAATGACCCATTGAAGGAATTGGCTCGCAGGGCTTTTATCTTCTCCTGTTTTACGGGACTTGCCTATGTCGATACCCAACTGCTGTATCCACACCATATCGGGCGGACTGCCGACGATAGAAGATACATTCGCATCAACCGTAAGAAGACGAAAGTGGAGTCATTTATCCCTCTGCATCCGATAGCGGAGCAGATACTTGATTTGTACAATACGACCGATGACACGCAGCCGGTCTTCCCTTTGCCAAGCAGAGACATGATGTGGTTTGAGATACACGAACTGGGCGTCATTATCGGACGCAAAGAGAATCTGTCCTACCATCAAGCCCGGCACAGTTTCGGATCGTTCTTGATTTCCGAGGGGATTTGTACGGAGAGCATTGCCAAGATGATGGGACATGCCTCCATCACCAGCACGCAGACCTATGCGAAGATTTCAGAGAAGAAGATTGCAGAGGATATGGATAAGTTAATCGAAAGAAGAAAAAACAATGAATATTGAATTACTATGAAAAGAGAATTCATAACCATTGAGGAGAATGGGAACGTACACGTTCCTACGACTTCCATTTGGATGTCGGCTTGCGAAATAGCCGATTTATTCGGCGTATTCTCCGGCAAAGTAAACAGCCACATCAAGTCTATCTTCAAAGAAGGATTACTCAGAGAAGATGAGGTGATGCAAACGCTATTGTTTAAGGGTGGTGCAGTGGATTTATATAATATTGAAATGATAACGATGCTGTCATTTCGTTTTGCTTCTCCACAAGCCAAAAGTTTCCGTAAATGGATAATCAGAAGACTGACCGAAAAGAAGAGAACAAGTCCTCCGCTACTTGTGTGTTATGGCAAAGGTGGATGGTACAGTTGAATATGGATACTGTCCTAAAAAGTGTGTAAGCCCCATAGCTCTTAACTTTGTGGTAACAAGAAAAACAAACTAAGAACAATGGAGCTTACAACATCACAAAAGTCGGCATTTATTTCGGAAATGCTATCATCGGAGTCAGGTATTAACGAACTTATTCGTGTATTATTGAACACCTTCTCCAAGCAAGAACGTTCTCTTTTTGTCCAAGAGCATAAAGGAGAACAGTGCAATGGTTTCCGTCCCCGTCGATGGCGGGGCTATGGATGTAGCTTTGAGCTTCGCATTCCACGTACTCGTTCAGGGAGTTTCGAGCCCCTAATTTTGGGCATTCTTTCGCATCAAGAAAGCGAACGCGCCCTTCTCCTCCATGAACTTTATACGCGAGGACTTTCGTGCGAAGATATTGGCGCCGTGTGCGAACGCCTCTATGGTCATCACTATAGTAAACAGCAACTTAGCTTCCTGTCCAACACGAGTAAGGCAGAGATCTACAAGTGGTTAGAACGCCAATTGTCTCCTCACTATTTGGCAGTGTACATTGATGCAACGTTTGCCTTTACTCGGCGAGAGGATAGTGTCTCTAAGGAGGCTTACTACACGATGCTCGGTCTACTTCCTGATGGTAGTCGCGAGGTGCTTTGTGTGGTGAATCATCCCACAGAGGGAGCGTTGAATTGGGAGATGGAGTTGAAAGCACTCAAAACTCGGGGCGTGGAACGGATAGATCTGATTATCTCAGATGCCTTACAGGGTATTGAACGCGCTATTTGCTCGGCTTTCCCTCAGTCAGCCCATCAGTTATGTGTTGTCCATTTCAAACGACAAGCCCTTAATGTTGTGTCTAAAAGGGATAAAGCTCAGATGACACAGGAGTTGGATGAGTTATTCCCTATTCGAGATATAGGTCTTACTCCCATCAAGGCATTTGAGAAATTGTGTACATTTGCAGAGCGTTGGGGTAAGAGTTACAGGAGTTTCCTCTCTCTGTCTTCCCCTCGCAATATAGGCTACTTCACCTATCTGAGATTCCCAGAAGAAGTTCGTCGTATGATTTACTCCACGACCTGGGTGGAGCGCCTCAATCGCAGCTATAAGCGTACGTTACGTATGCGCGGAGCTTTACCCTCGGCTGATGCCGTCGTATTCCTTTTAGGATCTGTTGCCCGAGAGATGACAGAAAGGACTTATGCTAGGAGGTTGCCCTACTTCCAAGAGCGGAGTATCAAATAAATGGATAATAACAAGAAAACCACAAAGTTTTTACCACAGGGGCATGCCCCTGTGGTAAAAAAGCAACAACTACGCTTACACACTTTTTCGGACACTACCTGAATATGAGAACAGGCAGTAAGATAAATGCGTCTTACTACCTGTTCTTTTTTAGCGATCTTACTGCATCGACAGCAGTTTGCAATACATTCCGCCTTTAGCTTCGAGTTCGGCGTGCATACCCTTCTCCATAAGCTGTCCCTTGTCCATCACGATAATCTGGTGGGCATTGCGGATGGTCTGCAAATGGTGGGCAATGACCAAGACCGTGCGGTTTCGGATAAGCACAGACATTGCTTGCTGTATTTTGTACTCATTGACGGGATCGACATTGCTCGTTATCTCGTCTAAAAGGAGGATCGGAGCATCTTTGAGGAAGGCGCGAGCGATGGAGAGGCGTTGCTTCTGTCCACCCGAGAGTCCCAAACCGTTCTCCCCAATTTTCGTTTCGTAACCATCGGGCAGACTGACGATGAAGTCGTGTATCATCGCCCGACGTGCGGCTTCCTCGATTTCCCCCTGTGTGGCATTGCGGTTGCCCACCTTGATATTGTTGGCAATGGTGTCGGAAAAGAGAATGACGTTCTGCATTACCACACTGATTTTGCCGAGTAGATAATCGTAGTCCATTTCCCGTATGTCCACTCCGCCGATACGGATACAGCCTGCCTGCGGTTCCCAGAAGCGGAGCAGCAGATTGGTGATGGTGGTTTTCCCCGACCCTGACGAGCCGACAAGAGCCGTTACCGTCCGTTCGGGTACGTTGAACGTGAGGTCTTTCATCTCGAACCCCTCTTTTTCATAGTGGAAACCGACACCATCAAACGAGAGGTCGAAGCGTTCCGCCGTTTTCGGTTGGTCGGGATCGACGATCACGGGAGCATCCAACAGACGGGAAATGCGTTCGTAGCTGTCCTTTACCTTGATGTAGTTCAGCCAATGGCTCTCCATATTGACAAAGGGCTTGTAGAACTCCTTCGATACGATGACGAACATCAGGTAAGCGAAAAGGGAAAGTTCGCCACGCCAAGTCCACCAAAGACCAAGCGTTGCCATCAGTGCAAAAGCCAATTCTATCAGAAAGGTGTATCTACCCACACTCACAGCTGCCAAACGAGAAGCATTCTTACTGCTTTCTCCAAATTCACTAACAGAGTGGTCGAGTCTGTCACGAAACATTCCTTTTCCTTCGAAGACTTTCAGCATAGGTATGCCCTTGACGTATTCAACGAAGAGACTGACCATATCCGCCAGACCGTCCTGCGCCTCCTGCTGTGCTTTCATTCCCGAACGGATGCCCCGATACAAGGAGAAGAGGGCAATAGGAAGGATGGCAATCATCGCCAACCCCATGTGCCAGTCCACCCAGAACAGCCCGATGCCGAGTATCAGCGCCACGATGAAATCAGCGGACATCCGTGTCCAAAGGTGCCCCACCACCATTTCCATATTGTCCACGTCTTTGTGAATGACAGTACTTATCTCGCCCAGCCGTTCATTGGTGTAGAAGCCAAGCGAGAACATTTTCAGTTTCAAGATGATCTTCTCACGGATGCGCTCCACGAGATCGAAGCCGGCAAAGTGCTTGCTCATATCGGCTACGGCATTGGATATGGTTTTCAAAATCAGCAGACCAACGAGTATCCACGCTGCCGAAATGAGCGAAACGCTTTCGCCCGATATATGGCGGTCGATAAGGAACAGGACAGTAAGCATTATTGCCGTTCCGCAAAGGGCATAAACCACGAAAAACAGTGCGGAGATTATCAGATGCCGCACTCCGCGAACGGTCAATTCATTCAATATATTGCGTATCATTGTTTATACCTCCTCCTCTTTCAGTTGCCATTTGCTTACCCGTTCCTGTGTTTCCGTCATATTGCGATATAGTGGGCAGTTGTCCATCAATTCTCCGTGTGTTCCCGTCGCCACAACCTTTCCCTTGTCCATCACGACAATACGTTCCATATCCTGAATGGTGTTGAGACGGTGGGCGATGGTGATGACGGTCTTGTTACGCTGCAATTCATCAAGAGCTTCTTGAATGAGTTTCTCGTTCTCCCCGTCCAAGGCAGCGGTGGCTTCGTCGAGGATGACAATCGGCGAGTCTTTGAGCAACATCCGTGCAATGGAAATGCGCTGTTTCTCTCCGCCGGAGAATTTTACGCCGGCTTCGCCTGCCAAAGTATCGTAACCATTGGGTAACCCCGTAATAAAATCGTGAATGCGTGCACGTCGTGCAGCTGTTTCCACCTCCTCTTGCGTGGCGGAGGGCTTGCCGATACGGATATTGTCCCGAATGCTCGTGTTGAAGAGGAATACCTCTTGTTGCACCATAGAAAAGAAATCGGCAATGTTGTGTTCGGAGAGTTCCGCAAGGTTCTCGCCGCCCAGTCGAACGGTTCCCGACTGCGGTTGCCAGAAACCCATCATCAGGCTTGCCAGTGTGCTTTTGCCTGACCCCGATTCGCCCACAATAGCCGTATGGCTACCCTTGGGAAATTGCAGATTGACATCACACAACGCACAGTCTTTCTTATTCGGGTAGGCAAATGTCACGTGCTCGAAACAGACATCGGTCTGCATGGCATCCGTATCCCTGTCCCTGTCTGCCGTATCCTTTGCAGGTACTTCGGTAATCGACTGAACCTTCGCCAACGATTGACCATAGACAATCCTGAAATGCTGGAACGTAGCCAGTTTGGCAAAGGAAGATGAGAACAGTCCACCCAATATCAGGGCGAGGATGAAACGTGCTACGGTCAGTTCGCCCGAACTCATCAACCATAGCCCGACAAGGGTCATTACCACGATACCGCCCTCCAAGAACATCGTGATGAGCGTCATTGGAACAGTAACGCTGAACATGCTCCGCTTCACCCAATGGATATAATCGCGCATACCTCCGAGAACTCGCTCTGTCCGGGTCTCTTCGTGGCTGAATGCTTTAATGATTGGTATTGTAGCCACATATTCCAGAAGGTCTTCCGACATCTTCTGCGTATTTTCCATAAAGTGTCGGAAACTCTTGCCCCAAAACGTTTTAACTGCCATCTGCAAAAGAAATGCCAACGGTAGCAGCGAGATGAGCGACAGTCCCAGCCGCCAGTCCAATACCATAACAATTACCCAAAGCAAAGCAGGGAAAAGCGTTGCCGAGAGGATTTCGGGCAATCCGTGTGCCAGATAAATCTCGATTTGCTCCACGTCGTGGTTGATGATGTTCACCAAGTCACCCACCTTCCGCTCCTGAAAGAAGCCGAGCGGCAGCCGTTGCAAGTGGCTCACGATACGCAACCTCAACCGTGTGAGGGCGTTGTAAGCCGAGCGGTGCGCCCGCCAGATCGACGTTCCTAAAACACGCCGCGAAGCAGGGCGAACAGCAGCATTGCCGCTCCAACCATCCATATCGCCGTAGAAGTGAGCGTGTCGCTCATCAGTCTGTCCACCGCCCACACCACGAGCAGCAGAGACAGTGTGCCGAAAACGAGATGCAGTATGACCACCGCATTGGAGAGCAGGCTGCGGCTCTCCCGTTCCTCATCGAGAGGTTTGATTTTTTGTTTATTCATATGTATGTATCGTTTTGATTTTCTAAGATGCAAAAGTACGGAGACGCACAGGGGTAAAATAACCCGAATGAGCATTACACTGCCCGAAAACGATAACTTGACACATATAAAACTCAATAGGGGTATAAGTGTGAATAGTAGGGTTATTTATCTGTTTTATAGGTGGGTAATTTTGCACGGGTTTTCATAAACAGATAAGATATGTCAATCGACTCAATAGTTCATTTATACAAAAGAGTGCTCATCGTCAGCATCCTATTGCTGTGGGCTTATCCGATGTTCGCACAACAGCATTCCATCGAAATAAAAGTTATTGATGCAGAGAATGGAAACAGTATAGAATTTGCCACTGTGCAATGGAAAGGTCTGAACGATCCTTCGTACAAGAACGGTACAACCACCAACAGAAAAGGAGTGGCGAGACTAAATATCCATGCCCATCAAAAACTTGTACTAAGAGTGAGTTATGTAGGTTATCAGACAATTACCGACACAATTACGGCAAATGAAAAGCGTCATACCCTGAAGTTACGTCCGGAATCGACAGAATTGGCAAATGTGGTCGTCTTTGGAAAAACAAAAGCACAGGTTATCAGAGAGTCGCCCGAAGCGGTTTCAGTGATAAATGCAAAGGAATTGCAAGGTCGTTCCGTTTCTTTAGAAACCATCTTGAACAAGACCATTGGTTTGAAGGTCGGGCAGACAGGTGGATTGGGAAGCAGTTCGAGGATTATCGTTCACGGATTGGAAGGAAACCGCATTCAGATTCTTTGGGATGGTATTCCGATGAATACGTCGGATGGAGCCTTTTCGCTTGATGAGATTCCGATAGATATTATCGAACGGATAGAGGTCTATAAAAGCATTATCCCTGCACGTTTCGGTTGCGATGGCTTGGGTGGTGCCGTCAATATCGTCACGAAGGAGTTCAGTACGGACTATTTGGATGCTTCGTACGAACTGGGTTCTTACCGGACACACAAGGGAAGTGTCTTCTCGCGCAAGAACTTTCCGAAGAGCGGTATTCTGCTCGGTACGGGAGGTTATTATACATCGGTAAAGAATGATTACTCATTTAGAGTTCCTGAAAGAGAGAACCTATTGGTAAAGCGAGACCACGACCGTTTTCGTTCGTATATGCTGAAAGGAAAAGTCGCTTTCACAAAACTTTGGTTCGATGAGATTAGTACTGAGTT
>CAVJTV010000044.1:3722-5582 GCA_963652435.1 Desulfovibrionaceae bacterium | reverse complement strand
GATACAAGGAGTATTGAAGAATATCCAGCACGCCGAAAACAAATCAGGAATGTTTATGCTCGAAAACAAGCTGATGAAAAGCGGGGTACTGAACAACCGCCTTAACTTCGAGTCGCATTTCTCCCTATCGCATACAACGAACAATTTTGTGGATACGGCACGGGTGAATCACGATTTCGAGGGAAACATATATCCGAGTCCGAACGGACAGGGAGAAACGGGAGATGTCCCTCACAACTCGAACGACAAAGGTTTGGAAATCAACGAACGCCTCAACCTTGATTACAGATTGTCCACCAATCATAGTCTGAACCTGAACACGCTTATCAACTATGCCCGAAGACAACCGAGCGATGACATTGCGAGTCAGCATGCCGGTTTTGTCATCGGAGGATTTCCAAGCAAAAAGACCAGTGTCGCTTCGGGACTGACTTGGGAGGCGAAACTCTTCGGCAGGAAACTGACGAATATGTTCTCTGCAAAGTATTTCCATCTCCACTCCGAGATAGAGGATTTGACGTCATACGAGATGATTGAGGCTCCGAAAAAAAAGAGCAATACGACATCGCAGATCGGCTGGATAGAGGCAATGAAGTACGAACCGTTCAGAGGCTTTCATCTGAAGGCATCTTACCAACGGGCAATACGCCTCCCCAATTCGCAAGAGTTGTTCGGCGACGGTATCATCACCTTTCCTGCTGCCGGACTGAAACCGGAGAAAAGCCACAACTTCAATCTGGGCTTCTTGATAGATAAAAACGGCGTACTCGGACTGTCGCGATTGCAATTTGAAGTAAATGGCTTTTATATGCAGGTGAGCGATATGATAAAACTGATGAAACAACATATGGCAGCCGGATATGTGAATGCGGAAAAGGTGCATATCAAGGGTATAGAGACCGAGTTGAAACTGGATATAACGCCGACGCTCTATGCCTACGGAAATCTGACTTATCAGGATGTGCGCGATGTCTTGGACTATTTGCCGGGCACTCAAGCCCTCAATCCGACAAAAGGCTTGCGATTGCCGAATATTCCCTACCTATTTGCCAACTTCGGAGCGGAATATCACAGCGACCGATTGTTCAAGAACTGGTATGTCAAGGCATTCTGGGACGGGAAGTTCACGGAAGAGTTCTTCTACTTTTGGGAACTTACCGAATTGCAGAAACGGCGCATTCCTCGCAGTTTCGTCTATGATATAGGTCTGTTACTGACTTATAAAAACAAATATTCCATCGCCTTGGAATGCCACAACCTGATGAACAAAGAAGTGTGGGATCAGTTCCGTCAGCCGTTGGCGGGACGGACGTTTCACCTTAAATTCAGATACGTCTTCTCGAAAGGTATTTTATAATTCTAAACATAAATAAGAATGAGAACAACAACATTGAAGAACATAGCTTTTTCTGCTATGCTGGTCGGCTCCATAGGGCTGACATCTTGCGACAAGAACGACGACCCAAAACCTACGCCCAACGATGTGCTACAGCATTTTGCCTTTGTACATTATGTGGACAAAAGTGCTTATGTCGGCACGTTCGGCGATTTGACTCCTCAAGCAACAGACAACAAGAAAGCATTCGAATTCGGCTTTGGGTGTTATCTATTCGCAAAAGGAAACACGGTACTTGTGCCCGAAGGGAAATTCGGAGATAAGGTACACAAGTTTACAAGAGGAGTGCACGGCGAGCTGCAGAAAGCAGGTACGATGACTTTTGAACAGATGGCGCAACCCGGAGAAATCAACTTCATCGACGAACAGCGGGCATACGTTGCTTTGCACGGAAGGGGCAAGATTGCACTAATCAATACCGCTACGTTGCAAAAGGAGGATGAAATCGACCTCTCGCCTTATGC
>CAVJTV010000044.1:609-3712 GCA_963652435.1 Desulfovibrionaceae bacterium | reverse complement strand
GCCTTATGCCGTTCAGGACAATAATCCCGATCCCGGATGCAATGTCATTCGAGACGGAAAGATGTATGTAGCCCTCAACCAGCTCAATTCGCCCCACACCTCCGTACCGGGGACGGGGGCAGAGGTGGCTGTTATTGACCTTAAAACGAAAAAGACCGAGGTCATCAAGGACAGCCGCACAAGTGTGGTCGGATTGTTTCGTCACTCCGATGCATTCATAGACGAGCGGGGCGACATCTACTTTTACAGTGCCGGCAACAACTTCAACGTTGCCGATAAGGAAGGATTCCTGCGTATCCGCAAGGGAAGCGACCAATGGGATGCTGACTACCTGTTCAACCTGTCGAAAACGACCATCAAGGGAATGGGCAAGACCGGGCAATATATGATAAAGTCTTACTATGCAGGTAACGGCATAGTATATAGTTGTCTGAAAGTAACGGACACTGAATTCGGAATACTCAAGAAAGACTTCCAGCCCGTGAAAATCGACATTTGGAACAAAACCATCGAAAAAATCGATTTGCCGATGACCGACAGTAACGGTTCTTTTGCCATAACCCGCTACAAAGATTTCATCGTCTTTGGTATGACGTGCAATAACGGAACGGGCTACTATACCTACAATACCAAGACGGGCGAATGCTCGCAAACACCCGTTGTTACTGCCGTGGGAGTACCTTCAAGTTTAGTCGCGTTTGAGTAAATCCCATATCGCAAGAGTATTCCCTCAAAAAGGAATACTCTTGTTTTTTTATAGAGCATGTGATTCAACAAGGATAAAAGTATAAGGAAATCTTCTTTTTTATCCTTGTTTATTTGTAAATTTGCAGAAAGGTATAATGATATGATCATAGAATTTTGTGCAATCAATAAGCCTGAAGATTGGATGGAGATGGTTGCCGAGCAATTTGGCACATCGGTAACGGATAACGGTTTTACCGTTCCGCCTTCGGTGGGCAGCGGCTTTTTCAAGCAATACTACCCGTTGCCGTGGCTCACATTGACCTACATCAGTTTTATGGCATACGAACCGATGACAATGGTGCGTCGCTCGGTGGAAAACTCGAAATGGATTCCCGTGATGTTTTATATCAACGAGCATAAACACGAGCAGATTATCGGTACAAGCACGAAAACGGTTGGGGTGGATACACTTGACGGTATCTTTATGCCTTCGAGCAATATCCCTACGGAATGGACTTTCGCGCCTAAACGGCAGTATGAAAACATCACATTGACTTTCAACAAGGATTGGATAGAGCAAATGGATACGGCTCACGAAACCTATATCGGTCGGTTGCTCCTGTCGGACAAGTCTTTTTATCTCTTCGAGACTATCACACCTGCGATGCAACAAGTATTGGATGGCATCAAGGCGATAGCCAAAAGCGATGCGCCTTTCTCTCCCCTCCATCTGCACGGAAAGGCAATAGAACTGCTGACAATATTCCTTGAAAAACTCGAAAAGCGTTCGGAAGTAAAATCTCTTTCCAACTTGAATTTGAACGATGTGGAAGCAGTATTCCGTGTCCGTCGCCGGATTTTACAAAGTTTAAACAACGTACCGAGCATTCCCGAACTGGCACGTGAAGCAGCAATGAGCAGCTCCAAACTGCAAAAATGCTTCAAGCAGGTTATCGGCAAGGCGATTGCCGAGTATGCCCTATCCGAAAAGATGGAATGGGCAAAACGACTGCTTTCCACTCGTCTTTACTCTGTATCCGAAGTAGGCTATAAAATCGGATATGCCAATCTCAGCCACTTCACGGAGGCTTTCCGCAAATATCACAGAATAAAACCCAAGCAATATCTCGACTCTTTGTGAGTTTTATGCAATAGGGATATTACTTGCCGTTTGAGGGTTATTTTGCCCTGAACAATCTTCAGAACTTTGCCTGCAAAAACCATCAGGCAATATGAAAAGACTTATTAAAAACGCATCTTTTGAGATGCTATTCTCTAATAAAAGTACGGAAGCAACCGATGACCTTATCAGAGAAATCATAAAGTTGGGGAATAGTGAAGAAAATCTTGTTTCATTGTTTCGCACATTGAACTTTACTCGATTCCATTTAAGAGGTATGGTTGAAAAAATAGGTATAACAACCGAAATGGGGAAAAAATGTATCGGAACTGCTCTGTGTTATTGACACAGAGTTGCTATTGTTGAGGATGCGAATGCAGGGGCTTCTTCCTGCTTTGCCAGTCAGACCTGCGAAGAAACTCCGTTGGACAGGCAGGGCAACAGACTTGGTCGAACTACTCTATGCACTCGATACCTATGGCTGTATTAACGATGGTGAAATTGGTATAGAAGAATTGGCAGATGCCTTTTCTGAAATCTTGGGTGTAGAAATCAAGAACTGCTACAACGTCTATATGAACATGAAACACCGCAAGGATGACAGTCGCACCTATTTCCTTGATGACCTCCGAGAGAAAATGAACAAACGAATGGTTGAGAGTGACCTGAAAGGTGGAAAATACAAGAAACGATAAATGCATTCAAATGCTTAATCAGGCTTCCCGAAATGAGAGGGAAGCCTGATTTTTGTTCATTAAGGAATAATAATGCACAGTAAAAGGCTATCGCCGATGTTGCCATTTCTCCTGAAACTCACGGGTGAGTTGTACGATTTCACCTCCAATTATTGCCAATTCAAACGTCATTTTCTCCAACTTGGCAAGCATCGCAAAGGCTTTTTTCTCAGTAAAGTTGCTCTTCAAAGCGACAACTGTCTGGTTGTAATTCACTCCGACACTGCGAAATTGTCCGTACAAAGTCGTCAGTTTTTGATAATAGTCAAGCAAGGAACGATCCACTTTTATCACTCGGAAAGTCTCGTTAAAGACCCTTGCCTTGATGAATAGTGACAGACTTGGCACACCGCTTTCCTCTTTCATCGTGAGGAAATGAGCGTATTCCGTCGGCGTGAAATTGACCGAAACACGCTTTTCTGTCTTCTCTTTGGAGCGTGCGCTCCGAATTTTCTTCATTTTCATTTCTTACTTTGGATTTTAGTGTTTCACGGCGTAACCGGCATTCAGAATGTGGCATTCTCTCCTCCAAGAAAAAACGACTTCGGAGTTTTTTCAGCTC
>CAVJTV010000044.1:0-599 GCA_963652435.1 Desulfovibrionaceae bacterium | reverse complement strand
GTGCTGCATAAAACATACCTTGCTATTTGCCCGATGCAAATAAGTCTGTCCATGAAGGACGAAAACGAATCACTCAAAAAAGAGCACTTTATGTCTCGAAAGCTTCGGCTTACCGCTTGGATGCAAAATTACTAAGCGTCATGTCTAACTCCATTACCTCATATGAAGCCACAACTATCCAAATTGACGCCACAAGTACGCACTAAAGGAAATCACACTGATTACAGCATCACCGAGCCATATATTTGCACTGTCGAATATGTCGGTGAGGGTGTGCGTCTTCGATAACATCACGTTTCGATGAGCGATATAGGCGAGGGTATATACCAAAGAACATATCCTTGATTCTTTCACTCGAACGTGGGAATGTACGAAAGCAGATACAATCGAACGGTTGTATTGATGGACGCTAATTAACATCTCCACAGAAAGGATATGAACGAAAGGATGTACCTCTACCGGTACAATCCGATTATTGGGCATATCATTGATAGCGGACATATTCATCTTCATCGGTAAATATACCGACAACGAAATGGACAGTGAATTGTATGACAATAAAATTAAGTAAGTATGAAAGAAAATCAAAACGGCAAGGT
>CAVJTV010000043.1:0-15159 GCA_963652435.1 Desulfovibrionaceae bacterium | reverse complement strand
GTAAACAAAGCGGGCTGCTCCTAAGATGGGGCAGCCTTTTTTATTAGTCCTGCGCCCGTATCAAGGCGATGGAAGCGGGGGAGGTGCTAAAGCACGGAGGAGGTGGTGGCGACGCAGATGAGGCGGTCGTACTGCGCACCTATGGGGCGGTAGTACACGCAGACGGTGTACTCGTTTTCCGTCTGGAAGAAGTCGCCCTCAATACGTCCCGTCTCGCCTCGGCAGTCACTGCCCGACGGCACAAAGAGGTACTGATAGTTGTAGCTCCCTTGCTTGAGGAGCACGGACTTCTCGTAGCGGCGGGTCTCGAAGTTGTAGCCCATACGGCTCTTTTCGTCGAGCACATTGTGGAAAAGCTCGCCGCCGAGATAGACGCTCCCGTCGAGGAACGGTTCGCTGTCCAGGGCAAAATGCACGATGACATAGTCCGCCTCCGTGTCCGCCTCGTCGCAGCTGCTGCAACCGACAAAGAAGCGTCCGTTCTGGTCCTGGTCGTACTGGTACGTCCGGCTGTGCCGCTCGAGGTCCGTCGTCAGCTCCACGTTGTAATACGGATTGTGGTAAGACATGCGCTCCACGTGCATGCCGTTGTATTTCGTGCTGAGAAATTCCGTGCGGCGGTATTCGTTGCCCGCCGGAAAGATAAGGCTGCGGTTGAAGGAATAGGTGATTTTGCTGTCGGAGACGGACATGGGATGCAGGTCGGAGGCGGCGTTGTCGCGACGGTTGTTCTGGTAGACAAACACCTTGAGGTCGGTCTCGGGATAGGGGATATGGAAGTTCTTTGTGTCGATGCTGAAGCTGAGCTGCTGATGGCTTTGGTTGGTGTCGATGTCGGTGTTCCCGCTCACCGAAGCCTCGATGCCGACCTTCGGCTCCACGACGGAGAAGCATGCGGTGAGGAGAACCTTCTCCGGATTGTCTTCGCTGTATATCTGCACGGCATAGTTGCCCGAGACCTTGAGCTGCACGTCCTCGTTCGGGAGCAGGAGGTTGTAGTTGGTGTATTGCGTCACCGTGCTTACGGAGCCGGCATAGTCGTCGATGGTCAGACCCTGAAAGCCGCTCATATATTGGATGGGAGAGAGGATGGACCTCTGCCAGGAGGCATCGCAGTGGATAACGGTGTAGGCGTAGCGCGTCGCGCCGTGCTCCATGGCGTCGAAGTTGATCTGTATCTGCTCATCGCCGCCAAGCGCGATGTAAGGCGAGGAGATAAGCTCGCCCGCAACCTTCACCCGAAGCGAGCGTATCAGCGTGCTGTTGACATCGGTGAAGTACGTCTCACCGGCAAAGCCCGGCACTGCCGTGGCACAAAACAACAGGAATAATACGACGTATGTTCTCATTCTTTTCTTCTCTTTTTTTGGCGGGCGTAAAATTATGGAATTATTTCCCTATTTGCGCGGCGGGTGTACTTCGGACATAAAAAAAGAGTACTTTTGCGGGCAAATTACGTATAAACATTTAGTTATATCATGGCAAGTGTGATTAAGATTAAAAAGGGTTTAGACATCAATCTGAAAGGTAAAGCTTCAGACGTGCTGCTAAGTGCCGGAAAGAGCGATAGCTATGCCATCGTTCCCGACTATTACAACGGTATCACGCCTAAGGTCGTTGCCAAAGTAGGAGAGAAGGTCAAAGCCGGTTCTGTGTTGATGACAGACAAGAACCGCCCGGAAATCAAGTTCGTTTCGCCCGTCAGTGGTGAAGTGGTAGCCGTAAACCGAGGAGAGAAGCGTAAGGTGCTCAGCGTGGTTGTTAAGCCCGATGCGCAAATCGAGTACGAGGATTTCGGCAAGAAGAAGGTGGCTTCGCTGAGCGGCGAAGAGGTGAAGGCGGCATTGCTCGACGGGGGCATGTGGCCCTTCATCAAGCAGCGTCCGTACGACATCGTGGCTACGCCGAAAGGTGAGCCGCGCGACATCTTCGTGTCGGCATTCTATTCCGCGCCGTTGGCTCCCAACTTCGATTTCATCCTCAAAGGTCAGGAAGCGGATTTCCAGACGGGACTGGATGCGTTGGCAAAGATGACGAAAGGAAAGGTTTACGTCGGCATCCGGAAAGGTTCGTCGGTGAGTGCAAAAGGTGTCGAGACGGTCGAGTTCGAAGGACCGCATCCGGCAGGTAACGTGGGTGTACAGATCAACCATATCAAGCCTATCAACAAAGGCGAGGTTGTTTGGGTGGTAGACCCCGTGAACGTGATTATCATCGGTCGTCTCTTCAACAAAGGCGTGGCTGACTTCAGCCGTCTGGTTGCCATCACAGGTTCTGAAACAACGGAGAGAGGCTACGTCAAGACCATCTCGGGTTGCACCGTCGGTAGCCTTGTCGGCGGAAAGATACTTGAAGGCGGAAAAGACCTCCGCATCATCAGCGGAAACGTACTGACAGGCACGAAAGTGGGCAAGGACGATTACCTCGGAGCGTACGACAACCAGATAACGGTCATTCCGGAAGGCGACGAGACGCACGACTTCTTCGGATGGGCAACCCTCGGCTTCGGAAAGTATAGCGTGAGCCACTCCTTCTTCACATGGCTGGCTCCTAAGAGCAAAGAATATGTGCTTGATGCACGCGTAAAAGGCGGCAAACGTGCCATGATTATGTCGAACGAATACGACAAGGTGTTCCCGATGAACATTTACCCCGAATATCTGCTGAAAGCCATTATCGCTTTCGACATCGACAAGATGGAGAATTTGGGGATCTACGAAGTTGCTCCGGAAGACTTTGCCCTTTGTGAGTTTGTCGACACATCCAAGATCGAGATACAGAAGATCGTGCGTCAGGGACTGGATCTGTTGTACAAGGAAATGAATTAATAACATAAAAACTAGAATACATTGAAAGCGTTAAGGAATTATCTCGACAAGATTAAGCCTAACTTTGAGGAAGGCGGAAAGCTGGCGATGTTCCGTTCCGTGTTCGAAGGTTTCGAGACATTTATGTTTGTCCCCAACACCACTTCGAAGTCGGGCGTGCATATTCACGATTCTATCGATTCAAAGCGTACCATGACGGTTGTTATCATCGCTTTGTTGCCTGCTTTGCTTTTTGGTATGTACAATGTCGGCTATCAGCACAATTTGGCTATTGGTTCCGACCCTGGATTTTGGATGACGTTCATCTTCGGTTTCCTGGCTGTGCTGCCTAAAATTATTGTTTCGTATGTAGTAGGTCTGGGCATCGAGTTTGCCGTAGCCCAGGTGAAGAAAGAAGAGATCCAGGAAGGGTTTCTTGTTTCCGGTATATTGATTCCGATGATTGTTCCGGTCGACACTCCGCTGTGGATGATTGCCGTGGCTACTGCCTTTGCGGTGATTTTTGCCAAGGAAGTGTTTGGCGGCACGGGCTACAACGTGTTCAACGTTGCGTTGGTGACCCGTGCATTCCTCTTCTTTGCTTATCCGGCAGCCATGTCGGGCGACAAGGTGTTTGTCCGCACATCCGATACGTTCGGGCTGGGAGCAGGTGAGGTGGTCGACGGTTTCTCCGGAGCAACGCCGCTCGGACAGATTGCCATTGCCGGCAAGGAACAGATTGGGTCGTTCCAGGCTGTCGACGTGCTTGGCAACCCGATGACCACTTGGGACTATATCGTCGGTCTGATTCCCGGATCGATAGGCGAGACTTCGGTGATAGCCATCTTGATTGGTGCCGTTATCCTTCTGTATACTCAGATAGCAAGCTGGAAGACGATGCTGTCTGTGTTTGTTGGCGGTGCCTTTATGGTGGCAGTGTTCAATATGATCGGTTCAACGGTAGTTATGACTGTTTCTCCGATTGACCATCTGTGCTTGGGTGGCTTCGCTTTCGGTGCCGTGTTTATGGCAACCGACCCTGTGACATCTGCACGTACCGAGACAGGAAAATACATCTACGGTTTCTTGGTGGGAGTCATGGCAATCGTCATCCGCGTATTAAACCCGGGCTATCCGGAGGGTATGATGCTTGCGATTCTGCTTATGAACGTGTTTGCTCCGCTTATCGATTACTATGTAGTAGAGGCAAACATCAACCGCAGATTGAAACGTGTAATCAAATAATCTAAGGAGAGTATGGCAAGATATAAATGTAAAGTATGTGGATATATCCACGAAGGAAATAAAGCTCCTGATGTTTGTCCCATATGCAATGCTCCAGCTTCCGAGTTTGAAGAGATAAAGGAAGAAGCCGGCGGCAAGAAAAAGGGTGTGGACAGAGACAGTAATGTATATACAATTGTCTATGCTTCCGTAATGGTTGTTTTGGTGGCTGTGGTGTTGGCATTCACTTCGCAGTCGCTGAGATCCTTCCAACAGAAGAACGAAGACAACGACAAGCGTCAGCAGATCCTGCGTTCCATCGGTGTTTCCGTTCCGGCAAACGAAGCTGAAGCGAAGTTCAGCGAGCTGATCAAGGAATCGTTCCTCGTAAATGAGAAAGGAGAGAAGGTAGACGGCGACGCATTCACGGCAAAGCCGGAACAGCACCCCGTGTTCATGGCAAGCATAGACGGTGGACGCAAATACATCATGGCTTTGTCCGGCACGGGTTTGTGGGGACCTCTGTGGGGGTATCTTTCAGTTGACGACGATATGAATACAATCTTTGGTGCAGACTTCAGTCACCAGGGGGAAACTCCGGGACTGGGTGCCGAGATTGCGAAACCTGAGTTCAGTAGCGAATTCAAAGGCAAGAAATTGTTTGTAGGCGGCACATTCAAGTCCGTTGCCGTTGTTAAGCCGGGCAAGAGCGTAGCCGATCAGGACTATGTCGACGGTATCTCGGGTGGTACGATCACCAGTCAGGGTGTCGACCGCATGCTGTCGGGCAGCCTCGGCGGTTATGTTAAGTTTTTAACCTCACAAAAACAGTAAGAAAATGGGATTATTATCAGAAAAGAATAAAGGAGTTCTGTTAGGCCCGTTGAGCATGAACAACCCTGTTGTCGTACAGATGTTGGGTATCTGCTCTGCATTGGCTGTAACATCGAAACTTGAGCCGGCAATCGTGATGGGTATCTCTGTGACGGCTGTCGTGGCGTTTGCAAACGTGATTATTTCGTTGTTGCGAAATACGATACCAAACCGTATCCGTATCATCGTGCAGCTGGTGGTTGTTGCCGCACTGGTGACCATCATCAGTGAAGTGTTGAAAGCATTTGCTTATGATGTGAACAAGCAGCTTTCCGTGTATGTCGGTCTGATCATCACGAACTGTATCCTTATGGGACGCTTGGAGGCGTTTGCTTTGGGTAACGGTCCGTGGGAATCGTTCCTCGACGGTATCGGTAACGGCTTGGGATATGCTCTTATCCTTGTGATTGTAGGTTTCTTCCGCGAATTGCTCGGTTCAGGTACATTGTTCGGATTTCAGGTTATTCCGCAAGCCTTCTACGATTTCGGCTATGTAAACAACGGTTTGATGATTCTGCCTCCGATGGCATTGATTGTGATTGCCGTGATTGTATGGGTTCACCGTTCGAAGAACAGAGAGCTTCAAGAAAACTAAATACAAACACCATTAAACGAATAATAGAATGGAAGAATATTTAAGCACGTTTGTCCGCTCGATCTTCGTAGACAACATGATTTTCGCATACTATCTCGGTATGTGTTCTTTCCTGGCTGTTTCCAAGAACGTGAAGACTGCTTTAGGATTAGGTTTGGCTGTGACGTTCATCTTGGTATGTACGTTGCCAATCAACTATATGCTTGAAAACTATGTATTGAAAGAAGGAGCCCTTTCCTGGCTCGGCGAAGGGTTCAAGGATGTCAACTTGAGCTTCTTGGCATTTATCCTCTTCATTGCCATCATCGCTTCATTCACACAGCTGGTGGAGATGGTGGTCGAGAAGTTTGCCCCGGCGTTGTATGCATCTTTGGGTATCTTTTTGCCGCTTATCGCCGTAAACTGTGCGATCATGGGTGGTTCTCTGTTTATGCAACAAAGAGCATTTCCCAATGTGGGAGTTGCTACTGTCTACGGACTTGGTTCCGGCATCGGTTGGATGCTTGCTATCGTCGGTATGGCTGCTATCCGTGAGAAACTGGCTTATTCGGACATACCCAAGCCTTTGAAAGGTTTGGGAATATCCTTCATCATCACCAGTCTGATGGGTATGGCATTCATGTGCTTCTCGGGACTTAAGATCTAAGTATTAACGCATAAAACAAGAATAAAGATGATTATACTAATGTCGAGCGGACTTACGACCATCGTAGCCGGAGCAGTCGTTTTCCTCGTGATTACGCTGATCCTCGTTGGTTCGCTTCTTTTTGCGAAGGCAAAGTTGGTGCCGTCAGGGAATGTTAAGCTGACGGTTAATGGAGAGAAAGAAATCGAGACTCCGATGGGCGGAACCTTGTTGGGTGCTTTGCAATCGGGCGGTGTGTTCCTGTCTTCAGCTTGCGGTGGTGGCGGTAAATGTGGTCAGTGCCGTGCACAAGTGCTCGAGGGTGGTGGCGAGATACTGCCTACCGAGAAGGTCTTCTTCTCTCGTAAGCAGCAGAAAGAGCACTGGCGTTTGGCTTGTCAGACAAAGGTTAAGGAAGATTTGAAGGTAAAAGTTCCGGAAGAGGTATTGGGCGTGAAGGAATGGGAATGCGAAGTTGTATCAAACAAGAACGTTGCCACTTTCATCAAGGAGTTCATCGTTCAGCTGCCTAAGGGCGAGCACATGGACTTCATCCCCGGTTCGTATGCCCAGATTAAGATTCCTACATACGAGATGGATTACGACAAGGATATCGACAAGAGCCTTATTGGCGACGAATACTTGCCATCATGGCAGAAGTTCGGTCTCTTTGGTTTGAAGTGCAAGAATACGGAACCGACTGTTCGTGCTTACTCTATGGCCAACTATCCAGCTGAGGGTGATCGTTTCATGTTGACGGTACGTATTGCTACTCCGCCGTTTAAGCCGAAACCACAAGTTGGGTTCCAAGATGTGATGCCGGGTATTGCTTCTTCTTATATTTTCACTCTGAAGCCGGGTGATAAGGTAACGATGAGTGGTCCTTATGGTGATTTCCATCCTATCTTCGACTCTAAGAGAGAGATGATGTGGATTGGTGGTGGTGCAGGTATGGCTCCTCTGCGTGCTCAGATTATGCATATGACCAAGACACTGAAGACGACAGACCGCAAAATGAACTATTTCTACGGTGCCCGTGCGCTTAACGAGGTGTTCTATCTGAACGACTTTCTGGAAATAGAAAAAGAGTTCCCGAACTTCAAGTTCCATTTGGCTCTCGACCGTCCCGATCCTGCCGCAGACGTTGCTGGCGTGAAATACACTCCGGGATTTGTTCATCAGGTTATATTCGACACTTATCTGAAGGATCATGAGGCTCCGGAGGATATTGAATATTACATGTGCGGTCCTGGTCCGATGTCGAAGGCTGTGGAGAATATGCTCGACAGCCTCGGCGTATCTCCCGAAATGCTCCACTTCGACAATTTCGGGTAACAATTAAGGAATTTGTTTCCGA
Organism: Desulfovibrionaceae bacterium; assembly: GCA_963652435.1. Taxonomy (GTDB): domain Bacteria; phylum Bacteroidota; class Bacteroidia; order Bacteroidales; family Tannerellaceae; genus Parabacteroides. Next base: position 7,678 of record CAVJTV010000043.1, on the reverse strand, counting down.
CAATCATAAAGGAGGAGGGTAAAGCGGATGTTTTTCCCTCCTTTTTATTACAAAAAGCACCTTCTAGACCTAAAATTTGCTCGGAACAATAAGAAAAGGACTGCTATTTTCGTGTGAAAGGAAAAAATCATCTTCCCCACGTAATATCATGCAACATTCTCCGTTCTTGTTACATCTTCGCTGATGTAAACAAAAACAGGAGTAGATTATCATGAAATTGTTGATACTTTCTTTTTTCGCAGTTATACTCGGTTACTCTCTTTTTTTTGATGAGAAAGAGGATGTAAAGGGATCGATTCAGGGGATAGACAGTTCTGTATACATTCAGAAGCCTGATACTTTGCAGGCTGATTTCCTGTATTTTTACTACAACACTCCTGGCAGCAACTACCTTCAGTAGGCGTCGGCTTGTTTATTACAAACTGCCGTACGCCGGAATCTCTTTCAAAAACGAATAAGTAAGATCCTTGTAATCTATTTTGCAGCAATAATGGTTTATGCCATTGCTAACCACGAGATAGCGCACATGCAAAGCCATGTTATATCGTGTTATTTGATCGAACACAGCTCTCGTAATCTTGACGAAGGGCGATTTATATTCAATAATCATCAGTGGGGTCAGAAAGCGGTCATACAACACCGTGTCGCATCTCTTCGACGTGCTGTTGAGCTTTAGCGAGACTTCATTTGCCATAAGTTCTTTGGGGTAACCCTTGTATTGGATGAGATAGTTCACAAAATGTTGCCGAACCCATTCTTCGGGAGTCAAGGCAACAAACTTACATCGCACAGGATCGAAAATGACGCGTTTCCCGTCTTTTTCCTTCACCTTAGCCTCGAATGTCGGCAGATTTAGAGACAGCATTTATGTTTATATTTGCGCTACGTTTATAAAACACCTCAAAGGTAGTGATTTTAGTGTTTTGCAATGGCTAAGAAGGAGTATACGTTCGAAGAGATATGCAGGGACATCGTTGCCTGCAAGTTTCAGCCCGTTTATATACTGATGGGAGAAGAGCCTTTCTTTATTGACAGGATAACGGATTTGCTTATCGGGAACGTACTGTCGGATGCGGAGCGGGATTTCAATCAAGTAATAATGTATGGCGCGGATACGGATGCTGGGGCAATAATCAATGCTGCCAGGCGGTTTCCGATGATGGCGGAACGTCAGTTGGTGGTCGTTCGCGAGGCACAGCTGGTTCGCGATATAGATCTGCTGACGGCTTACGTGAAGAATCCTCTTCAGTCCACCGTCCTTGTTGTCAATTACAAGTACAAGAACCTCGACAGAAGAAAATCCTTGGCAGCTACGGCGGAAAAAGTTGGCGTTTTATTCGAATCGAAAAAGATTCCGGACTATAAAATGCCGGCGTTTATCACTTCCCTTTTGCAACAGCGTTCCATCAGTGTCGACCCGAAGGCCGCACAGATGTTGTCAGACTTCTTAGGAAACGATTTAAGTCGTCTGAGCAAGGAATTGGACAAGCTGGCTCTGATATTACCTGAAAAAGCCCCAAAACGTGTCACACCGGAACTTGTTGAGCAGAATATCGGGATAAGCAAAGAATACAACAACTTTGAACTCATCAAAGCCATCGCGGTAAAGGATATACTAAAAGCCAACCGTATAGCGCAGTATTTCGAAAAGAACCCGAAGAACAATCCGATACAAATGACACTTCCCATCATTTTCAACTACTTCTCGAACCTCATGATATGCCATTACGCGAAAGATAAGTCGGAAACGGGTCTGATGGTGGAATTAGGGCTGAGAGGAACCTTTCAAGTAAAGGACTATATGAGCGGACTACGCAACTATTCTGCAATGAAAGTCTTCAATCTGATTAGCGAAATCCGGACTACCGATGCCCGTTCGAAAGGAGTGGAGAACACTTCAACAGCAGATGCAGATCTGTTGAAGGAATTGCTGTATAAAATACTACATTAAGAAATAAGATAGGGGGATTATTTCTGAATACCCCGCATTTATCTCCTTAAAAAACGGGATTTACACTCTGTTTTTCAAAGATATCACTTACATTTTACCCCTATGAGAATTCGATATTTGTTCTCTCCTGTACGGATTTACAAATATCGCAGAATTTCCTTCCCCAACTTGATGGATACAAAAGTACACGCTGAAACAAAATAAAACCCTGAAGTAGGGTAGGACATTGTGGCAGTAGTAGTAATCTGATAAAATATATTCATCACAGGTGTACACATGTGTATGTGTATTACATTTGTGATTCACGAACATTTGTACGCAATACGGTTTACACGCCGGAATATATGTATACAAAAGAAATAACGCAACAATTGTAGCCGCGCAAAACGTTAATGTGAATCAATACAGTCTGCGCAACCAACAGCAAGGCGTATTATTGTAATAACGCATGAAAAACCAAGTATTTATGAATTGAAATCCATTCTACACTTTAGGTTATCCGGCTTACCTTGTATATATCCGTAACAGAGCCGTGATATAATATAAATACAACGGACGATATTCGTATATAAAGCAGTGTTTTACCCGATATATGTAATGTATTGCTTCACGTATGTTTTGCATGCTTATTTCGTGGTTTACAAGTATTATTGTTACATTTGTATTTCATCTGTGACGTGTGTAATTTTGGATATTTGTATTTGTAAACCGCACAATTGGAAATTATGTTTTATATTTGTGCCATCGTTTAGTTTTGTGCTGGATTATTTGTAAACAGACATAATGTCAGCTACAGCGGGCGTATAATTTAAAATCACGAAGTGATGAAAGAGCGTCTTTTGGCAATAATGGAACATGAAGGGCTGACAGCAGCCCAGTTTGCTGATGCTATCGGTATTCAACGATCGGCAGTAGCGCATCTTCTTTCCGGAAGAAACAATCCGAGTATGGGTGTTCTAAACAAAATTCTGAGAAGGTTTACATACATAGATGCAAACTGGCTCATGCTTGGCGAAGGGAATATGATGCGTAAACAAATGACTACCGAACCTGATTTGTTTTCGAATGTGGAGGCTGTAAATCCGACTAAAGCCACAGTGGCTCCCGAATATCGCAAGGAAACAAGGGTTGAGACACCTGTAAACACACCAAAACAGATTGTAAAAGAAACTATTGTAATCCCAGAAGGGCCGTCCAGAAATGTAAGCAAGATAGTGATATTCTATTCCGACGGTACGTTCGAGACTCTCATTCCAGAGAAACACGGATTGGGGAAAAACACATAAACAGACTGCCACCGCATTGGGGTAAGGGTTTTTACGTACTTTTGTGTGACAATTCGAATAATCATACATTAGATGAAGAAGTACATATTGGATATGAAGGTGAGGGAAAACATCTGCCTTCATAAGAACTATGCCCTACTGAAGCTGACTTGCGACGGGGATTTGCCGGAGATGCTTCCCGGTCAGTTCGTTCAGGTGAAGGTGGATCAGTCGCCCACGACATTCCTTCGCAGACCTATTTCCATCAATTTCGTAAACCGTTCCTGCGGCGAGCTATGGCTTTTGGTGCGGTTGATTGGCGACGGGACGCGCCGCATGGGCGAATATCGCGCCGGAGATGTCGTAAACATAATGTTGCCGCTCGGAAACGGGTTTACATTGCCCGATGCAGAGAAAGACAAAGGTCAGAAACTGCTGCTTGTTGGGGGCGGCGTGGGCACAGCTCCCATGTTATATCTCGGAAAGACCTTGAAGGAAGCCGGTTTCGAGCCGGTGTTTTTGCTTGGTGGGCGCTCGAAAGACGATGTGCTGCAGCTCGACGAGTTTAGAAAGTTTGGAGCTGTCCATATCACCACCGAAGACGCCTCTCTTGGCGAGAAGGGTTTTGTAACCAATCATTCGGTGTTGAAAAGTGAGCGTTTCGATAGGATCTACACCTGCGGACCGAAGCAGATGATGATGGCTGTCGCCGGATATGCCGCAAAGGAATGTATAGAGTGCGAAGCGTCGCTTGAAAACACAATGGCATGCGGCATTGGGGCTTGCCTGTGCTGTGTGGAGAATACGAAAAGGGGAAATGTGTGCGTATGCAGTGAAGGTCCGGTATTTAATATAAAGGAATTGACATGGCTGAGCTAAGTGTAAACATAGGTGATTTGAAATTGAAGAATCCGGTGACGACGGCATCGGGCACGTTCGGGTATGGCGTGGAGTACGCCGACTTTATGGACATTTCAAGGTTGGGCGGCATCTTCGTGAAGGGCACAACCATCACGCCGCGTGAGGGAAACCCTTACCCCCGTATGGCAGAGACCTCCGCAGGCATGTTGAACGCCGTAGGTTTGCAGAACAAGGGCGTGGAGTATTTCGCAGAGCATATCTACCCGACGATAAAGGACATCGACACGAACATGATTGTAAACGTAAGCGGGTCGTCGGTTGAGACCTACGCAGAGTGTGCCGAGAAGGTTGCCGAGCTGGATAAAATCCCTGCAATCGAGCTTAACATCTCCTGCCCGAACGTAAAACAAGGCGGGATGGCGTTCGGGGTGACGGCAAAAGGCGCAGCAGAGGTGGTAAGGGCAGTCCGCAGGGTTTATCCCAAGACTTTAATCGTAAAACTCTCTCCGAACGTGACAGACATCACCGAGATAGCCCGTGCAGCGGAATCGGAGGGGGCGGATGCCGTTTCGCTGATCAACACAATGCTTGGCATGGCTATAGATGCGGAAAGGCGCAAGCCGATACTCTCAACCGTGACCGGGGGGCTCTCAGGACCGTGCGTAAAGCCGGTTGCGCTTAGGATGGTATGGCAGACGCATAAGGCGGTCAGCATTCCCATCATCGGCTTGGGGGGTATCTCCGGTTGGAAGGATGCTGTCGAGTTTATGTTGGCAGGTGCCACTGCCGTACAGATCGGGACGTACAACTTCATCGACCCTACCGTGTCGCTGAAGGCGATTGACGGATTGAGTGACTATCTCGACAGACACGGTTTCCGCTCTGCGAAAGAAATAATCGGGGCATTGGAAGTATAAAAAGGGCGGCACGAAAGGATGGGCATACCGTTTAGGACATTAAACCTGTTGTGCGCGGGCATCATGGCGGCATTGGTGCTGCTGGGATGCCGTCCGGAAACGCCCGTCACTTCTTCGATAACCGTTGATCTTAGAGGTCTCTCCGTGCCGGTCAACAAACAGCTCTACGGACTTACGATAGAAGAGATAAACCACGCCATCGACGGCGGCATATATGCCGAGATGATACGAAACCGCAGTTTTGAAGAGAACGTGCCGCCTCTGAACTGTCCGTACGACGCCAAGCAGGGCACGATTACCACTCCCAACGGATGGAGCATCCCTTTCATACGTCCCGATTCCGTACCCGGATGGAGGCGGCTCTCGCCGAACACCATCATGTGGCTCGACGCGAAAGAGCTTATCAACGACAAGAACCGGCGGTCTCTTCTGGTTTCCATCGCTGCCCCTGCGTATCCTTCCGAAGCGGAAAAAGGTGGCGTGGCAGCCACGGGCTACAACGGCATTGCCGTGCGCGGGGGCGAGAAATACGAGTTGTCGCTGTTTATGAAGGGCGGCACGGCTGTGCCGAGGACTGTGAACGTGTTCATCGGCGACTCGGCGACGGGCGAGCCGCTGAGCGATGTCTTCAATCTGTCTCCGGCGTATGAATGGCGGCGTTTCTCGCATACGTTCACAGCTTCCGCCGATGCAGACAACGCCGTGCTTGCGATAACGGCAGACAGCGCGACGGTCTTTTGGATTGATATGGTCTCGTTGTTTCCCGAGAAGACCTGGAAAGGGCGAGGGGGTGGTTTGCGCGAGGATCTGATGGAGATGATTGCAGGGCTCAGCCCGCGTTTCGTCCGTTTCCCGGGCGGGAGCTTTGTGGAAGGATATACGGCGGGCACTTACCCCGTCTGGCGCGAGACTGTGGGCGGCGTATCCACGCGCCGTAACTTCTGGAACGTCTGGGGCTACGGCTCAACGAACGGTATGGGTTTCCACGAGTTCCTTCAGATGTGTGAAGACCTGGATGCCGAGCCGGTGTATGTGGTTAACAGCGGCGTGACGAGCCAGAGCCGCCGCCCGAGATACGAAGACATAACGCAGATGGACCGCCTGGTGCAGGACGCGCTGGATGCAATCGCTTATGCCAACCAACCCGCAGACTCGACGTGGGGTGCCATGCGTGCACAGAGCGGACACCCCGAGCCGTTCCACCTCAGATACGTGGAGATCGGCAGCGAGAACTACGGCAGCGAGTATGCCAAGCGTTTCGACCTCTTCCGTAAAGCCATCAACGAGGTTTACCCCGACGTAACCGTCATCCGAAGCTCGCTTGCCAAGGGGGAAAAGCTGACAAGCGACTGGATAGACCTCCATTTCCACGCCGGAGGGGAGTTTCTCATCTCTGTGCACGACCGCTACGAAGACGGAGTGCAGTATCCGCGCAAGTTCCCGACGGTGTTCATCGGTGAATTTAGCATGAGCGGCTCCGCCATGCAGGGGACAATGCGGGCAGCCATCAGCGAGGCTTGCTTCCTTCTCGGAGCGGAAAATTCGCCCGAGATTGTCGAGAGGCTGGCATACGCACCGGTGCTCGGCAATGCGGATTATCCCTTCCAACGCTATCCCGCCATCTCTTTCGACAACCACAGGGCTTTCGGCACGCCCTCTTACCACATGCTGAAGATGCTGGCGGGCAACCGTGGGGACGAACTGCTGAAGGCACGGACGGAGACGCACGCCCGTCCGCAGGTGACGCTCGGATACGCCGGTATAGACCTTTTCGACAATAGCTACGACTTCGACGACGTGCGCATCGACGGCATTCCCGTGACCAAGGCAAGGATAAAGACCGGCGGATGGAATGTGGACAGCGGGAAGCTCACTCCCGATGCCAACCGATGGAACAACATCCTGATTGGCGACCCAACGGAGCACGACTACACGATTTCCCTCCGGCTAAGGCGGAACAAAGGGAGCGGAGCCGTGCGCCTGCGCGTCCGCGACAACGGCGAAGAGGGGGAATCGAACGACCACATCGCGCTGGAGGTCTCTCCCAATGGCTGCGAGCTTTACCGCTCCTCGGGAACGGTGCGCGACGTGCTGACCGAGGCAAAGGAGTATGCGTTCGAGAGCAACCGCTGGTACGATGTGAGGATTGTGTGTCGCGACGAGAAGGTGAGCTGCTTCGTCGACGGTGCCCTGCTTCACGAGGCTGTTCTGAAGCCCTTGCCTTCGCTTGTGGCGTCTGCCGCAGTGGACAATGCTACGGGCGAAGTGCTTCTGAAGGTGGTCAACACGACCTTTCACGAGGAGAAAACCCGCCTCGACATAAAGGGAGGCAGCATAAAAAACGTGGCAGAAGCCATCGTTCTCGTGGGCGAGGCTACGGACCGTAACACCTTCGACGAGCCGCTCCGCATTGCCCCGACCACGGGCGAAGTCTCTTTTCCCCTTGCCCGACCGATGGTCTACACCTTTCCGCCCAACTCCATCACCATCCTGAAGCTGAAAAAAAACTGAGAAAACGGTTTCCCGACTTCCGGAAATGGCTTTACAGTGTTGCAAAATGGTTTCCCGACTTCCGGAAATGGCTTTACACCCTTGCAAAATGGTTTCCCGACTTCCGGAAATGGCTTTGCAGTGTTGCAAAATGGTTTCCCGACTTCCGGAAATGGCTTTACACCCTTGCAAAA
>CAVJTV010000042.1:0-15250 GCA_963652435.1 Desulfovibrionaceae bacterium | reverse complement strand
AAAGCGGACTTTCCGGCGTTTTTTTATTTCAAAAATGGAAGAAAGCGGACTTTCCGGCGTTTTTTTATTTCAGAAACGGAAGAAAGCGGACTTTCCGGCGTTTTTTTATTTCAGAAATGGAAGAAAGCGGACTTTCCGGCGTTTTTTTATTTCAAAAATGGAAGAAAGCGGACTTTCCGGCGTTTTCGGCGATAAAGGTGGCGGATTTTCACATTGGAATAAAATATTTGAGAATTGTTTGGTAGGTTCGAAGACATGGCATACCTTTGGCGCAGGAAAAAGAGTTAAGCCGCACCTGTTTGATTGGTAAACTCATCAGTTTTTTATAATTCCGAGACAACGCTATTGTCGCTAATGGCGGGCCGCAGCCCCGAAAGGGGAATTGCAGAGATGCACGGCGGATTACAAAGGTGGCAAAGCACTCAAATCCTGTCGTAAGGAGTTTCTTTATATCCACAGGTGCGGCTTTCTTTCACATAGAGGGGAAATCTCCAGTGGGGGTTTCCCCTTTCTTCGTACATTTACCGCCGTCAAAAAAAAGGGCAAATCAATAAGTAAAAGAAGTAAGTATGATGTTATTGTCGAAGCAATCGTATATGGTGGCAGCGTTGGGAGCTGCTGCCATGTGTTCCTTGTCCCTTGCCTCTTGTGCGCAGAGGGAAGTGGTGGAGCCGAATGTTATTCCCCTTCCGGCACAGCTCACCGTGTCTGATGGTTTTTTGAAGGTAGACAGCGCGGCTGTCTTTTCGGCGGACAAGCCGACGAATGTGCATTTCTCGGTTGACCCCTCGATAGGCGGAAATCCCGAAGGGTATAGTCTTACAGTATCAGATGAAGGAATCGACCTGAAAGCCTCCACCGAGGCGGGACTGTTTTACGGAGAGCAGACTCTCCGGCAGCTCTTTACCTCTCGAGGTGTTCCTTACGTCACCATACAAGACGCGCCACGCCTACGCTACCGCGGACTGCATCTCGATGTGTCGCGCCATTTCTTCCCGAAAGAAGAAGTGTTCAAGCTACTTGACGTGATGTCGTTCTACAAGCTCAACAACCTGCATATGCACCTTACGGATGCCGGAGGGTGGCGCATGCAGATAGACAAATATCCGAAACTGACCACGGAGGCTGCCTTCCGCACGGAGTCGGACTGGCGTAAATGGTGGGCAGGGAAAGACCACAGGTATCTTCCCGAAGGAACGCCGGGAGCCTATGGCGGTTACTATACCAAAGACGACGTGCGCGAGATAGTGGCTTACGCAGCAAAGAGGCATATAAACGTAGTGCCGGAGATTGAGTTTCCGGGTCACTCGAACGAGGTGTTGTATGCCTATCCGGAGCTTAGCTGCACGGGTCAGCCCTACAAGCACGGCGACTTCTGCATCGGTAATCCGAAGACGATAGCCTTCATGGATGATGTGTTGGACGAGGTGGTTGAGCTTTTCCCCTCGGAATATATACATGTAGGTGGCGACGAGGCGGGCAAACACTCGTGGAAGACCTGCCCCAAATGCCAGGCTTTGATGAAGAAGAAAGGCATGGAGAGCGTGGACGAGCTGCAGAGCTATATGATACACAAGGCGGAGGAGCATCTTATCGCCAAGGGGCGCAAGCTGATTGGTTGGGACGAGATACTCGAAGGCGGACTTGCCCCCGAGGCAACCGTCATGTCGTGGCGCGGAGAGAACGGCGGCATCAAGGCTGCCCGCATGGGGCACGATGTCGTGATGACACCTTCGGCATATATGTATTTCGACTTCTATCAAGCCGACCCCAAGACGCAGCCCTACGCCATTGGCGGCTATACCCCGATAAAGAGAGTGTATAGCTACAATCCCGTTCCCGTCGATTCGTTGACCGAAGAAGAGGGACGGCATATCATAGGAGTGCAGGCAAACACATGGACGGAGTTTATTGCCGACGAGAAATATCTCGAATATATGATGTTCCCCCGTGCATTGGCGGTTGCCGAGATTGGGTGGACTCCGCAGGAGAGACGTGACTGGAAGAGCTTCAAGCCGCGTATGAATGCACATATCCCCGTGTTGCAGCGGATGGGTATCAATGCCTTTACCCTTTCCGACGAGCTGGATGTGGATATGGAGGTCGATACTGCAGGGAAAGAAATCAGGGCATACATCGATGCCGAGAAATACCCGGCGGAGATACGCTACACGACAGACGGCAGTGTCCCGACTTCCTCGTCTGCCGTTTGCAAAGGGGCAATCACGGTGAAAGACTCTGCCCATATCGTGGCTGCCATCTTCCGAGGTGGCGAGTTGCAGGGCACTCCGACGGAGAAGAAAGTGGACTATCACCGCGCCATCAACAAGCCCGTGCACTACAATAGCCAGTTGTATGCCGGCTATATGGCAGGAGGAATGAACGCGCTCGTCGACGGCTACCGTGGCGGGCTGACCTATCTTGACGACCGTTGGCAGGGATATACCAACGACCTCGACTGCGTGATAGATATGGAGGAGACGACAGACATACATAAGGTGTCTGCCCGCTTCATGCAGCTTATCGGTCCGGGCGTTTACCAGCCGGCAACGGTCGAGCTGCTGACTTCCGAGAACGGGACGGACTTTACCTCATGCGGCACAATTCCGACAACCGTTTCCAACAAAGATGCCGACCTTTCTTTCCAGGAATACACGTTCCGTGGCGACTGGAACGCCCGATATGTCCGCTTGAAGGCAGCAGAGGCAAACAACGGGTTCATCTTTGTGGACGAGATAGTGGTGTGGTAAGATATTTACGATTAAACAAAGCGATAATGAAGAAGAAGGTAATAGGTCTCATGCTATGCAGTAGCCTGATGACGGCGGCACAACAGCCGGTGGATTATGTAAATCCCTTTATCGGGACCAGCAACTTCGGGACAACCAATCCTGGAGCCGTGTGCCCGCAGGGAATGATGAGTGTCACCCCGTTCAATGTGATGGGGTCGGAGAGTAACAAGTATGATAAAGACAGCCGGTGGTGGTCCACTCCATACACTTCCGACAATAGCTACATGACAGGCTTCTCGCATGTTAACCTGAGCGGAGTGGGTTGTCCCGAGCTGGGAAGTCTTCTGTTGATGCCGACAGTGGGCGAGCTGAAGGTGGACTACCATGAGTATGGCAGTGCGTACCGCGACGAGGTGGCACATCCGGGGTATTACAGCAATGTCCTCACGAAATATAATATACGAACAGAAGCGACAGCCACGATGCGCACAGGTCTCAGCCGTTTCACATTCCCGAAAGGGCAGGGGAATATCCTGCTCAACCTTGGCGAGGGTCTGACCAACGAGAGTGGTGCGACGGTTCGTATCGTGAACGAGACGGAGATAGAGGGGAGCAAACTGCTTGGCACGTTCTGCTACAACGCGCAGGCTGTGTTCCCGATATACTTCGTTATGAAGGTGAGCAAGGCTCCGCGTGCAATGGGTTATTGGAAGAAACAGCGCGAGATGGGAGCGGAGGCACAATGGGATGCCTATGCCGGCAAATACAAGCTGTACACGAAGTACGACCGCGATATGAGTGGCGACGATATAGGTGTGTGGTTTACCTACGACATGGAAGAGGGTGAAGCCGTTGAGGTGAAGATGGGCGTATCTTTCGTCAGCATAGAGAATGCCCGCCTGAATATGGATACGGAGCAGCAGGGTTTCGATTTCAACCGTGTCAGAGCCGAAGCAGTCGAAAGGTGGAACAGCGACCTTTCACGCGTCGAAGTGGAGGGAGGTACGAAAGACGAGCGGACCGTCTTCTACACTGCCCTTTATCACCTTCTGCTTCATCCGAACATTATCCAGGATGTGAACGGTGAGTATCCGATGATGGAAAGCCTCAAGGTGGGGCATACCACGGGCAATCGCTACACGGTGCTCTCTCTTTGGGATACCTACCGCAACGTAAGCACACTGATGACCCTTCTTTTCCCCGAACGCCAGGAGGATATTATCCGCACGATGGTGGATATGTATAAGGAAAGCGGATGGCTACCCAAGTGGGAACTCTACGGACGCGAGACGCTCACGATGGAAGGCGACCCGTCGATACCCTATATCGTGGATGCCTGGATGCGCGGTCTGCGTGATTTCGATGTGGAGACGGCATACGAGGCAATGCGTAAAGGTGCAACGACACCGGGCGAGTTCAACCTGCTCCGTCCGGACAACAACGACTATATGAGCAAGGGCTACGTCCCTCTCCGCGAGCAATACGACAACTCCGTCTCTCATGCCTTGGAATATTACATTGCCGACTGGAATCTCTCACGCTTTGCTCAAGCACTGGGCAAGAAAGATGACGCACGGCTGTTCTACGACCGTTCGATGGGTTACAAGCACTATTACAGCAAGGAATACGGGACGCTCCGTCCCATCTTGCCCGACGGCACGTTCTTTTCTCCCTTCAACCCGAAACAGGGCGAGAACTTCGAGCCGAACCCGGGCTTTCATGAAGGAAGTGCATGGAACTACACATTCTATGTTCCTCACGACATACCGGGGCTGACGAAGCTGATGGGCGGCAGCCGTAAGTTTGTCGACAAGCTCCAGGCAGTGTTCGACGAGGGTCACTACGACATGGCAAACGAGCCGGACATTGCCTATCCGTATCTCTTCAGCTACTTCAAAGGCGAAGCATGGCGCACGCAGAAGACTGTCCGCATGCTTCTCGGCAAGTATTACCGTAATGCTCCTGCCGGATTGCCGGGCAACGACGACACCGGCACGATGTCCACCTGGGCAGTGTTCTCGATGATGGGTTTCTATCCCGCCTGCCCGGGAGATGTGAACTACGTGCTTACCTCGCCGACATTCGACAAGGTCACCCTGCGCCTCGACAAGAAGTATTATCCGAAAGGCTCTCTTGTGATAGAGGCGAAACACCGTGCGCCGGAAGATATTTACGTCAAAGACATCTCTGCCGGCGGAAAGCGGCTGAAAGGCTTCACCATCCCGCATGATGAGCTGGTGAATGCCGGGACGCTGAAGTTCTCGCTTACAGACGGCATATAAACTGAAGAAGGGGATGCGGCGTTTCGCCACATCCCCTTCTCAATTTTGAGAGTTAGTCTTTATTTGTAGGACTCGCCTTTTACAGCCGCTATACCGGGAAGCACCTTACCTTCGATGGCTTCCAAAAGTGCGCCGCCACCTGTCGATACGTAAGATACCTTGCTTGCAATGCCGAACTTGTTGACGCATGCAACAGAGTCGCCGCCACCAACGAGCGAGAACGCTCCGTTCCGGGTTGCTTCAACAATTGCGTTGCCCACTGCGCGAGAACCGTCGGTGAAGTTCTCGAACTCGAACACACCCGTAGGACCGTTCCAAAGGATGGTCTTCGATTTCTTGATAACGTCGGCATAGATTTCCATCGTCTTGGGACCGATGTCGAGACCTTCCCATCCGTCGGGAATCTCATTAACGTTGGCATATTTGGTGTTCGCGTCGTTGCTGAAGTTGTCGGCAATCTTGGCATCTACTGCCAAAACGAGGTTTACGCCTTTTTCTTTTGCTTTCTTCATCAGATCGAGAGCAAGATCCAGCTTGTCGTCTTCAACGATGGAATTACCAATCTTGCCACCCATTGCCTTGGTGAATGTGTAGGTCATACCGCCCGTGATGATAAGGTTGTCTACCTTGTTCAGAAGGTTCTCTATGATTTCAATCTTCGACGAAACCTTCGAGCCACCCATGATGGCAGTAAACGGACGAACGATGTCGTTCATAACCTTCTCCACAGCCTTCACCTCTTTCTCCATGAGGTAACCGAACATCTTGTGGTCGGCATCGAAGTAGTCTGCAATAAGAGCTGTGGAAGCGTGGGCGCGGTGTGCCGTACCGAACGCATCATTCACGTAGCAATCTGCATACGACGCCAATCTCTTGGTGAACTCCTTCTGACTTTCCTTCACAGCCTTCTTGGCTGCTTTCTTCTCCTCGTCGGTTGCGTCGTCCGCCAAACCTCTCGGCTTGCCTTCTTCCTCTGCATAAAAACGAAGGTTCTCAAGCAGCAGAGCTTCGCCCGGCTGCAAGGCAGCGGCCTTCACGCCGGCTTCTTCGCCAATGCAGTCGGCAGCAAACTGAACGTCTACGCCTAACAATTCGGACACGTGAGAAAGGATATGTTTCAGTGAAAATTTATCAGCAACGCCTTTCGGACGACCGAGGTGCGAACCGATGATCACGCTACCACCGTCTGAGAGAATCTTCTTAAGAGTAGGGAGAGCGGCACGGATACGCGTGTCGTCTGTGATGTTGAAGTTTTCGTCCAATGGAACATTGAAGTCAACTCTTACAAATGCCTTTTTGCCGGCAAAATTGAAACTGTCAATTGATTGCATAACTCTTGTGTATTTAATGAATCTGTATAAAAACTCGTCCTAAACGCCCGCAAACATACACAAAATATTTCATTTCGCAGACCGTAGGCATTCTAATAATCCGGATGCCTCGCAGCCTCCTTTCCCGTTTTCAAAAACGGAAGAAGAGCCCTCGGACAGCGTTTTTATGAGGTCCGAACCTACATTGCGGCAACCTCCAGTTTGAAACGGAGGCGGAGACGATGGTCTGCGTAATCGTAGTTGAGGAGTTTGAAGCAACCTATCTCGGAAGTGTTGCCGACGTGCGCGCCGATGCAGGCGCAGGCATCATAGTCGCCAATGCGGACAATGCGCAACGTGTCGGAGGCATCCTCGGGCAGCTTACTGAGGTCGACAATCGCGGCAGCCTCCTCACGGGGCATAAACTCGACGGTGACGGGGAGACATTGCGTTATGACATTGTTGACGCGACGTTCCACCTCTGCCATCATCTCTTCGGTGGGTGCCGTGGGGAGTTCGTAGTCGCACTTGCTCTTTTTCCTTTCTATATGCGCATTTCTCGAGCGCGGGCAGCCAAACATCCTCACCATCGTCTGGTTTAGGATATGCTCGACCGTGTGCATGGGCGGATACTCTTGTTTGTTGTGTTCGTTGAGCTTGATTTCCTGTTCGTTTACGGTTTTCTGTTCCATGATAATGTTGATGTATTACGTTTATATGAGTTTCAGTTGACGCGCAATGCGGCATGCTTCGACGCAGTTGGAGGCGCGCAGTTTGGAAAGGATGTTTTGCCGGTGTCTGTTCACCGTGTGGACACTGATAAAGAGCGTTTCGGATATTTCTTTGCTCAGCTTCCCTTTGTCTATGAGCTGCAACACTTCTTTTTCCCTTTCCGAAATAAGGTTGCTGAAGTCTTGCCGGTTCAAAAGGACCGCCGTGCCGTCTGTAGAGTTGTGAATACGGCTGTCGGCATCTGTCTTGTCGGAGAGATTATACAGGCAGAGTGCCAACCTGATTCCGCCGTCGTGTTGTGTGTCTACGTAGAACACCCGATGGAGCACGGGATACACATGACCGCCTTTCCCCGTCATACGCAGGGTGCTCGCAAGATAATAGTCCGCATAGTGTCGTCCGGACTTGTTTCTTAGGAAGTGGATAAACTTCAGCTCGTCGAGATGCCTCTTTTCCATGTCTTCGGGGACGATACGTTCGAACACTTCATCCTCCCAAATGGAAGCGACGCAGTGATACTCTCCCTTGCGGCATATCCCCAAGGTCTGAGCCATGCCTCCGTAGTAGATATGGCTGACCCGCTGTTTCAAGTCGCTCAATACGGCAATGGCATTCTCCGTCTCGGCATATCCTGCCGCGATACTCTTGTATCTCTCCACGTTCCCTGCCATCGGGGCGTTGCCTGTAAAGTCCTGAAGCAGGAACTTGTCGCCCAGTTCACCTTTTACATTCATCCGTTCTACATTATTAAATGGTTAGAAATAGGTATTGCCCGTCTGCGGGTAACCCTTCACCTTTGCAAAGGTAATGATTTCGAATGGTTTCGATAGAAAGCAGTTAAACAATAAAGCGTTATATGATATGAGTAAAACAACCTATCCTCTTTATGACTTGCATTTGCACCGTTCCGTGAAGCAAAGCATGCAAGACATAACGGACAAAGCCAAGAAAAACGGCTTCAAGTGTTTCGGCGTCGTGCAAAACGTATCGCCCTGGGGCATTCAGACAAATGCGGACCTGGAAAAATACATCGACGAAGTGAAAGACTATCCTTGCTACGTGGGGCTTCAGCCCGCAGCTCCGGAATGGAGCGCGAACCTCTCGAAAGAGCTTATCGACAAGGTGGACTACATCCTTATGGACCCGCAGTATATGCCGAACGGCAACAAATATGGCGACCGGATGGAAGTATGGGATCACAACTGCTACGTCGACGATCCGGAAGATTTCATGGAAAGAAACCTGAGTTGGTATCTGAAGATATTGGGCGGGGAGGAGCCGCTGGATATTTTCGGCTGGCCGCTGTTCCTCCCGCTGAGCATTCAAAGGGAGTATTATAACCTGTGGACCGAGGAACGTATGGAGCAAATCATCGAGGCAGCACGGGAAAACAAGGTCGCACTCGAGATAAACGACTTGGCACACACCCCGCACGCCGAGTTTATCCTCATGGCAAAAAAGGCCGGCGTGAAATTTACTTTCGGATCGGATACGCGTGACCACCGCTCTTTCCGCCTGGACTACTGCAAGCAGGTGGCAAGCCTGTGCAATCTTACGGAAGACGACTTCTTCATTCCGAAACGCAAACCGAGAAAATGATAACACGATAAGAACATGAACAGGAAAGACTTTTTTAAGACATCGGGCACACTGCTGTTGAGCGGCATGTGCGGAGGCGCGGCTGCGGGCTGCGCACCGAAGAACGGCATAGAAGCGTCGGGCGACGCGGATTTTGGAAGCACTAAATACCCGTTCCCTGTCTACGACCTGCATTCGCACCGTTCCGATGTGCAGACGGCACAGCAGATGGTGGAAAAAGCACGGCAGAACGGCATAGAGATGTTCGGCATACTGGAAAACGTAGCCGACTACGCGATTAAGAACGATGACGACCTGGCAAAGTTTATCGACGAGGTGAAAGACTATCCCTGCTACATCGGGTTGCAGCCTATGGAAACGGGATGGAGCGCGAATTTGTCGAAAGAGCTTATCGACAAGGTGGACTACGTCGTCATGGACCCTCAGACCATACGCAACAGCAACAGATACGGCGACGTGGCAGAGGTTTGGGAGCACGACTGCTACATTCCCGATGCCGAAGAATTTATGAAGATAAACATGCAGCACTATCTGGATGTTATCAACAACCCCGAGCCGCTCGACATCTTTGGCTGGCCGCTGTTCCTTCCGCCTGCCATTGCCCGCGATTACCACAGGCACTGGACAAAGGAGCGTATGGAGCAGATCATAGAGGCTGTGCGCCGGCGGGGAATAGCTTTGGAGATAAACGACCTTGCCCGCACGCCGCATGCCGAGTTTATCCTCATGGCAAAAAAGGCTGGCGTGAAGTTTACGTTCGGCTCCGACACCCGCGACCACCGCACGTTCCGCCTGGACTACTGCAAGCAGGTGGCTTCCCTGTGCAACCTGACGGAGAAAGACTTCTACATTCCCGTCAAAAAGAAAAGATGACTACACTCTATATTCTCTTACTTGAAAAGACAGGCGAAAAATGAAGATCGATCATATTGCGATGTACGTCCTCGACCTTGAGGAAATGAAAAATTTCTTTGTGCGTTATTTCAATGCCACACACGGCGAGATGTATCACAACCTGAGGACAGGGTTCAGGTCTTACTTTCTTTCGCTTGGGGGCGGGGCGCGGCTGGAAATCATGACGCGCCCCGAAGTTACCCCTATGGAAGAGTGCCGCCTGCGCTGCGGATACATACATATCGCCATCAGCGTCGGCAGCAGGGAGGCGGTGGACGACATGACGGAAAGACTGCGTGCAGACGGGTATGAGATTGCGAGCGGGCCGCGAACCACGGGCGACGGCTGCTATGAGAGCTGCGCGGTGGGACCTGAAGGCTGTCTGATTGAGATTACCGTGTAGGCATATCCTCCGTGTGTCTAATATCTCTACCTTTGCCGCCGTCAAAAAACAAAACAATCATGTCAGTAGCAAAAAGAGATTTGGACGATACGCGTAAGGTGACGACCCGCCGCCTTATGGAAATGAAGCAAAGAAGTGAGAAAATATCCATGCTGACAGCCTACGACTATTCCATGGCGAAGCTCATTGACCAGGCAGGTATGGATGTTATCCTTGTGGGCGATTCGGCATCGAACGTGATGGCGGGAAACACCACCACGCTGCCCATCACCCTCGACCAGATGATTTATCACGGTAAGTCGGTGATGAAAGCCGTGCAGCGCGCCCTCGTAGTGGTGGATCTGCCTTTCGGAACATATCAGGGCAACTCGAAAGAGGCGTTGGCTTCTGCCATTCGCGTAATGAAGGAGACGCATGCCGACTGCATCAAGCTGGAAGGCGGGAGCGAGATAAAAGATTCCATCGAGCGCATTCTTTGCGCCGGCATCCCCGTCATGGGGCACTTAGGACTTACCCCGCAATCGATAAACAAGTTCGGCACATATACCGTCCGTGCTCGCGAAGCTGCGGAGGCGGAGAAACTTGTCAGCGACGCACACCTGCTGGAAGAGATAGGTTGCTTCGCAATAGTGCTTGAAAAGATTCCTGCGGCATTGGCGGAGCGCGTAGCAGGGGAACTTACCATACCAATCATCGGCATCGGTGCCGGAGGCGGCGTGGACGGGCAGGTACTTGTCATGCACGATATGCTGGGGATAAACATGGGCTTTTCGCCGCGCTTCCTGCGCCGCTATGCCAACATAGGAGAGGAGATAACCCGCGCAGTGCAGGCTTATATCGAAGATGTAAAGACGCAGGATTTCCCCAACGAGAAGGAACAGTACTAAAGGGCAACGTCTTCCCACTTGCCACCCACCAGCTCGCGCGTCGTGACGAAGCCCACTGCCTTCAGCAGGTCGAAGGCTTCGCTCCGACCGCTGTCGACAAGCTCCGGCGTGTGGCAGTCGGAGTTTACCATCACGGGGATATTCCTTTCCTTAAGCATACCGAGAAACACCATGTGCGGATATGTTTCGCGCCTTTTTACGAGGTTCTTTGTGTTTATCTCCACCATCAATCCCTTCTCTGAAATCACATCGAGCGTCTCGCAGAACGCATCCTTATACCATGAAGCCCCGAAAGAGAAACCTTTACACCGCTGTCCGTTCATGTAGATCTTATCCAAATGCCCCACGATGTCTATCCCGCCGGCGAGAACCATCTGCTGCACCGCGTTGAAGTATCTTGCCACTAATTTCTGTATATCTCCCCCGAAATAACGCTCAAGTGATGCGCGGAAGTCGGAAAGCGAGCCGTCGATACACATCATGTTTTTCTCCGCAAGAGGTTGCGCAACTGGAAGGAAGTGCACTGAGCCGATACGGTAGTCGAGCGGTAGCTCACGGAAATACGGGATCGAGGGGTTGTAGGTCTCATCCAGGTAATCTATCTCGAGGGCTGTGTAAATCCCTATTTTGTCGCTGTATTTGGCTTTCAGGCGGCTTATTTCCGCAATATAATCCGGCATATCGTCACGCGACATGTTCCAAAACGTCTCGAAGGGTAGGGGAGAATGCGACGAAAATCCGTAAGCCCTAAATCCGCGTGCGATGGCGAACCTCACGAACTCTTCCGGCATGCTGCGCCCGTCGCAAAACGCGCAGTGACTGTGATAATTGCTTTTTTGCATCATTTCCATTGATAAAAGACTTGGCAAAAGTAAGGCTTCCAGCATAAAAAAAGCCAGTTGATTGTTGGTGTACAACAAAACTGACTTTAATCACTGGGGCGGAAAGCGAGGGATTCGAACCCCCGGTACAGTTACCCGTACACCGCATTTCGAGTGCGGCCCATTCGACCACTCTGGCAGCTTTCCAAGCTGAAGCCCATTAAAAAACGCTTCCAAACATCACCTTTCAAAGTGTTTCAGATGCGTCCTTCAACGGGCGCAAAAGTAGATAAAAGATTAACACGCGCAAAACATCCTCTCTCGTTTTTAGGAAAAAGTTTCCACCCCTTTTCTGATGGAGGTTCGAACCTTCCCCTTAAAAGGTTCGAACGATTCGGGCAAAAGGTTCGAACCTTTCATTTTTCACCACTGCAAAAGGGGCAAAGCAGGAGAGCCGATTGTTTTAATCAAAAGAGCCGGCTGTTTTGCTCGAAACAACCGGCTCTATATAATATAAAAACAAAACCTATGGTCAGCTTTCTATTGCAGCCTGGGCAGCGGCGATGCGGGCGATTGGCACGCGGAAGGGAGAACACGACACGTAGTTGAGCCCTACCTTATGGCAGAACTTCACGGAAGTGGGCTCGCCACCGTGCTCGCCGCAGATACCGCACTTGAGGTCCGGACGGATGGCGCGTCCCTTCTCCGTGGCCATGCGGATAAGCTGACCGACGCCGTTCTGGTCCAGCACCTGGAACGGGTCGACCTTCAGTATCTTCTTCTCGAGATATATCGGGAGGAAAGAAGCGATGTCGTCGCGCGAATAGCCGAAAGTCATCTGCGTAAGGTCGTTTGTCCCGAAAGAGAAGAACTCGGCAGACGAAGCGATGCGGTTTGCCGTCAGGGCAGCACGGGGAATCTCAATCATCGTGCCCACCTTGAAGTCGATGCGGTCGCCCATTTCGGCAAACAGCCTCTCTGCCTCGGCGCGGATAACCTTCTCCTGCGCTTCGAACTCGTATAGGATACCGGTCAGCGGAACCATAATCTCGGGCTTTGCCACGATACCCTCTTTCTTCAGATCCAAGGCTGCGCCAAGGATGGCACGCGTCTGCATCTCGGTGATTTCCGGATATGTGTTACCCAAGCGGCAGCCACGGTGACCCAACATCGGGTTATGCTCGTTGAGAGCCTCGACGCGCTGCTGGATTTCCTTTACGGAGAGACCCATTGCCTCTGCCATTTCCTCCTGACCCTTCAAATCGTGAGGAACAAACTCATGCAAAGGCGGGTCGAGCAGGCGGACCGTCACGGGCAGATCGTGCATAGCTTTGAAGATGCCCTTGAAGTCGGCTCTCTGATACGGCTCAATCTTCTTCAACGCTTTCTTGCGCCCTTCGGTATCTTCCGCGAGGATCATCTCGCGCATTGCCTTAATCTTTTCTCCTTCGAAGAACATGTGCTCCGTGCGGCAAAGACCGATGCCGCTTGCGCCGAATGCGCGGGCAATCTCTGCATCGTGGGGCGTATCCGCGTTAGTGCGCACTTGCAGCTTGGTGTATTTGTCTGCTAACTTCATGAGCTCGGCGAAGTCGCCTGAAAGCTCGGCAGCCGTGGTCTCGATCTTGCCTTCGAATATTTCACCGGTAGAACCATTGATAGAAAGGAAGTCGCCTTCTTTCAAGGTGACGCCGCCCACTTCGATGGTCTTCTTCTTGTAGTCGATATTCAAGCCTCCGGCACCCGACACGCAGCATTTGCCCATGCCGCGGGCAACCACGGCAGCGTGCGAAGTCATGCCTCCACGGGCAGTCAATATACCCTCAGCCACTGCCATGCCTGCCAAGTCCTCGGGGGAAGTCTCGATGCGGACAAGCACAACCTTCTTGCCTGCGGCATGCCATTGGGCAGCGTCGTCGGCAAAGAACACGATCTGTCCCGTCGCAGCACCCGGGGATGCGGGCAAGCCTTTCACGAGGACTTTCGCCTTTTTCAACGCTTCCTTATTGAACACGGGGTGGAGCAGCTCGTCGAGCTTGTTAGGCTCGATGCGCAGCAGGGCAGTCTTCTCGTCGATCATGCCTTGGCGCAAGAGGTCCATGGCAATCTTGACCATGGCAGCACCGGTGCGCTTGCCGTTGCGTGTCTGAAGGAACCACAGCTTGCCTTCCTGCACGGTGAACTCCATGTCCTGCATGTCGCGGTAGTGGTTCTCCAGCTTCGTCTGTATAGTGTCAAGCTCCTTGTATATCTCCGGCATGGCTTCTTCCATCGACGGATACTTAGCCACTCTTTCCTCTTCGGGGATGCCGGCGCGCTCTGCCCAACGCTGCGAGCCGATCTTTGTTATCTGCTGCGGCGTACGGATACCGGCAACAACGTCTTCGCCCTGTGCATTGATGAGATATTCGCCGTTGAAGAGGTCTTCGCCGGTTGCTGCGTCGCGCGAGAAGCATACGCCCGTGGCAGAAGTGTCGCCCATGTTTCCGAACACCATTGCCTGTACGCTTACAGCCGTACCCCATTCGGCAGGGATACCTTCCATCTGGCGGTAAAGGATTGCGCGCTCGTTCATCCACGAGTCGAACACGGCACAGATGGCACCCCACAGCTGCTCGTAGGCACACGTCGGGAAGTCGTTCCCCGTCTGCTCTTTCACTGCCGTCTTAAACCGAGCCACCAGTGTCTTGAGGTCGTCGACATCCAGCTCATTGTCCAGCTTCACGCCTTTGGCAGCCTTCACCTCCTCGATGATGGCTTCAAAGGGATCGATGTCGGACTTGCATGTGGGCTTCATGCCCAACACCACGTCGCCATACATCTGCACGAAGCGACGATAAGAATCCCATGCGAAACGCGGGTTCGCAGTCTTGCGCGCCAGCCCCTCGACCACTTCGTCGTTCAACCCCAAGTTGAGGATCGTGTCCATCATGCCAGGCATGGAAGCACGTGCCCCCGAACGCACGGATACAAGCAGCGGGTTCTCCACATCGCCAAACTTGGAGTGCATCAACGCCTCCACATTCGCGATTGCTTTCTCCACATCCGATTTAAGAAGCTCGACGACCTTGTCTTTGCCCAGGTCGTAGTATTCCGAGCAGACTTCCGTTGTGATTGTAAATCCCGGAGGCACCGGAACACCGATAAGATTCATTTCGGCAAGGTTCGCGCCCTTACCACCCAGCAGATTTCTCATGTCCGCTTTTCCTTCGGCTTTACCATTGCCGAACGTGTAAACTCTTTTTCTTTCCATATATGTTAGATTGTATTGATGTTTGTCTCTAATCTGCCACCTCAACATAGCAATAGTGCAAATGTATATCATTTTGCAAACACGAAGTATATGTATGGTTAAAGAATTTTACATGTTTCACAACATATTCCTACAATGCGCGCCAGACATTGCCATGAATCATCTTTGAAACATGGCGTTGTCTTGCTTTTTCCGACGCCTCTCAACGCTGCGAGGGGCAAGATTGCAGCAATCTCGGTCAATACATGTGATGCAAGAAGCAAGATTGCGGCAATCCTGGTCCATACATGTGATGTAACGGCAAGATTGCAGCAATCCGCGCCCATACATGTGATGT
>CAVJTV010000041.1:0-15349 GCA_963652435.1 Desulfovibrionaceae bacterium | reverse complement strand
GCAAATTGCATGGAGCAAGATTGCACGAGCAAAACCTTCATGCAAATTGCATGGGGCAATTGTTTACGAGCAATTCCTTCATGCAAATTACATGGGGCAATTGTTTACGAGCAATTCCTTCATGCAAATTACATGGGACAATTGTTTACGAGCAAAGCCTCCATGCAAATTACATGGGGCAATTGTTTACGAGCAATTCCTTCATGCAAATTGCATGAGGCAATTGTTTACGAGCAATTCCTTCTTACAAATTGCATGAGGGTTTTGTACGGTGTTTTTTCCTTCATGCAAATAGCAGGGCTCCGGATACAGTGTTTCTAAGTCCATGTAAATTGCAGGAACGCCGGAAACGTTGTTTCTAAGTCCATGTAAATTGCATGAGGGTTTTGTACGATGTTTTTTCTTTCATGCAAATTGCAGGAACACCGGAAACGTTGTTTCTAAGCCCATGTAAATTGCAGGAGCACCGGAAACGATGTTTCTAAGCCCATGTAAATTGCAGGAACACCGGAAACGTTGTTTCTAAGCCCATGCAAATTGCATGAGGGTTTTGTACGGCGTTTTTTCCTTCATGTAAATTGCAGGAGCACCGGATACAGTGTTTCTAAGCCCATGTAAATTGCAGGAAACAAAAAAAGGCTGCGCTTATTGCTCGCGCAGCCCTCACAAAACAAACCAAGATAATCGTCTATTTGAATTCTTTTCGTATCGATGCAGCGATCTCTGCCAGCTCCTCGCCGGTCAGCGACAGCTTGCTGCCGCCAAAATACATATCAGACTCCTTCGTAATAGGAATAAGGTGGATATGTGCGTGTGGAACCTCGAGCCCCATCACGGCAATGCCGACACGCTTACAGCTTATCGCCGCTTCCTGAGCGCGTGCCACGCGCTTGGCAAAAGCCATCATACGTCCCAACACGGCGTCGTCCAAATCAAAGATGTAGTCCGTCTCATCTTTCGGGATAACGAGAGTATGCCCCTTTGCCACAGGATTTATATCCAGGAAGGCAAAGAACTCTTCGTTTTCCGCAATCTTATGGCAAGGGATCTCGCCTGCCACTATCCTACTGAAAATTGTTGCCATTA
This sequence comes from Desulfovibrionaceae bacterium, assembly GCA_963652435.1. Taxonomy (GTDB): domain Bacteria; phylum Bacteroidota; class Bacteroidia; order Bacteroidales; family Tannerellaceae; genus Parabacteroides. The sequence goes on along the minus strand of CAVJTV010000041.1, from coordinate 14,263 downwards.
TATGTTTCCTCCCGTTCTTTCAAATCGAAATTTCCATCACTTCAAACGACATCACGCCCGACGGCACTTTTATCTCCACCACGTCGCCGACTTTCTTTCCCATAAGCCCCTTGGCAATCGGAGTGCTCACCGCAATCTTCCCTTCCTTGATGTTTGCTTCTGAGTCGGACACCAGCGTATACGTCATCACCGCGTTGTTTTTCGTGTTGCGAATCTTCACCTTGTTCAGTATCTGAACCTCCTCTGTCTGAATACGCGACGCATCGATCAGACGCGCATTCGATATCAGCCCTTTCAGCTGAGCCAGCTTGGCTTCCATAATGCCCTGCGCCTCCTTTGCCGCGTCATACTCGGCGTTCTCAGACAAGTCGCCCTTGTCTCTAGCTTCAGCAATCTGAGCAGAAATCTCGGGGCGTTTCACAGTTTCCAAATAGTTGATCTCGGCTAAAATTTTGTTGTAGCCGTCTTCTGTCATATAACTAACAGCCATACTAAATCCTCCTAATCTTTTATTTATCGGTTTGTTTTTTCTTAGAGCACAGATCTCACGTCTGCTTCCAACTTCTTCACGTCGTCTACACGTTTCACGAGGTTCCCCTTGCGGTCGAGAATGAAGATTGCAGGCAGTTGCTTCACGTTATACAGTCCGGCAATCTGTGAATACACCGACTGCGGGTCGCGCACTGCCACCCACGGAAGGTTCGACGCGGCGTTCTTCCAGAAATGCAGATCCGCATCCAAAGACACCTGATAGATCTCCAACCCACCGGAGTGATATTTCGAATACACTTCCCCGAGAGCTATGTTAAGAGCCGGAGACCACTCTGCCTGGTATGCAGTGAAGTTGATGATAACCGTCTTCCCCTCGGCAACGGAAGAGAGCTTGACCGTTTCTCCTCTCAGGTTCGGCAGCTCGATGTCGAGGAAACCTATCTCCGTCGTCTTGACATCATCCAAATTCAGGGGTCGCTGTGCACGGAGCACCTTCATCGACTGCAGCGTGAGGTTGTAGAGGTGTTTCGAGCGCGGGCTTTCCGGATAGAAATGATTGTAGCTCGTGGCAACTGCGCCATACGCCCGCACATCGTCGCGATCATACAGATCGAAAAACAAAAGCCCGTCGATTTGCTGGAACAAGGCATAGTAGGCAACCGTCGACATCGGAGCGGCGTAAATATATTTGCGTGCAACCTCTTTGTAGGCATCCACCGTCTCGGCAATCCTCGCTTGATATGCAGTGTCTGTGATATGCTTGTCTTCGTATTCCTTGCGCAGCTTGCCGATAGCCTGATTGGCATCGAGCTGAGCCAGCGTGATGGTTTTTATTGCCTTACAGTTTTCAGAACCTTCCACCGTGTACGACGTGGCAAACGTCCCTGCATCAGCAGCAATCGTAACCGTTTCCGACGAATCGATTGCGAAGTTGATTTTCTGATTATCCAGACGCAAACGGTAGAAGTCGGGGAAGTCGGGCTGCTTGTGCGTGAACTTGAACTTGCCCACTGCCGTGAGCTTGACGGAATCCATCAGCTCGACGTTGGATACACCGACGTTTTCCAAGTATAGGGTCTGACCGTCCGCACCGGACACAACTCCCTTCACCGTGAAGTTGTGCGCGTCGTTGCAGGATGTGAGCGACATTCCGACCCCGACAACCAACAGGAGACAAACCCCGACAGCAGACCTTAAATTATTGACCATGTGTTTCATCATGCTTCTCTTTTACTGATACTCGTTCGTAATTGAACCGCAAAAATACATTATTTTACAATTCCGACACTACTGTTCTTGAAATCTTATTTTCATTTCGCCCTAAATACGGGTTCTTGTGCCGTTTTTATTTTCACCTTCACCTGTTTGTAGGTAAAGTTTCACTACATTTGCGCCGATTTTACAGAAAGATATAGAAAAACAAGAAGATTATGCTTAATCCAATTAACAAGACAATCACGTTGGCTGATGGCAGAACCATCACCATCGAGACCGGGAAATTGGCAAAACAGGCAGACGGCGCAGTTACCGTGCGAATGGGTAACACAGTGTTGCTGGCAACTGTCTGCGCTGCAAAGGATGCAAACCCCGGTGTTGACTTCATGCCGCTGCAGGTTGACTACAAAGAGAAGTATTCCGCTTTCGGCCGTTTCCCCGGCGGGTTCACAAAGAGAGAAGGGAAAGCTTCGGACTACGAAATTCTGACGGCACGTCTCGTGGACCGCGCATTGCGTCCGCTGTTTCCGGACAATTATCACGCAGAAGTATATGTAAACGTTATTCTGTTTTCCGCCGACGGCGAAGACATGCCCGACGCTCTTGCAGGTTTGGCAGCATCCGCTGCTTTGGCAGTGTCTGACATACCGTTCAACGGTCCTATCTCGGAAGTGCGTGTAGCGCGTGTCGACGGTAAGTTCATCATCAACCCGACATTCTCAGAATTGGAAAAAGCAGACATCGACATGATGGTTGCCGCCACGCTCGACAACATTATGATGGTGGAAGGCGAGATGGCAGAGGTGCAGGAATCAGAGATGCTGGAAGCCATCAAGGTTGCCCACGAAGCAATAAAGGCACAGTGCCAAGCACAGCTTGAGCTGTCGGAGGCTTGCGGCAAGACGGTGAAGCGCGAATACTGCCACGAAGAGAACGACGAAGACCTGCGCAAGGATGTGCACGACAAGTGCTACGCCAAGGCGTATGCCATCGCTACTTCGGGCACAGGCAAGCAGGAACGCACAGAAGCATTCGAGGCTATAGTAGAAGAATACAAGTCAGCTTTCACTGAAGAAGAGCTGGAGACAAAGGCGGCGATGATTGACCGTTACTATCACGACGTGGAGAAGGAGGCAATGCGCCGTGCTATCCTTGATGAAGGAAAGCGTCTCGACGGTCGTAAGACAACGGAGATCCGTCCGATATGGATCGAGACAGACTGTCTACCCGGTCCTCACGGCTCGGCAATCTTCACACGTGGCGAGACGCAGTCGCTCTCGACCGTTACGCTCGGCACCAAGTCTGACGAGAAGATTATCGACGATGTGCTGAACCATTCCAAGGAGCGTTTCCTTCTGCACTACAACTTCCCGCCGTTCTCTACCGGCGAAGCAAAGGCATCACGTGGCGTTGGCCGTCGCGAGATTGGTCATGGCAATCTTGCTCACCGTGCATTGAAACGCATGATTCCGGAAAACTATCCTTACGTCGTGCGTGTCATCTCCGACATACTCGAATCAAACGGCTCGTCGTCGATGGCAACCGTTTGTGCCGGCACGTTGGCACTGAGAGATGCGGGCGTACCTATGAAGAAGCCTGTGTCCGGTATCGCGATGGGGCTTATCTCTGAAAACAAGGGGACGAACTACGCTATCCTCTCGGATATCTTGGGCGACGAAGACCATCTTGGTGACATGGACTTCAAGGTGACAGGTACGGCAGACGGTATCACTGCCACACAGATGGATATCAAGGTCGACGGCTTGTCGTACGAGATACTTGAGAAGGCGTTGGCACAAGCAAAAGCAGGGCGTATGCATATCCTCGGGAAGATAACGGAGGCTCAGCCGGATGTTCGCACCGACTTGAAGCCGCACGCTCCTCGCATCGAGACGATGACAATCGGCAAGGAGTTTATCGGTGCTGTGATCGGTCCGGGCGGAAAGGTTATCCAGGGTCTTCAGGAAAAGACAGGTGCCATCATCTCCATCGACGAGGTGGACGGTGTTGGTCTTATCGAGATTTCAGGAACAAACAAGGATACGCTCGATGCGGCAATCAGAGCAATCAAAGAGATTGTTGCTGTGCCTGAGGTCGGCGAGGTTTACGACGGAAAGATTTCATCCATCATGCCCTACGGTGCGTTCGTTGAATTCATGCCGGGCAAAGACGGTCTGTTGCATATCTCTGAGATAGACTGGAAACGTTTGGAAACAATGGAGGAAACAGGCATGAAAGAGGGTGATCCTGTCCGCGTGAAGCTGATCGACATCGATTCGAAGACAGGTAAGTTCAAGCTCTCGCGCAGAGTGTTGCTTCCGAAACCGGAAGGCTACGAGGAGCGTCAGCCGAAAGGTCCGCGCGGGGAGCACGGCGACCGCGGTCCGCGCAGAGAGCACAAAGATCGTAAGTAGACCACCTATACTATGTATTATATATGTTCGACCCCGATGGGATACGTCCCGTCGGGGTTTTTTGCCCACACCGCCCGCACCACGCGCGGGACATCTCAAACATAAGAACGATGGTTTTGGAGTTTGTGCGCATGTGCACAAACTCTTAAACAGGTGTTTTCGACTTTGTGCAGAGTTGCGAAAACGCAAAAACAAGTGTTTTCGACATATTGCAGCATTGCGAAAACACAAAAACAAGTGTGTTTGTCTTTCCGTCGACTTGCAGAAAGACGAAAACAAGTGTTTTTAACATTGCGCAGCGACGCAAAGACGGGGTTGTATGTCTTTTCCTGAAAAAGGTTGACACTATTGGGGCGGTTAAACTGATCTTCTTTACAGCATCTCTGAACAGGTTTACAACAGTTCTTCGACTCAACCGATTCGCTTTACACGTTCTCTAATTCTCTTTACACATTCACTGATTTCCCTTACGTTTTTCCAACATCGCCGCCAGGCTTGCCCGAAGAAAACTATTTCCACCTCAACGACCTTGGCGATATGATACTCCACATCCGCTCTCTGCTTGACGACGGCAGGGAAAACCAAACCTACGACCTCGGCAAATACGATTGGGGCACGATTGCCCGCATGACAGAAGCCGTCTACACATCCCTTCATCGCGGATAGCCTTCGCGCGCTCGCACTCATTCCTCCAAAAGCCGGAGGTGTGCTTTCACGCCGGCAGACATCGTGTAATGCTTTGATTTTTCAACGAGGAAATTGCCGTAGTCCGCAGTATCCTCCATCGACAGCAGATTTTGTATGCATTGATTTAACGACTCGGTATCTCCGGGCTTTGCCAGCAGCTGGGGATAGCTGCTGCTCAAAAACTCCACGGCAGCACCGCAGCCAAAGGTGGAGACAATTGGCGTGCCAAAAGCCGCTGCTTCGTTTACGACCAATCCCCAGCACTCCCTGCGGGATGGAAGCACCAGCATCTTGCACGATTGATATTCCTTGTCCAGGTCTTCTTTCTGAAGGAAGGGCACAAACTCGATATTCCCGATGCCCTCCAGATTGTTTTCCTTCTTGAAGGCTTCGGTCCCCTCCTCACCCATGCCCACCAACTTGAAGCGGAGCGAAGGATTCATTTTTGCAACGGCAAGAATAACATCGATTCCTTTGCAGTGCAAATTCCTGCCCACAACCAACAGGGTGTCGCCCCTCTGCTCCGTGCTTTGGACCTTGAGGCGTATCTCGTCCTCAGTCAGCGAGCTGAAATAGTAGACAATGACGGGCCTGTCGCCCACCACTTTTTTCAACGACTTTGCCGACTCCTCTCCGGCTACGACATACGATCGGGCTCCGCGGACAAAGAAACGTTTCAACCGTTGTTTTACGGAATTCCCCTCGAAGAAATACTCGCCATCCAAATTCAACGTATAAGGAATGCCTAACAGCCTCATAAGAAGCACAGCGAGCAGCTCCATCTTCAAGTTCCAGCACCCGACGACAATCGCGTTCCACCCCCCCATGACGATGATCTGCATCATCTTCAGGAATGCAAAAACGCTGTTCCCGCAGCTCTCTTTCAAGAAAAAGGCTTTGTGATTCAATGTTTCGCTCTGTTGCCACTTCGCATTGCGCGCACCAGGGTTGACGGATTCATAGAGGACTGTCAAGTCACACGTGTTTGCCAGTTCGTTGAAAAATAATGTCCTGTACGGAACCGGCTTGACCGTGATGTACAGCAGTCTTTTGCGTTTACAAGTGTTGTCGTTTTGCATTTTATGATTGGATTAGTGAACCATCCCCAAAGGGAACGGCATGGCAAAAGTATCCTTTTCCTTACTTTCGCGCTATGTCCCCTATAGATTTTCCTTCCCTCCAAGCCCAGAAAGAGCTACGAATTCGCCGAGGCATGCCCGTTTTTGTCTTGCAACATTCTGTTTTGACCACAAGAATAGCATTTGCAATTGTGGCGCGCCATTGACAGAGGCTGGTGTGTAGGGGAGGAAAAAGGAAAAGCAGCTGCCCCACGCGGGGTAACTGCTTTGCCGTCAATGTGGTCCCACTTGGGCTTGAACCAAGGACTCCCTGATTATGAGTCAGGTGCTCTGACCAACTGAGCTATGGGACCGAGCTTTGAAACAGAAAGCGTTCTCAAAACGGCTGCAATGTTACGGCTTTTAATCGATTCCGGCAAACATTACAGCGGAAAACTTTACTTCTCGCCCGCTGTTTCGCCGCCAAACTCCATGAGGTAAGCCTTGATAAACTCGTCTATCTTGCCGTCCATCACGCCGTTCACGTCGGAGGTCTGATAGTTGGTGCGATGGTCTTTCACGCGTCGGTCGTCGAACACGTAGCTGCGTATCTGCGAACCCCACTCGATTTTCTTCTTCCCTGCCTCAATCTTTGCCTGCTCCGCCATACGGTGCTTCAGCTCCTTGTCGTAGAGGATCGAGCGCAGCTGTCGCATGGCGTTGTCGCGGTTCTTGGGTTGGTCGCGCGTCTCGGTGTTCTCGATAAGTATCTCCTCTTCCTCGCCGGTGTAAGGGTCCTTGAACTGATACCGGAGGCGCACGCCGCTCTCCACCTTGTTCACGTTCTGCCCGCCAGCACCCCCCGAACGGAACGTGTCCCACGAGACGGCAGCCGGGTCGACCTTCACCTCGATGGTGTCGTCGACAAGCGGCGTGACAAATACCGAAGCGAACGAGGTCATCCTCTTGCCCTGTGCGTTGTACGGCGAGACGCGCACCAGCCGGTGCACACCGTTCTCGCTCTTCAGATAGCCGAATGCATAGTCGCCCTCGATGTTGACGGTGACGGTCTTGATGCCTGCCTCGTCGCCCTCCTGCAGGTTGGCAATGGATACTTTGTAGCCATGCGACTCGGCATAGCGCAGATACATGCGCATAAGCATGGAAGCCCAGTCCTGGCTCTCGGTGCCACCCGCGCCGGAGTTGATCTTGAGCACGCAGCTCATCTGGTCGGCTTCGTCGCGAAGCATGTTGCGGAACTCCAAATCCTCGACCAGCTTCAACGCCCTGGCATAGGCGGCATCGACTTCCTCTTCCGTCGTGACTTCTTCCTTTACGTATTCATACGACAGCTGCAACTCCTCGGCAGCGGCATGGACCTCGCCGTACAGCTCTATCCATTTCTTCAGCTCCCTTACCTTCTTCATCTGGGCTTCCGCCTTCTTGGCATCTTCCCAAAAGCCGGGGTCTTGCGTGCGCAGTTCTTCTTCTTCCAGCCGGATGGTCTTGCCATCGATGTCAAAGATACCCCCTCAGCGCATGCTCGCGCTCCAACACGTTCTGTAGTTGGTCTGATGTAATCATATAATTTCTCTTGTTAAATGTTTGTTGTCACACTCTCTCACTCGGCATACATCGCGTCGATCTCACTGGCATATCTCTGCAAGACGACCGGACGGCGCAGCTTCAGCGTGTCGGTCAGCTCCCTGCCTTCCATAGTGAACGGCTTCGGGAGCAGGGTGAACCGCTTGATCTTCTCATACGAAGCGAGGTTTTTCTGGCGTTCCTCCACGTGCGTTTCTATCAGGCGGATAATGTCATTGTTGCGCACAAGCTCCTCGCGGCTGTGGTACGCGATGCCCTTCTCCCTTGCATACGCCTCCAAGAGCGGATAGGCAGGGACAATCAGTGCGCTGACGAATTTCCTTTGGTCGCCGATGACGGCTATCTGCTCGATAAACTTGTCGCTGCTCATCTCCATCTCTATTGCCTGCGGAGCGATATATTTCCCGTTCGAAGTCTTGTAGAGGTCTTTCAGCCGCTCGGTGAAGAAGAGCACGTTGCCTTCTATCCTCCCCTTGTCGCCGGTGCGGAAGAACCCGTCGCCGGTGAACGAGCGGGCGTTCTCTTCCGGCTTGTTGTAGTAACCAGTGGTGACGGTCTTGCCCTTCACGAGTATCTCGCCGTTGCTGTCGTCTATCTTCACCTGCAACCCCGGCATTATCTCACCGACGGAGCCGAAGCGGAACCCCGTCTGCGGATAGAAGCAAACGGTGGCAGTGGTCTCGCTCAGTCCGTACCCATACGCGATATGTATGCCGACAGACTGCAAAAACTCGTTGACAGTGTCGGAAAGCGGCGCGCCTGCCACGGGGAACAGCTTGCCTCTCTCAATGCCGAGCACCCTCTTCAGCATCATAAACACCGTCTTCTCGTAGAACTTGTATTTCGTCTCCAAAAGCAAAGGGGCTTTCAGTCCTTTGTTCCTGTACTCCAGATTATACACCCGCCCTGTCTCTATCGCCCTTCTGAATATCTTCCTCAGCGGACCGGGCGAAGAGTTTATCTTCTCCTGCACCCCGACGTAGACCTTCTCCCAGAAACGCGGCACGTTGCACATCAGTGTCGGATGAACCTCGGGCAATGTCTTCTGTATCATCTTCGGGTCTTGATTGATGGCAACGGTCACTCCCTTGTGCAGACAGTAATACGTCCATCCCTTCTCGAAGATATGCGTAAGCGGGAGGAAGCACATCGACAGGTCCTTGTCCGTCACGAAAGGCAGACGTATGTCGTGTGTCCGCATAGCCTCGAGGTAATTGAAATGATGGAGTATGACCCCTTTCGATTCGCCGGTCGTGCCCGAAGTGTACATTATTGTTGCAATGTCGGCATCCGTAGCCTCGCCCATACGGATCTTCACCGTCGTCTCCGCATGTGCACTGTCGCCAAGGCGCAGGAAATCGTCGAAATAGATGGAAGTCTTGTCGTCGGGGTTGAGCTTCACCGCAGGGTCGAACACAACCATGCGTTTCAGCACCGTCGATTCTTTCTGCACCTTGAATGCATTGTTGTACTGAAGCTGTTCGCCGACAAACAATGTGTGAATCCCTGCATCGTTGATGATATACTCGATCTGTGCCGGTGAATTGGTGGCATACATCGGAATGGATATGATCCTGTTTCCGTAAGCCCCGAAGTCGGTAAACAGACATTGGGGCATGTTCTGCGAATAGATTCCGATCTTCTCCTGCACCCCTATTCCAAACTCTGCCATCGCTTTGGCAGTCAGCATCACCTTTTCCGAAAATTCTTTCCAGGAAATCTTCAGCCATTTCCCGCTTTCGCCATCTCGATATTTTAGGGCAGTACGTAAGCCATACTTCTCAACTTGCCGGTGGATCAATTCGGCATAATGATAATATACCATAATTCTTCGTTTTGCGTTGGCAGAGGCAAAAGTACGGCTTTCCCACAGAATAGCGCATCCTGCGCGGAGCAAAAATTCCCCTTCGGCAGCAATCGTTGCACACACACGGAGCGAATGCGCAGCACATTCGTTGCAGAAGTGTGCAACAATTTGGAAAAGTCTATATCTTTGCCGCCGTTTTGTAACAAAAAGAAAAGTAGAAAATGAAGAAAAGAGTATTACTGTGTGCGGCGTTGATGATGACACCCCTGATGTCTTTCGCAGGCGGATATCTGACAAACACCAACCAGCATGCCGCTTTCCTGAGAATGCTTTCGCGAGGAGCTGCCATCGATGTGGACGGCGCATTGTCGAACCCCGCAGGGCTTTCTTTCCTGCCGACAGACGGCTTTCGCGTCGGCGTTAGTGTGCAGAGTGCGTTCCAGACAAGAAATATAGATGCCACCTTCGGCACATACAGCGGCTTCGATCCTCTCTGTGGACAGCCGAAGGTGGCGGAGACTCCGTATCATAAGTATTATAAAGGCAAGGCTGCTGCGCCTGTTATACCGAGTGTGTTTGCAGCATACAAGAGTGGCGACTGGACCATCTCCGGCTTTTTCGCCATCACGGGAGGCGGCGGAAAGGCTTCGTTCAACGACGGGTTGCCTATGTTCGAATCGTCTGCCATGGCAGGCATATTCAAGGAAAGTCTGGCAGGCTATGTTGCATCCGGTGGCAAAAGCCCGATACTCACGCCGGAGATGTATTCCATCAGCAGCGCGATGGACGGCAAGCAGTTTATCTATTCTCTACAGCTCGGACTGGGCTACCGCATCACAGACTGGCTCTCGGCGTTTGCCGGCGGAAGGATGAACTATTTCTCCGGAAGCTACGAAGGTTATCTTAATGCCATGCTGAAGCAGAATCTCGGCGGGACACAGCTGATGTCGCTTGCTCTCGACTGCGACCAGACAGGATGGGGGCTTACGCCCGTCGTCGGGATAGATGCCAAGTACGGCAAGTTCAATTTCGGTGCGAAATATGAGTTCAAGACAAACCTAAACATAGAAAACAACACCAGGCGGCTGGAATATCCCGAGAGTGCCGAAGCCATGATCGGTGCCTACAAGCACGGCGTGAACACTCCGAGCGACATCCCCGCCATGCTTTCTGTGGCGGCATCGTACAAGTTTCTGCCCGTGCTGAAAGCGTCTGTTGAATACCATTTCTTCGACGACAAGAACGCAGAGATGGCAGGCGATAAGCAGAAATCTTTGGAAAGAGGAACCAACGAGTATCTGTTGGGAATAGAGTGGGACGTTGTCCGTCGGCTGACAATAAGCGGCGGCGTGCAGATTACCGACTACGGTCTTTCCGACGACTATCAGAGCGACACCAGTTTCTCTTGCGACTCCTACTCGCTGGGGTTTGGAGCAAAGGTTATGCTGAGCGAAAAGATGGCACTCAACGTGGGATACATGTGGACTACATACCACGACTACACGAAGAAGTCTGACAGCTACTGCGGGACAGGACTTCCCGGCACCAACATCTATAGCCGCAGCAACAAAGTGTTCGGACTGAGTCTTGATTACGCCTTCTGACAGGAAGGATGGATAAGAAAGAAACTTATCTGATGGCTATCTTGCGGACAGTCTCGCCGATGCGGACGATGTAGTAGCCTCGGGCGATATTGACGGAGTATTCTCCGTCGGGCTGCTTCATCTTGATTTCCTTTACGCGGATACCCACAACGCTGTATATCTCCAGTCGGCTGTCGATTGGAGCACCACGCACAATGATCTTGTTGTCGTAGGTAGTGATCTCTACGGAGTCTGTCTTTGCTACCGCCGTGGGCGCACCACCGACCCTCTGCTGCGCACCGGCGGCGAGCGGAATACCGGCATAGATGCCGATCGACAGTATGATAGCGAATAATGTTCTCATATCCAAAACTCCAAAGCCTCGCAAAAGTATGAATTATTTTGAATACGGCAGATATGTGGCTCTCCATTATTTGAGAATGACACCGGTTACACTTGCAGAGCCATTCCCTCGTTTGCCATGATGACAGAGGGGAACACACACTTTGCTTCGTTGCACAGCTCTGTGGGCTCTTCGTAGCGTGCGGAGTAATGACCTATGACCAGTCGCTTCACGTTTGCACGGCGTGCTATCTCCGCTGCTTCGCGGGCAGTGGAGTGGAATGTTTCCTTGGCGCGTGCTTTGTTTGCTTCGGAGAAGGTTGCTTCGTGATAGAGCACGTCCACTCCCTCGATGATGGGAATTATGGAGGGACAGAATGCCGTGTCGGAGCAATATGCATAACGTTTGGGCGGATCTGCCGGACGTGTGAGCCGCGCATTGGGCACTGTTTCTCCTTCCGGCGTGACGTAGTCCGCTCCCTGTTTGATGTCCTTCAGACAGCGAATGGGAACACGATAGAAGTCCACCATCTCGCGGATGATATGCGCTTCCTTGCGCTTCTCTTCAAAAAGAAATCCGCAAGTCGGCACGCGGTGTTTGAGCGGTATTGAATACACTGCGAGAGAACGGTCCTCCATTATCAACGCGTGGCTGCGCGTATCTATGTTGTTGAAGCGTATCTCATATGGCATTCCCTTACAGAAGATATTCATGACGGGGCGCATGTATTCTTCTATCTCCTTTGGTGCGTGTATCACAAGCTCACCTATTCTCCCAAGCATCCCAAGTGTGGAGACAAGTCCGGGCAGACCGAAGCAATGGTCGCCATGAGGGTGAGAGATGAAGATATGGTTCAGCCGGCTGAACTTGATGTGCATCCTCCGCATTTGCAGCTGCGCGCCCTCGCCGCAGTCTATCATATACAGCTTGTCGCGCAGATCCACCACCTGCGACGTTGCCATGTGACGCGTCGTAGGCAGTGCCGAACCACATCCCAATATGTTTACACCAAAGTCTGCCATAACGGAATATCTCCACTCTTTGAAATCATGAGGCAAAGGTAATTCAAAAGCACTATTACGCTATGAAATATGCCGGAGAATGTTAATTTGTCGTAAACAGCGGTAGTTTGCGAGGCACAGTACAACCGCAATACATATTTTTGTGCCGTAAAACAATAAGAATATGAATGCAGAGAATGTAAAATCGCAGATGAGAAAGGGGACGCTCGAGTATTGCATCCTCCTTATCATTAAAAAAGAGCCGGCGTATGCCCCCAACATCATTCGAAAATTGCAGCAGGCAAAGCTAATCGTGGTGGAGGGGACACTGTATCCGTTGCTGACACGTCTGAAAAACGGCGGGCTGCTTAGCTACCAATGGGTGGAATCGCGGCAGGGACCGCCACGTAAGTATTACACGCTTACTTCTGAGGGAGAAGCCTTCCTCTCCGAGCTGGAAAACTCGTGGCAAGAGCTTAAGAACACAATCGAACATATCAAGAACAACTAAAAAGACAGGAAGAAATGAAGAAAACACTTACGGTAAATTTGGGCGGAAGCGTATTCAACATCGACGAAGATGCGTACCGTCTGTTGGATAAATACCTCTCCAATCTGCGGATACATTTCAGTAAGGAGGAAGGCTCTGACGAGATAATGAACGATTTCGAAGCACGTATCTCGGAGCTTTTCAGCGAACGCATACGTCTCGGATATGAGGTGATAACCATCGAGCACGTGGAGGATGTCATTTCACGTATGGGAAAGCCCGAAGATATCTTCGGCGGAGATGCCGCAGAGGGGAATGATGAGGATGAAGGGAAGCGCGTCTTTCGCGAGCAGGTGATAACAGGTAAAAAACGGCTGATGCGCGATCCCGACAACCGTGTGATAGGAGGTGTTGCCGCAGGCTTGGCTGCATACATGGGCTGGGATGTGACGGCGGTGCGTCTCGCAATGATAATCCTGCTGCTCGTTCCCTTTGTGCAGTGGGTCGTGCTGCTCTACATACTTATGTGGATAGTAATGCCATCGGCACGAACTGCTGCCGACCGTCTTATAATGCGTGGCGAGAAAGTCTCGCTCGAGAGCATCGGTCAGACTGTTACCGACGGATTCGAGAAGGTGTCTCGCGACGTGAACGATTATATCTCGTCCGACAAGCCGCGCAGTTTCATACGGAAAATTGCAGATATGTTCGTCGCAGTGGTCGGTTTCCTCTTGAAATTCTGTGCCGTGTTGCTCGGGATCATCCTTCTCCCTATTCTGCTCGTTGTCGTCTTCGTGCTGCTCGTCATTGTGTTTGCATTGATAGTAGGAGGTGCAGGCGTATTGTATAGCGTTTTCCCTGCAATGGGATTCATGGCGAGCGTACCGAATGTCTACGCAGCAGTGACGGGATGCATTGCTTTGGCTCTTGTAATAGGAATACCAGTGGTTTCATTGCTATATGCCATCTGCGGACAGTTCCTCAAGCTGAAGCCCATGTCTGCGACGGCGAAGTGGACGCTGCTCGTGTTGTGGTTTATATCTGCGGCGGGAAGCACCGCCTTGCTCATAAACTTCGGACTGCCAATGTCGATCAACTTCTGAATGAGATTGCAGCGATAAGAGCTTTTGCAACGCCGCAACCGGTCTAAACCGAATGGTTTTGTGTTTTCGCACAGTGACGAAGATACAAAACCATTTGTTTTTATGTCCGTGCGCCGTTGCAGAAAGACAAACACACTTGCTTTTGTATCTCTGCGCGGTTGCACTAAGTCGAGAACATCTGCTTTTATGTCCGTGCGCGGTTGCACTAAGTCGAAAACATCTGCTTTTGTATCTCTGCGCCGTTGCAGAAAGACAAAAACACTTGTTTTTGTATCGGTGCATTAGGACGCTTTAACAAACACACTTGTTTTTGTCTTTTCGCAATAACGCACTTTAATAAATACACTTGCTTTTGCGTTTCTGCAATAAGACGCTTTAACAAATACACTTGTTTTCGTGTTTCTGCAACGCTGCACAAAGTCGAAAACGGTCTTTCCCTGAAAAAAGATGGGGCACCTTCTCACG
>CAVJTV010000040.1:0-15377 GCA_963652435.1 Desulfovibrionaceae bacterium | reverse complement strand
CTCCCCCTTCTGCGGGATGTACGCTAACAACAAGTTTATGTAACATACCAAACATCGCATGTTACATGTATAATGCTATGGGCAACATTTTGCGGCACGTATCGTGGCACGGCGCGTTACCTTCGCAGTCGACAAATCTGAAACGACATACCGATGAAACGTATCCTCCTATTCTTAGCCGCATTCGCCCTGTCGGCAGCCGTGAATTGCCATGCGCAGACAAGCTGTCTACGGAGAGAGGCAGGCACAACGAAACTCATCGTCGACGGCAAGCCTTTTCTCATCCTCGGCGGAGAATTGGGAAACTCATCGGCAGCGAACACGTGTGACATCGAGCGTATCTTCCCCAAGCTGCAGAGAATGGGGCTCAACACAGTCCTCGTACCCGCTTATTGGGACCTGTTGGAGCCAGAAGAGGGGAATTTCGATTTCACCTTGACAGACAAAGTCCTCGAACAAGCGCGTGTGTGTGGCTTGAAGGTCGTTTTCCTGTGGTTCGGGGCGTGGAAAAACTCCATGAGCTGTTATGCGCCGCTTTGGTTTAAGAAGGACCATGAGAAATACCCGCGTGCACATACCCAAAGCGGCAAGCCTCTTGAGATAGCCAGCGCATTTTCCGACAATGTCTTGGAGGCAGACTGCAGAGCCTTCACGCAGTGGCTAAGGCACATTGCCGAGAAAGACAAGAACGAGGGTACGGTCGTCATGATACAAATAGAGAATGAAATCGGCATGTTGGAAGATGCCCGCGACTATTCCCCAGCCGCCGACAAAGCTTTTCATGCCCCGATGCCCCGCGAGTTGGTTTCTTACCTGAAGAAGCACGAAAAAGACCTTCATCCTTGGCTGAAGAGCAAATGGGAGACACAAGGCTTCCGGAAAGAAGGCAGCTGGAGGGAGGTTTTCGGCACGGATACCTATACGGACGAGATATTCATGGCGTGGCACTACGCGAAATACGTAGAGACGTTGGCGCAAAGTGCCCGCACGACCTACGATGTTCCTCTCTACGTCAACGCGGCACTGAACAGCCGTGGGCGAAAGCCCGGAGAGTATCCTTCAGCCGGACCTTTGGCTCATCTTATCGATATTTGGCATTGCGCTGCGCCCAACGTAGACATTCTTGCGCCGGACATATACGACGAAGGCTTTACGGATTGGGTGTCGCAGTATCACCTGCACAACAATCCACTGTTTATCCCCGAAATTCGTCTGTCGGACAACGACGGGGTAAGGGCACTGTATGTTTTCGGCGAACATGAAGCAATCGGCTTCAGTCCGTTCTCCATCGAGGATTACCATGAAGCAGAGGATGCTCCACTCTCACAAAGCTATGGTATGCTAAAGGAGTTGATGCCGCTCCTCTCCGCCTATCAGGGGAAAGACTGTATGCACGGGCTGCTTTTCGATATGAAAAACAAAGAGCGTATCATTATGGAAGGCGAACGCATCATCACCTGCCGCCATTATTTCACTCTGCCGTGGGATGCGCGTGCCATAGACGGCAGCGTGTGGCAGGAAGGCGGAGGCATCTTGTTGAGAATGTCGGAAAACGAATACATAATAGCCGGTAGCGGAATCGTTGTCGAGTTTGCCATGAACACAGAGCAGTCGATAGCCGACGAAGGCAAGATATTGGGAGAAGACGGCTTTGTAAAGGAAGGAAACGTAGCCGGCACAACAGGCAGAGGCAAGGCTTCGTGGCAAGGCAGGCGTTGTGGCATCGGACATGTCGACGAAGTGAAAGTGAACGCAGACGGAAGTCTCGGTTATGTCCGTCGGATGAACGGCGACCAGACACACCAGGGGCGGCACGTCAGAATTCCGGTGGGGCAGTTCAGTATCCTGCATGTCGTATTGTATGATTACAAATAAAAGAAAGGAATAGGTTTAAGATATGAAGTCGAAGGGTTTTGACATACCGAGATTGGGAATGCTCGTGTTGCTTTTATGCCTTGTGAGCATCGCTACATTGAAAGCGGAGGTAAAATTGCCCGCTTTGGTTTCAGACGGCATGGTGTTGCAACGCGGACAGAGCGTAAAGATATGGGGCACGGCAGATGCGGGAGAACGTATCGAAGTGAAGTTCCGAGGAAAGACCTGTCCGGTGTCCGTAACGGGCAAGAAACTAAAGGATGTCTATGTCGTGACGGCAGATGCCGCAGGAATATGGAGCCTCACGCTTCCCGTCATGAGAGCCGGCGGACCGTACACGATGATGGTAAACGACATTACGATCCGCGATATATTGGTGGGGGATGTCTGGCTTTGCTCGGGGCAGTCGAACATGGAGCTTCCGGTGTGCCGCGTCACGGATATGTTCTCCGAAGAGATAGAGAGCTACAACAACGAGAATATACGGCAGATTATCATCCCGAAGGTTTACGATTTCCATGCGCCCAAAGAAGATACTCCGCCGACAAGCTGGAAGGCGTTGACCCAAGACAATGTGATGGAGTTTTCAGCTCTGGCGTATTTCTTCGCCAAAGCCGTTTACGAGAAGACAAACATTCCCGTAGGAATAATCAACGCCAGTTGGGGCGGCACTCCGGTGGAAGCCTGGATCAGCGAAGAAGGATTGAAGTCGTTTCCTTTATACATTAACGACAAACGCCAGTATGAAGACGACGGTTATCTTATCCGTATAAAGGAATTGGAGAACGAGAAGTTCCGACGTTGGGACGAAGCCCTGTATCGTGGCGACGCGGGGCTACATGAAGAGCAGCCGTGGTATGAGGAGCATTACGACGACAGTGCATGGCAGGATGTGGACATGTTTTCAGCCGATTGGGGGAACAACGGGCTGAATCCGATTGGCGGCTCGCATTGGTTTCGCCAGGACATCTCGCTTACCGACATCATGCCCGAAAGCGAGGCTATCCTTCGCCTCGGGTGCATCGTTGATGCCGACTCCGTATATGTGAACGGGATGTTTGTGGGCAACACTACCTACCAATATCCTCCGCGTATCTATAAAATACCCGCCGGAGTGCTCAAGGAAGGACGAAACAATATCACCGTGCGTCTTGTTAGTAATGGCGGTCAGCCGGCTTTTGTGAAGGAGAAACCGTATAAGATAATTTACAGAGCAAAAGGCGAAGCGCAGATGAAGGAGCTTAACCTTAAAGCCGTGTGGAAATACCATCAGGGTGCACCAATGCCGAATGCTCCGGAAATGATGTTTTTCTGTTATAAACCGACTGGTCTGTACAATGCCATGATTGCTCCGCTCGGGAGCTACGCGATGAGCGGTGTGTTGTGGTATCAAGGAGAATCAAACGTTTCGCACCGCAATGAGTATGCCGCCCTGCTCTCTGCCATGATTGAAGACTGGCGTCGCACTTTCAGTTGCAACGAATGTCCTTTCTTCATTGTTGAATTGGCGGACTTCCTTCCAAAAGACGATACCGAAGGTCGGCAGGCCTGGGCAGAAATGCGTAAGGAGCAAGCCAAGGTAACGCAAACCGTTCCCAATACGTTTCTTGTCAAGAACAGCGACCTCGGAGAGTGGAACGACATACATCCGCTCGACAAAAAGACGTTGGGAAAACGTGCGGCGGAAGCCGTATTGAAAGCATATAAGAAGAACAAATGACGTACAATAAAGATATCAATAACTATGAGCCAGAAGATTTCGATAGCCGAGAAAGTGGGCTATAGCCTTGGAGATTGCTCTGCGAACTTAGTGTTCCAAATGATGATGATCTACCAGACAAAATTCTATACCGATGTGTTCGGACTGGAAGGGGCAGTTGCCGGAAGTGTCATGCTGATTGCCCGCATTGTGGATGCGTTTGTAGATCCGACAGTAGGCATCTTGTCAGACAAAACGAAAACCCGTTGGGGTAAATATCGCCCGTGGGTGTTGTGGACAGCCCTGCCGTTTATGGTGTTCTATGTATTGGCTTTCTACAATCCCGGCATTGAAGACAAGGGATTGGTGGCATTATACGCTACAATTTCATATACCCTGCTGATGACACTTTATTCGTTCAACAACACTCCTTACTCATCGCTCGGCGGTGTGATGACAAGTGATATAAAAGACCGCAACAGTATCACCAGTATCCGTTTCGTGGCAGCCACCATTGCACAGTTCGTTGTGCAGGGGCTGACGTTGCCTCTCGTCGGTAAGTTTGCCGGAGCAGAAGGCGATAAAGGGCACGGCTGGCTTTGCACCGTTACGCTGTTTGCAATCATCGGCTTTGTGTTCCTCGTTATCACCTTCCTCTCTGCGCGAGAGCGTATCACTCCGCCTGCCGGTCAGAAGACGGACACAAGAAAAGACATCAAGGACGTGTTTCACAGTATTCCATGGCGTGCAATGTTTATCCTGACACTGTTCCTTTTCACCACTTTGGCAATGTGGGGCAGCGCGATGAACTATTACTTCGAGAACTATGTCAATGCCGATGCCCTATATGCTTTTCTCGACAGGCTGGGTCTGGTAGCCACAGGTACTGATGCAGGTTGGAACTACGCAGTATTGAACGCTTTCGGACTGATTGTAAACAGTCCTGACAGAGCCTACGAAGTGGGTTTCGGCGTGTTTAATATGGTCGGAGCATTAGTTCAGTTCTTCGGCGTAATTCTGCTCTCCAGTTTTCTTGCCAACCGTTACGGAAAGAAACGTGTGTTTATCATCTGTCTGACGCTTACAGCCGTCTTTACAGCCTTGTTCTACTTCCCGAACGAGACGGATATAGAGACGATGTTTGTCTTGAACTTCCTGAAGAGCTTAGCCTACGCACCTACCGTACCTCTGCTTTGGGCAATGATTGCAGACGTGGCAGACCATTCCGAATACGTAAACTACCGTCGTGCCACAGGATTCGTTTTCGCAGGAGTAGTGTTTGCGTTGAAAGCGGGATTGGGAATAGGTGGAGCCATTCTTGGTTTCCTGCTTTCCGGTTTCGGATACGTCAGTGGAGCCGGAGCCGTGCAGTCACAATCGGCTATCCACGGCATACTTCTTTCTTCCAGCTTGATTCCGGCGGCGACATTCTTCGTTGGTGTCATCGCGTTGTGTTTCTATCCGATCACAAAAACATATAACGAGAAGATGCAAGCCGAACTGTCCGAGCGAAGAGCAAAGGTAGACTATTAAGCGGATTTTAAACTCTAACGGAAATAAAAGAGATCATGAAGCAGAGACATATATTATTCCTTCTTGCAATCGTCGGGATTATCGCCGGATGTAGCGGTTCGAGGCATAACGCTATTGAAGAGTCGTTCTCGTTGAAAGAGACCTTCGGCAATGACTTCCTCGTCGGCACAGCACTAAGCAGCCGGCATATCTCCGGCACAGACACTGCGGCGGTTGCCGTCATCAAACGTCACTTCAATGCAGCCGTTGCCGAAAACTGCATGAAGAGTCAGACCATTCACCCCGAAGAGCACCGATACGATTTTGCTACGGCAGACTCGTTTATGCGTTTCTGCGAGGCGAACAATATGGCAGTCATCGGGCATTGCCTCATCTGGCACTCGCAACTGGCTCCCTGGTTCTGCGTGGATTCCACAGGAAGGAACGTCTCTCCCCAAGTCTTAAAACAACGTATGAAGGAACATATCTTCACCATTGTAGGCAGATACAAAGGGCGTATACATGGATGGGATGTTGTGAACGAAGCCATCCTTGAAGACGGTTCATACCGCAAAAGCAAGTTTTATGAGATTTTAGGTGAAGACTATATCCCATATGCTTTCCAATGTGCCCACGAAGCAGACCCAAAAGCAGAGCTCTACTACAACGACTATGGAATGAACCTTGCGGGTCGTCGTGATGCCGTTGCCCGCCTCGTACGTTCGTTGAAGGAAAAGGACATTCGCATTGATGCCGTCGGCATGCAGGGACACATGGGAATTGATTATCCCACGGTCGAAGAGTTTGAAAAGAGTATGCTGACTTTCGCGTCTGCGGGTGTCAAGGTGATGATTACGGAATGGGATATGAGTGCACTGCCTACGGTAAGCAGCACGGCAAACATATCAGACACCGCCATCTATCAGGAGTCTCTAAATCCATATAAAGAGGCATTGCCCGACAGTGTCAGCCGTCTGTGGAATACACGTATGAAATCTTTCTTCGACCTTTTCCTGAAACACTCCGACATTGTCACGCGTGTAACAGCATGGGGCGTGTCTGACGGCGAGTCGTGGAAGAACGATTTCCCCATACAGGGCAGACGCGACTATCCGTTGCTGTTCGACCGCAGCTACCAGCCCAAGCCTTTTGTGCGCGAACTGTTGTCGCCCAAGAAGGCTGTGTTCGGCAGTTTTGTCTATTCCTCCGACCCCACAGACGGAGAAGCGGAGAAAGATTGTGCCGTGCCGACAAATCCATTGCTGCCCGGTTGTTCTCCCGACCCGAGTATCTGTCGTGTGGGAGACGATTACTATTTGGTTAACTCTTCTTTTGCCTTCTATCCGGGAATCCCCATCTGGCATAGCTCAGACCTCAAAATCTGGAAGAGGTTAGGATATGTCTTGAGCCGTCCTTCCCAACTGACGCTGAGAGACGGGCTGCGTATCAGCGGAGGTATTTATGCTCCAGACATACAATACAACCCGCATAACAAGATGTTTTATGTGATCACTACCGACGTGAACGGCGGGGGAAACTTTTTTGTCACGACAGACGATCCCCAGAAAGGAAAATGGAGCGACCCTATATTTCTCCCTGAGGTGGGAGGTATAGACCCGAGTATCCTGTTCGACGAAGACGGCAAAGCATATATTGTCAACAACGACATACCCGTTGGAGATCCGCAGTACGACGGGCATCGCGCCATTTGGGTACGCGAGTTCGACTGGAAGAACAACTGTACGAAAGGAGAGCAACGACTTATCATTAACGGAGGTGTCGATATCCGTCAGAAACCCGTTTGGATAGAAGGTCCGCATCTCTACCACATTGGCGGACGTTATTACCTCATGGCTGCGGAAGGGGGCACCAGCACCAATCATAGCGAGGTCATCTTCTCGGGAGATACGCCTTTCGGACCTTTCGAGCCTTGCCCAATCAACCCTATACTGACGCAACGCGACCTATCTGATACACGTTCCAACCCTGTCACATGCACAGGTCATGCCGATTTGGTGCAGACACCGGATGGCGATTGGTATGCTGTGTTCCTTGCCGTGCGACCCTATCGCGATGGGCACGATGTTATGGGACGCGAGACTTTCATCCTGCCCGTCGAGTGGAAAGATGATCAACCCGTCATTCTCTCTGCCGGAGCAACCCTGACATATCATGACCGACCCATTGTCCCGACCCTACTTTGGACAACAGAGGGGCTGAGCAACGAAGCGTTCTTTATACGTACTCCGCAAACAGTCTACTACCACATAGACAGATTAGGTAAACTTACATTGAACGCCCGTAGCACTACTCTTGGAGAGTGGAGACAACCCGCTGCCATCGGCCGCTGGATTACCGCCAACTCTTTCACGGCACAGACATCGCTGGAGTTTATCCCGACTTCATCAGACGATTTTGCCGGTATCATACTTTTCCAAAATGATGAATGTAACGTTCGTTTCGGCAAGTCTTTGGACGCTGAAGGCAAGCCGTGCCTAAAACTGGAGGCTTATAGCTTGGGTAAGCTTCAGACAGAGGCAACGATTCCTCTTTCGGATGGCGAAGCGAGCAAGAAAGTGTGGCTGTTGGTCGAGGGCGACGGGCAGGTAAACTACACGTTCAAATACTCTTTCAACCCCGAAGCAGACTGGACGGTGGCAGGCGAACCCGTCTCTGCCGACCTGCTCAGCACCAAGACTGCCGGAGGATTTACAGGTACTATGGTGGGTATTTATGCCACAGGGAACTACAACGACAAATAACTGATAAAAGAAAGATATATGAAGAAGAAAGAAATGAGGTATCTGGTGCCGAAAGACTACATGGCAGATCCTGCGGTACATGTGTTTAACGACAGAGTATATATCTATCCCAGCCATGATTGGGAAAGCGGCGTTCCGGAGAACGACAACGGCGACCATTTCAACATGAAAGACTATCACGTCTTCTCCACCGACGACGTGATGAACGGCGAAATCAAGGACCACGGCGCTGTGCTCACTACGGAAGACATTCCTTGGGCAGGGCGGCAGCTGTGGGACTGCGATGTTGCACAGAAAGACGGCAAATACTACATGTACTTTCCGCTAAAAGACAAGAACGACATCTTCCGTATCGGAGTGGCAATAAGTGACTCGCCGGAAGGTCCGTTCGTTCCGCAGCCCGATCCGATAAGAGGAAGCTACAGCATCGACCCTGCCGTGCTTGACGACGGCAACGGATCGTACTACATCTACTTCGGCGGGCTATGGGGTGGACAACTGCAACGTTATCGCGACAACAAAGCTCTGGAATGTGCCGTTCTGCCCACCGGAGGCGAGCCTGCATTGACCGCTCGCGTAGCCAAGCTGAGCAGCGACATGCTGCAGTTCGCAGAAGAACCGCGCGACGTGATTATCCTCGACGAGAAAGGCAAGCCTCTGACAGCCGGCGACAACAGCCGCCGTTTCTTCGAGGCAAGCTGGGTACACAAATACAACGGGAAATACTATTTCTCCTATTCGACAGGCGACACACACCTTCTGTGTTATGCCATCGGCGACAATCCCTACGGACCGTTCACATATCAAGGCGTGATACTCACACCGGTTGTGGGATGGACAACGCACCATGCTATCGTGGAGTATAAAGGCAAATGGTATCTTTTCCATCACGACTGTGTGCCTTCCGGCGGACGGACATGGCTACGCAGCATGAAGGTGTGCGAGATAGAATACGATGCCGACGGAAAGATCATCACTATCGAAGGCGGCGGGGAATAAACAATAAAGAACACCAGTATGAAATACAGATTTCTGTTTCTCGCCTACATAGCTCTGAATTTCATTAACCCGATGGCTGCCGAAGACGGCAGCCATTTGTGGCTAAGGATAAATGGCGGTGTCGGTGCTTCCGTAGAGACAAACGCCAAGGATACGTCCGACGCTCTGCGTATAGCCATGCGAGAGCTGAGCAAGGCGTGGAAAGGCAACCCTATTGTGCTGACGGTGGAGAAAGACCGGAGTCTTTCCCCTGAAGGATTTCGCCTAAGATGCGAGGGCGAGAAGCTCACGATAAGCTCTCCTTCGCCGATTGGCTTACTTTATGGAGCCTACCATCTTCTCCGCCTCCAGGAAAGCGGGCAGGAAATAAACTCGACAACAGAAAACCCTGCCTATGCTCTGCGTATCCTCAACCACTGGGACAACGCGGACGGTACCGTCGAACGGGGTTATGCAGGAGGGTCTCTTTGGCAGTGGGACGCACTGCCCGACACACTCTCTGAGAGATACGAGGCGTATGCCCGTGCCAATGCGTCCGTCGGCGTGAACGGGACGGTGCTGAACAATGTCAATGCTTCTCCTCAAATCCTTTCCACCACATATCTGAGGAAGGTCAAGGCTCTGGCAGATGTCTTCCGACCCTACGGGATACACGTATATCTATCCGTCAACTTTGCCAGCCCGATTGTTGTCGGAGGGCTACCCACAGCCGACCCGTGCGACAAAAGGGTTGCCCTCTGGTGGAAAGACAAAGTTCGCGAGATCTACAGCCTCGTGCCCGACTTCGGCGGTTTCCTTGTGAAAGCAAACAGCGAGGGGCAGCCAGGTCCGTGCGACTACGAGCGTACTCATGCCGAGGGTGCCAATATGCTTGCCGACGCACTTCTTCCATACAAGGGCATCGTCATGTGGCGTGCCTTTGTCTATAATCCGTCGGACACAGACCGTGCGAAGCAGGCATACACGGAGTTCAAACCGCTCGACGGCAAGTTTCGGCGTAATGTCATCCTCCAGGTGAAGAACGGACCGATAGACTTCCAGCCCCGCGAGCCTTATAACCCGCTCTTCGGAGCTATGACAGCGACACATCTCATGGCAGAGTTTCAGATCACTCAGGAATATCTCGGACATTCCAACCACCTTGTCTACCTCGCGCCGATGTGGAAAGAGTTCTTCCGTTTTGTGCCGCCATCTTCGCTGAAGGCTGTCGCCGGCGTTGCAAACATCGGCTCGGAGCATAACTGGTGCGGACATCATTTTGCACAAGCCAACTGGTATGCTTTCGGACGGCTTGCATGGAATCCGTCGCTCACAGCCGAAGAGATTGCCGGAGAATGGTTGAAGCAGACATTCTGCACTGACACGGCGTTTGTCGCGTCGGTAAGCAGGATGATGATGGCGAGCCGTGAGGCGGCAGTAGACTACATGATGCCACTGGGGCTACATCACATCTTTGCCTGGGGGCACCATTATGGTCCGGAGCCTTGGTGCAACATCCCCGGTGCGCGGCGCGACTGGATGCCGGCGTACTATCATAATGCCGACAGTATGGGCGTAGGTTTCGACCGCAGCCATACCGGCAGCCATGCCACGGCACAGTATCCGGACTCTCTCCATAGGCTCTACGACAGTCTCTCCCTTTGCCCCGAGGAATATCTCCTATGGTTTCACCACGTCGCATGGACACACCGGATGAAAAGCGGGGAGACACTTTGGGAAAGCCTTTGCCGGCACTACGACCGCGGCGTGCAGCAAGTACGGGAGTTTCAGAAAATATGGGACGAGGCAGAGCGTTACGTCGACAGCGAGCGGTTCCTTGACGTACAGTCGCGCTTGAAGACGCAGGTGCGCGATGCCGTATGGTGGAAAGATGCCTGCCTGCTCTATTTCCAAAGTTTCTCGCAGATGCCGTTCCCTACGGATATGGAGCGGCCCGTTCACGAGCTACGCGACATGAAAAGGGTCAACCTCGGCATAAGCAACTACGAATGTCCGTCGAAAGAGCTGCTAAACAAGATCAGATAACACAGTTTTACGCCGGTGAACTGCTCGGACAGCTTCGCTGGACCTCAGCGACCGTCGTGAACATCTTCAACAGTCAGTTCTTTTTTAGGGTATAGTCAGTGATGCCGAGTGCCTGGTACGACTGGAGCAGTGCCTCGTCGTTGTCGGAGATCATCAGCAACTTGTCGTGCTCCTTCAGGATGGTGTTTCCCTTGGGGATGAAGTAACGACCGTCGCGCATGACCATTACTGCCAGCGTATGGTCTGGCAGCGTCAGCTCCATCAGCTTGTTGCCGTGCGTGAGCACCTCGGGGGTGATGTCTATCTCGCTCATCGCGCTCTTGATGCCTTCCGGCAGCTCGATGCCGAACACATCCTTCCGCTCCGGCTCGTCAATCATGTCGAGCCACTTAGCAGCCTGCGTCACCGTCGTACCCTGTATCAAGAGCGACAAAATCGTTATGAAAAACACCACGTTGAATATCATGGCTGCGTGCTCGATACCGGCAATCATCGGATAGGTGGCAAATATGATCGGCACGGCTCCGCGAAGCCCCACCCACGAGATATACAGCTTGCCTTTGAACGAGAAATTCCTGTAAGGTAAGAGGCAGAGGAACACGCTTATCGGACGGGCAAAGACAATCATGAAGATACCGACCGTAAGTCCGATGGGAGCCACCGGCAGCAGCTCGTGGGGGTTGACAAGCAATCCCAACGTGAGGAACATCACAATCTGCCACAGCCATGCGAAACCGTCGAAGAACGTCCCGATGCTTTTCTTGTGTACCATCTTGGCATTCCCGACCACCAATCCGGCAATGTAGACCGCCAAGTAGCCGTTGCCCTTGCATAGCGTCGTCGCTGCAAAGGTGAAAAACGCCGTGGCAAGCAAAAGGATAGGATAGAGCGACTCGTTGTTGATATTTATCTTGTTGATGATAAACACTGCCATCTTCCCGAACAGATAACCGGCAATGGCACCCACCGAGAGCTGCACCAATAGCGACACGACGGCATCGACAAGGTTCATTCCGGCTGTCTGTATGTATGCAATCAGCAGTAGGGTGAGCATATACGCCATCGGGTCGTTGCTACCGCTCTCCAGCTCCAACGTCGGACGAAGCCTCTCCTTCAGATACACGCCTTTGCTGCGAAGGATGGAGAAGACGGATGCCGAGTCTGTCGACGACATGACGGCAGCCATCAGCAGCGACTCGGGGAGCGTCAGCGTCTCGTAGCCCGTCGCAACCTTCAACATGAGATAGATAAACCCTCCGGTGATGAACGTCGTGGCAAGCACGCCGAACGTCGCGAGGACAACACCCTGCGACATGATGGGCTTCACTTCCTCCAACTTCGTGTCCATACCGCCGGAGAACAGTATGATGCTCAGCGCAAGCATACCGATAAACTGCGCAATGTTGGGATTGCTGAACTGTATGCCCAGTCCATCGCTGCCGAACAGCATTCCCACTCCCAAGAAAAGGAGCAGGGCGGGAAGCCCGAAACGATAGCCTGCCTTGCTGGCGAAAATACTCAGGAAAAGGATGACGGAAGCAACCAGAAGGATTCCCTCCGGATTGTGCAAAAGCTCGAAATCGTGATACATAAAAAGGATAGGAGTTTTGTTTAATTCGCCCCCAAAGGAAAGGAAAAATGCCGGAAAACCAATGCCGGAGAAACCTAAATGTTGCAATCCGCTGACACCGCGAGTGAATTATGGCGTATCTTTGCGGCTCATCAAACAAAAATAAACGATATGTACAAAACACATTTACTCTCGCTGTTGTTCGTCCTCCTCGTAGGGACGGCATGTAACAACCAACAGCACTTCATCTCCGACGGCGCGTTCAGAGCCGAAGTGGAGAAGGATTTCGAGGCAAAGAAGGCTGCCTTGCCCGACGGAGACCTGTTCGCAGTGTTTGGTCAACAGATGACGCAGGAAGAAAAGGAAGCCCTTACGTTCTTCTACGCCTATCTGCCTATCGGCGATATTACAGACTACGACGGGGCGTTTTATCTCGACAACATCCGCAGCTCGTTCAAGGCACGGGCGGAGATGCCCTGGGGCGACAGTATCCCCGAGGAGATCTTCCGCCACTTCGTGTTGCCCGTCCGCGTGAACAACGAGAACCTCGACCGTGGCAGGATGGTTTTCTACGACGAGTTGAAAGACCGCGTAAAAGGTCTCTCGCTCTACGATGCCATTCTGGAAGTGAACCACTGGTGTCACGAGAAAGTAACCTACACCCCGTCCGATTCCCGCACCAGCTCGCCGCTGGCATCCGTAAGGACAGCCTACGGGCGTTGCGGCGAAGAGTCGACCTTCACGGTGGCTGCCCTTCGCTCTGTCGGCATTCCTGCCCGCCAGGTGTACACTCCCCGTTGGGCGCACAGCGACGACAATCATGCCTGGGTGGAGGCTTGGGTCGGCGGCAAATGGTGTTTCCTCGGAGCATGCGAGCCGGAGCCTGTGCTTAACCTCGGGTGGTTCAACGGTCCTGCCTACCGAGGCATGCTGATGCACACGAAGGTGTTCGGCAAATACAACGGTCCGGAGGAGGTGATGCGCAAGACAAGCTGCTACACCGAAATCAACGTGATAGACAACTACGCCCCGACGGGCAAGGCAGTTGTCACCGTGGTCGACACCGACGGCAAACCCGTTGAAGGGGCTGACGTGGAATTCAAGATTTACAACTACGCCGAATTCTACACCGTGGCAAACAAGAAGACGGATGCCGAGGGAAAAACTTTCCTCACTGCCGGCAAGGGTGATATGTTCGTATGGGCAACCAAAGACGGCAAGTTCGGCTTCGACAAAGTGTCGTTCGGCAAGGGCGACGCAACCATCATGCTCGACAAGACCCCGGGCGATGCCATCGACGCCATTGCATTCGACATCATACCCCCCGTCGAAGGCTCCATTGCCACGGATGTAACTCCCGAGCAGAAGGAAGCCAACGCCGCGCGCATGACGGAAGAAGACAATATCCGCAACAAATACGTCGCAACGTTCTACAACGAGGAGAAGGCGGCTGCGCTGGCAAAAGAGCTGGGCACAGACCCGCTGAAGACGGCAGACTATATGATTGGCAGCCGCGGCAACTGGCGGGAGATTGAGAAGTTCCTCCGCGAGGCTCCGGCAGACAAACGCCCCGTGGCAATGGCTTTGCTGGACGTAATCTCTGCGAAAGACCTTCGCGACACGCCGGCTTCGGTGCTGGCAGACCATCTCTACAACACCACGGTGGTCGATAGCAAGTATTTCGACAATTACATCCTCTGTCCGCGCGTGGCAAACGAGTTCCTCTCGCCCTACCGCAGCTATTTCCAGAAGAACATAGACGCGGAGCTGGCGAAAGCCGTAAAGGCAGACCCTGCCGCCCTGGTGGACTGGGTTAAGAAGAATATCGCCGTCAAGAACGAGCTTAACCCGCTTCGTATCCCCGTGATGCCGATGGGCGTGTTCAAGTCGCGCACTGCCGATGCCGGCTCGCGCAATATCTTCTTCGTGTCAGTAGCCCGCAGCCTCGGCGTGCCTTCGCGCATCGAGCAGGTGGCAGGCAAGGTGCAGTATATGAAAGACGGCAAATGGATGGATGTGGACTTCGATGCCGCCGTGCAGACCACAGCCAAGCAGGGAAAGGTCGTTGCCTCGTATTCTCCGATAAAGACACTGCAAGACCCGAAATACTACAGCCACTTCACCATTGCCAAGATACTTCCGGATGCCAAGCTGCAGACGCTCAACTTCGAGACTACCGGTCATGTGGACATGGGCGTGGGCGACACGTGGAGCAGCATGCTGAAGACCCCGCTCAGCATCGACGAGGGCAACTACATGATGGTGACCGGCACACGTATGAGCAGCGGCAGCGTGCTGGCTGAAGTATCATTCTTCAACGTCGAACCGGACAAGACAACGCCCGTGAAGCTGATAATGCGCGAGAACACCGACGAGGTGCAGGTCATCGGCAGCTTCAACTCCGAGAACCGCTTCAAACGCGCCGACGACGGCAAGGAGACAAGTGTGCTGGCAACAACGGGGCGCGGCTACTTCGTCGTGGCTATCCTCGGCACAGGTCAGGAGCCGACGAACCACGCCATGCGCGACATTGCCGCCGTCA
The DNA here is from genome assembly GCA_963652435.1 of Desulfovibrionaceae bacterium. Classification (GTDB taxonomy): domain Bacteria; phylum Bacteroidota; class Bacteroidia; order Bacteroidales; family Tannerellaceae; genus Parabacteroides. The sequence continues at coordinate 393 of CAVJTV010000040.1, read as the reverse complement.
AGGGCGAGCTGGAAGCATGGGGGCGCAGCATGGTGCTCCTCTTCCCCGACGAGACGGGCTTCCGCAACTTCAACCCGAAGGAATTCGGCGACCTGCCGGGCACAATCACCTACGGTATAGATGCCGACAACCATATTCAGAAAGAGATTGCCTCGGCTATGAAGCTGACAAACGCCGGTCAGCTCCCCATCTTCATCATTGCCGACACGTTCAACCGCGTGGTGTTCGTCTCGCAAGGCTACACCATCGGATTGGGTGAACAGATGATGAAGGTGATCCATAAGCTGTAAAAAACAACTTGCAGGAGCTTTTCTTGGGGTCAAGAATTGCTCCTGCAATTTGCAGAAGCTCCGCACCAGGGTGGTTCTTTGCTCTTGCGAGCCCGCAAAGGCT
>CAVJTV010000039.1:0-15449 GCA_963652435.1 Desulfovibrionaceae bacterium | reverse complement strand
GGCTTACAAGACCTTCATGCAGTCCGCGTAAAGGCAAGATACGGCTTACAAGACCCTCATGCAGTCCGTGTAATGGCAAGATACGGCTTACAAGACCTTCATGCAGCTCAGAGTTTAGTATGAGATTCCGCCGTCGGGGTGCGGGATGACAGATAGCAACAGGGCGGCGGTAAAATTTGGAGCTCAAATTTTGGATATTGAAATTATCACTACTTTTGGACCGCTTAAAAAAATCGAAAAAGACAATGATTTACAGATTTCTTATCCTATCCGATGAGGTGGCAGACTTCAAACGGGAAATAAAGATTGATTCCGAAGCCACTTTTCTTGATCTATACAATACAATCATCGAATCTGTTGGCTACACGAAGGACGAAATGTGTTCGTTCTTCATTTGCGACGACGACTGGAGCAAGCGGACGGAGGTGACGCTTATCGAGATGGACACGTCTGCGGATGAGGACAACTATACGATGGAAGATACCCGCCTCGAAGAGCTGCTCGAGGACGAGCACCAGAGGCTGATGTTCGTGTTCGACTATATGACGGAGCGTGCCTTCTTTATGGAGCTGCGCGAAATCATTCCGGGGCAAGGCCTTCTTGATCCCGTCGTCAGCAAGTCTGTTGGCAATCCTCCGGCTCAGACCGTCGACTTCGACAAGATGGAGGCAGAGACCGTCAAGAGCACTGACCTCGACGAAGATTTCTATGGCGACTCGGAATATGATGCAAGTGAGCTGGACGAGGACGGGTTCGGTGAGCTTGGCGACGAATCGCTTGCAAATCCTTACGACGACGACCGCTACTAAGGGCGATGAACTCCCTCGTCGTTTTGCTTGGACCTACGGGGGTCGGAAAAACCGAGCTTAGCCTGCGCCTTGCAGAGCATCTGGGCTCTCCCATAATCTCTTCCGACTCCCGTCAGTTGTATAAAGACCTCCCCATCGGCACTGCAGCACCCACCACGGAACAGTTGGCACGGGTGCGCCACTATATGGTAGGTACGCTCAGCCTTGAGGACTATTACAGTGCCAGCCAGTTTGAAGAAGACTCCATCACCCTCCTTGCTTCGCTCCATAAAGAGACCCCTGCCGTGGTTATGACAGGCGGCTCGATGATGTATATAGATGCCGTCTGCAAGGGTATAGACGACATACCCACGGTCACTCCCGAGGTGCGCAGTGCCGTCGGTGAGAAGTTCCGTCGCGAAGGCTTGGATGCTATCCTCCGCGAGCTGAAGGAAGCCGACCCCGTGCACTACTGTGAGGTGGACCGCATGAACCATAAGCGTGTTGTCCATGCTGTCGAAATATGCCGCATGACCGGAAAACCCTATTCCTCTTTCCGCACCAACAGCCGTAAGACGCGCCCCTTCGGGATTATCAAGATAGGTCTCACCCGCGACCGCGAAGAGCTATACACCCGCATCAACAGCCGTGTGGACAGTATGATGGCAAGCGGACTGCTCGACGAAGCACGCCGTGTATATCCCTTCCGCCATCTCAACTCCCTCAACACCGTCGGCTATAAGGAACTCTTCCGCTACCTCGACGGCGAATGGACGCTCGACCTTGCCGTGGAGAAGATAAAGCGTAACACGCGCGTCTATGCCCGCAAGCAGATGTCATGGTTTCGGCGCGACGAGGAAATATATTGGTTTCACCCCGACAGAGAGGAGGAAATCATGGACTTTATCGACCGCAAAGTGTCCGCTTTCCTATGCCGCCGCTAAGATAGGCTCTATCTCTTGTTTGTTTTCTTGGGAAGATAATCGTGCTGAATGTTCGTAAGGCTGCTCCATAGGCTGTGTCGCGCCTCCGGATTGATGGCTTCGAGGCGCGAGAGGATATCCTTCATGTCCGAACGGCTGGAGTCTGATTCGTAGGGGCAGCTCTTTATCTGTTTGCGGTAGCCGCGCCATCGGGCAATATCTGTAAGCTCCCTCTCCTCGACAAGGCAAAGCGGACGGATAATCTCCATGTCGAACTTGTCCATACGAAGGCGCGGAGGCATTGTGCCGATAGCTCCCTGAAAGGTCATGTTCATCAGCAAGGTCGCGAGGATGTCGTCCTGGTGATGCCCGAGGGCAATCTTGTTGCAGCTGTGCTGTCTGGCGATGTCGAACAACGCCTTCCTCCGCGTCCACGAGCAGAGGAAGCAGGGTGATTTGCGCGTGTCGGTGGATGCGTCGAAGCTCGTCTCACAGACAACGAACGGCAGTCCGTGTTTCGAGGCTATGCTTCTGAGATACTCCGTGTCGGAAGAGTAGGGGATGTTCGTCATGATGATATGTGCCACGACCGCCTCGAAACGTGGGCTGAAGATCTTCTGCCTCCGCCCGAGAAGATCCACCAACGCCAGCGAATCCTTTCCCCCCGACAGCCCGATGAGGATGCGGTCGCTGTCGGTGATAAGTCCGTAATCGTAAATAGCCTTTTTCACCTTCTCCTCCACCTTGCGAAACAAACGCTCTTCTTCACTCAGTCTTGCCATGTCTTTTTTCGAATAGGTCGCAAAAATAGATATTTGTCAGGGGGATGTCATGCGCAACTGAAAATATATCTACCTTTGAGACCGCTTAAACAAACACACAAAAAAAGAAACATGAGCCGATTATCCGAGAAGCTGTTTTGCGCCGTCGTAGTCACGCTTGTCTGCTGCGGCATGAATGCGCAGAGCCTCGACCAGGCAAAGAAGCTATATAACGAAGGACAATATGCCGAGGCAAAGCCGGCATTGGAAAAGCTGGTGCGCCAAGCTCCGAGCAACTCCTCCTACAACTTGTGGTATGGTGTCTGCTGCTACGAGACAGGAGATATTGAGGGTGCAGAGAAGTATCTGAAGGTGGCGGCAAAGCGTAAAGTGATGGATGCCTACCGTTATCTGGCGGATGTATACTACCGCACGTACCGCTTCGACAAAGCTGCCGAGATACTGGAAGAGCATATCGACCTCCTGACGAAAAAGAAGCAGGACACGGAAGCCTCCGAGAACAAGCTCGCCCTGGCGGAAGATGCCCTCCGTATGATGGAGAAGACCGAGGACGTGCAGATTATCGACAGCGTCGTCGTCGCTGAGGATGATTTCCTCTCTGCCTATACGCTCAGCGAAGAGAGCGGGACGCTGACACCTTTCAAGGCCTTTTTCCGAACAAACGACCCAGTCGCCTCGTCGGTGTACATGAACCAGAAAAGAGACAAGATATATTATGCCCACACTGCCGGCAGCGGCAACTACTGCCTTTTCTCCCAGTCGAAGCTGATAGACAAATGGGGCGACGAGAAGCAGCTCCGCATAGGCGCGGGTGGGGGAGTGGACAACAACTACCCCTTCGTCCTCTCCGATGGCGTCACCATCTATTATGCCTCCAAAGGAAACGGGACGCTCGGCGGCTATGATTTGTTTGTGACGCGCTACAATACCAATTCCGACTCCTATCTCTCTCCCGAGCAGCTGGGCATGCCGTTCAACTCGCCGTTCAACGACTATATGATTGTCTTCGACGAGACGAAAGGCTTGGGTTGGTTTGTTTCCGACCGCTTTCAGCCCGAAGGTCGTGTTTGCGTTTATCTGTTCGTACCAAATGCGGACCATAGCCGTGTGGAGAGCGACGACACGGAAGTGAAACGTGCCCGTGCCGCCGTCATTTCCATCCGCGACTCGTGGAAGCCCGGTAGCGACTACAGCCAACTGGTGGAGCTGTCGCACAAGGATATTCCTTTCGGGAAGGTGGAAGTGAAGAAAGATTTTGAGTTTGTGATAAACGACAAGGTGGTCTACTATCGGCTTGATGAGATAAAAAGTCCCGACGCAAAGAACACTTACACAAAAGTCGTTGCCATGAACAAGCAGATAAAGGAACTGAGCGGGAAGCTCTCAGGCTTGAGAGAAGCCTACACTTCGGGCAACAGCGCGAAGCGGGAGCAGCTGAAACCCTCTATCCTCGAAGCCGAGGCGCAGCTCGACGCTCTGCTAGCTCAGCTGCCCGACATAGAGAAGAAAGCCCGCAATGCTGAGATAAATTACTTGAAGAACAACAAACATTAAATTCTTGATTGGTATGATTTGGGATATAGTCATTGTTGCCATCCTGATGCTTGTAGCCGTTGTGCTTATTCTGCTGGAGATATTCCTCCTGCCGGGGATAACGCTTGCTGGTGTCGGGGGTGCTCTTTTTGCTGCGGCAGGTATCATCTATGCCTACTCTGTCGGCGAGGTGGTGGGGCACGCTGCGTTGCTCCTCTCGCTCGTTGCTTTCATTGCCGCCTTCGCATGGCTGTTGCGCTCGCGTTCGTTCCGAAAGGTTGCTTTGAAGACGGACGTCGACTCAAAGCTGACCTCCAGCCGCGAGCTTGGAATCAATCCGGGCGACGAAGGAATTACCATTTCGCGCCTTGCGCCTATCGGCAAAGCATGTATCAAGGATATTGAAGTGGAGGCGAAGTCGACCGGCGAGCTGATCGACGAAGGTACACCTGTCAAGGTGTTGCGCGTAGACGGCTACAATGTGTTGGTGACAAGAATAGAGAAAACAGAAACTCACGCTTAATTATATGTATATGGAAGAATTGAACTATTTGCCCGTCATACTGATGGGCGCGGCAGTCATGCTGCTGGCTGTGTTCTTTTATTATGTGCCGTTCCTGCTATGGATCTCGGCGAAAGTCTCGGGTGTCAACATTTCGTTGATACAGCTGTTCTTGATGCGTATCCGTAATGTGCCGCCATACGTAATCACTCGTGCAATGATCGAAGCGCATAAGGCAGGCTTGAAAACGTTGACCCGCGATGAGCTGGAGGCGCACTATCTGGCGGGTGGGCATGTCGAGAAAGTTGTCCACGCACTTGTCTCCGCCTCCAAAGCAAACATCGACCTTCCTTTCCAGATGGCTACGGCTATCGACCTTGCCGGACGTGATGTGTTCGAGGCAGTCCAGATGTCGGTAAACCCGAAAGTGATTGACACTCCACCCGTGACAGCAGTTGCGAAAGACGGTATACAGCTTATAGCCAAAGCCCGTGTCACTGTGCGTGCAAATATCAAGCAGTTGGTGGGTGGTGCCGGCGAAGAGACGATCCTTGCTCGTGTAGGAGAAGGCATCGTGTCGTCGATCGGTTCGGCAGAAAGTCATAAGACGGTGTTGGAAAATCCGGACTCCATTTCCAAACTGGTGTTGCGTAAAGGGCTGGATGCCGGCACGGCATTCGAAATACTGTCCATTGATATTGCCGACATAGATATAGGTAAGAACATCGGGGCTTTCTTGCAGATGGATCAGGCACAGGCGGACAAGAACATTGCCCAGGCAAAGGCTGAGGAACGTCGTGCAATGGCTGTCGCCCTTGAGCAGGAGATGAAGGCAAAGGCTCAGGAAGCCCGCGCGAAGGTGATCGAAGCTGAAGCCGAAGTGCCGAAAGCTATGGCTGAAGCCTTCCGCTCAGGAAATCTTGGTATCATGGACTACTACAGAATGAAGAATATCGATGCCGACACTTCCATGCGCGAAGCCATTGCCAAGCCGGCGAGTGTCCCGTCGAAACCTCTCAAAGACTAACTTCTATCCTGATGAGAATCATTCCTGAATCCGAACTGATAATAAATGCAGATGGAACAGTCTTCCATCTGCATCTTAAGCCGGAGCAGTTGGCAGACAAGGTAATTTTGGTTGGCGACCCTGATAGGGTGTCGACCGTTGCCGCCATGTTTGATACGCAGGAGTGCGAAGTCTCTAATCGGGAGTTTCATACCGTTATCGGTACGTACCGCGGGAAACGCCTCAGTGTTGTTTCCCATGGTATAGGTACGGACAATATCGACATTGTGCTGAACGAGTTGGATGCGTTGGCAAACATCGACTTCGCTACCCGCATGATAAAGCCTTCTTTCCGCCAACTGACCCTCGTGAGAATCGGAACGTCTGGCGGACTTCAGTCTTTCGTGCCTGTTGGCACTTACGTGGTTGCGGAAAAGTCGATAGGATTCGATGGAGTGATTTACTTCTATGCCGATACCGAACGCATCCGTGATGCTGCGTTTGAGGCCGAGTTGAGGAAACAGCTCGACTGGAAACTGTCAGGTCTGTTGCCCTATGTCGTTTCGGCAGACCCCGAACTGGTGGAACAAATCTCCCGCGATGATATCATCCGTGGTGTCACGATTGCTGCCAATGGTTTTTATGGTCCACAGGGGCGAGAGCTACGTCTGCCGCTTGCCGACCCTGAGCTGAACAAGAAGATAGAAGCATTCAGCTATTCCGGGCGGCAAATTACGAATTTCGAAATGGAGAGTTCCTCCCTCGCCGGTCTTGCTGCCTTGATGGGACATCGGGCAATGACAGTCTGTTGCATCATTGCCGGTCGTGTAGACAAGAATATGAACACAGACTATAAAGGCTCACTGACCGGACTGATACGAACCGTTCTCGATCGTATCTGATTCCTATTTCATGAAACCTTGTTTTTTCAGTACTGCAGACAGTACTTCGGAGAAGTATTCGTTGTTCTTCTTGGTGTAGCGGATGTCAGTGAAGACCTGCGCCAGCGTCTCTTTGTTGTTCTCGCGGACAAATTGCTTGTTCACCTCGAGAGATTCCTTTTCTGCGTATAACCGGTCGATGGCTTGCGGCGTGTAATCGGAGTAGCTCTCGTGATGGACCACTGCTGCCAAAGGCAATCTCTCAGGTTGGTCCGGCAGCGGTAGGGCAGGATAGCCCACCGTCACTGTGACAATCGGGACAACCAAACGCGGTAACGACAAGGCTTCAATAATCTTGTCTGCATTGTATGCCGTTGTTCCAAGATAACATATTCCCAATCCTTTCTCTTCTGCAGCATCGCAGAATGCCTGGGCGAACAGCATGGCATCGATGGTTGAGGCAATAAACGTTTGCAGATTGTCGAAGCCGGCTTCTGCCTTGCGCTGCTCTGTCCATTTCACAAAGCGGTTGGCATCGGCACAGAAGGTAAGCACGACCGGAGCCGTCGTAATCATAGGCTGATTGAAGTGGGCGGGAGCCAACGCGGCTTTGTTTGCCGCGTCACGAGTGACAACGACACTATATAACTGCATATTTCCGGTGTTAGACGCACGGGTTGCTACCTCCAACAATTCGTTCAACAAATGTTCGGGAATGTCTTGTTTTGCGTATTTGCGGATGGTTCTACGTTTCTTTAATGTGTCTATCATATTTCTGTTTTTATGAGCGAAAAGCCAACTGCTCGGCACAAAAGTAGCGCATTATGACAAGAATCGCGTACATTTGCTGCGCAAAAAACAATAAGAGAATGGACAAATCGAAAGTTTACTTCACCAATCTTCGCACGACCCCGACCGGCAATCTGCTGGACAAAATGGAACGGCTCGTGAAACGTGCGGGTCTGACCGCCGGTATCGGCCTTAAGGATCAGTTTGTGGCAATCAAGATACATTTCGGGGAGCCGGGTAATCTGGCATACATACGTCCCAACTATGCCGCACGGTTGGCTACTTATCTCCGCAGTCTCGGAGCAAAGCCTTTCCTCACGGACTGTAACACGCTCTATTCTGGTCGTCGTGCCAACGCCGTAGACCATTTGCGGAGTGCGATGGAGAACGGTTTCAACCCCATCTCCGCCCAATGCGAGGTGATTATCGCCGATGGATTGAAGGGCACGGAATGTCGTGAGATTGAGATTGACGGAGAATATTGTAAAGCTCCGAAGATCGGCTCTGCTATAGCCGATGCAGACATAATCATCACGATGAACCACTTCAAAGGACACGAGCAGACGGGCTTTGGCGGAGCACTGAAGAACCTCGGGATGGGGTGCGCCAGTGTTGCCGGCAAGCTGGAATTGCACGGAGCTTCGCAACCACGCGTCGACCGCAACAGATGTATTGGCTGTAATATCTGCGTCAAGCACTGTCGACATGACGCCATCCATCTTGACGATGAGCGTAAAGCCGTCATTGACTACGACCGCTGCGTAGGTTGCGGACAATGTGTTGCTCTTTGTCAACATAGCGGCGCGGTATTGGCTTCTTGGGATACTTCCGAACGCCTCAACTGTAAGATTGCGGAGTATACAAAGGCGGTTCTTCTCGACAAGCCGAACTTCCATATCAGCTTTATCATGAATGTATCGCCTGAGTGCGACTGCTGGAACCATAACGACGCTGCCATCATCCCCGACCTTGGCATTGCTGCTTCGTTCGACCCTGTTGCTCTGGATAGGGCGTGTGCCGATATGGTTATCAATGCGCCTTTAATCGCTGGGAACAAGCTCTCGGAAGCGCATCCGCACGAGCACCTCGAAGGGGAAGACAAATTCCACATGATTCATCCCGACACTAATTGGCAGGCAGGTTTGGAGCATGCCGAGAAGATTGGATTGGGCACGCAGGAATATGAACTGATCACCGTATAGAGATGATTGGTCGGGATACTATCTGTGCCGTATCGACAGCTCCAGGCGTCGGAGGAATCGCTGTTATCCGTGTGTCAGGCTCCGATGCCATTGCCATTTGCGACACTGTCTTTACGCCCAAGACCGAAGGCAAACATCTCCGTGACGGGAAGGCTTATACTTTGTGTTACGGCAGTGTCCGCCGTGGGGAAGAACTTATCGACGACGTGCTTGTATCCCTTTTTCGTGCACCCCATTCCTTTACGGGTGAAGACACCGTTGAGATTACCTGCCATGGCTCAGCTTATATCCAGCAACAGATTCTTCAGCTGCTGATAGAGAAAGGTTGCCGCTCTGCTCTCCCTGGAGAATACACGCAACGTGCTTTCTTAAACGGCAAGATGGACTTGAGTCAGGCAGAGGCGGTGGCAGACCTGATTGCCTCCACCTCGGCTGGTATGCACCGTTTGGCTGTAAGCCAAATGCGAGGAGGCTTCAGTGGCGAGCTGGCAAAGCTGCGTAGACGGTTGCTTGATTTCACTTCATTGATTGAGCTGGAGCTCGACTTTAGCGAGGAAGATGTCGAGTTTGCCGACCGCGCTCGTTTGAAACTCTTGGCAACGGATATCGAACAGTTGATACACCGGTTGACAGACTCGTTCAGCGTGGGGAACGCCATCAAAAACGGCATTCCCGTTGCCATTGTCGGCGAGACGAATGCCGGCAAGTCCACTCTGCTCAACCAACTTGTTGGCGAAGAGCGTGCCATCGTCTCCGATATCCACGGCACAACCCGCGATGTGATAGAAGACACCGTCAATCTGTCCGGAGTGGTCTTTCGTTTTATCGACACGGCAGGTATCCGTGAAACAAACGATGCGATTGAAAGCATGGGTATCGAACGTTCCTTTCAAAAGCTCCGTCAGGCGTCTGTCGTCCTTTGGGTGATCGATCTTACCACCCCGAGGGAGCAGATCGAAAGACTGTCGCATACAATCCTGCCTCAGTCTGAAGGGAAGATGGTCGTCATGGTGTTCAACAAATCGGACTTGCTTGCGCCGAAGCAGCTCTCGGCTATCAAACGGCAATTGTTGAGCAACGCCCCCCACGACCGCCTCTATATCTCCGCCAAGAAACAATCGGATATTGACGGGCTCAAGCAGTGCTTGGTCCGCGCTGCAGCCTTGCCCGAGGTGTCGCAAAACGATGTTATTGTTACCAATGTTCGCCACTACGAAGCTCTCACACATGCCCACGGAGCCATACTGCGCGTTATCGAAGGGATGGAGAAGAACATTTCGGGCGACTTCTTAAGCCAGGACATCAGAGAGTGTATCCATTATCTCGGAGAAATCACCGGAGAAATCACCAACGACGAAGTCCTTAAAACCATTTTCAGCCGCTTCTGCATCGGCAAGTAACGGCTTGTAAATAACCATAAACAATCATAGCTAATTAGAATAAAGTCGCTGATAACCAGCGGCTTTTCTTTTTATATGGTTTTTAGTCAAATCTGACTGCTTGCGGATTTCCAGCATTATTTTGTACCATAATTCTACCGCCGAACAAATAAGCGAGCTTCTAGCACTCATCATAGCGACATCTTGGACACGATGTGAGACGCTATGAGAATGGGCGGAACCGCTATAGAAGGCACAGTGTGAGACGCTGTGAGAAATTGTGAGACGCTATGAGACAGAATAGGCGAAATTAAAGGCGACCAATATATGGAAATCCAAAGAAAATGCCAGTGGTGCGGCAAACCATTTATAGCACACACGATGGTAACACGCTATTGCAGCAAATCGTGCAATGAAAAAGCGTACAAAGAGAAAAAGCGGAAGCAGAGGTTACAGGAATACGAGGAACGGCAAAATGAGCAGCCCATGCAGGAAGTCGGTATCGTAGGAAGCAAGTTGTATCTCTCCCCTGCTGAAACCGCAACCCTTTTAGGTATTAGCCGTGCAACCATCTATCGGCACATGTCTACCGGTATCATTCGGGCACTGCAACTTCGTGGGCGTACCATTATCCGCAAATCGGACATTGAAAAAATGTTTGATGATGCACCCGGTTATAAGAAACGGAGTTATGGAAGAAAACAGACCGTTCTTTATTACACTACCAATGAGATTCTGGAGAAATACCAAATTCAGAAGAAAACCCTGTATCGTCGATGCAAATTATACAACATTCCTAAGGTTGAAGAAGGTAACCGTGTATTCTACAACCGCACCCTTATAGACAAGTATTTTGCCGACCTTGCCGAAGAAATCAATCCGGACTGTTATTATACCCCGGAGCAGGTCATGGAAAAGTACGGTATGAGCCGTAATGCCGTTGTCACCTTTGCCCTGCGGCACAATATCCCCCGAATCAACCGCCACCACGAGGTGTATTATTCCCGTGCCCATATAGACGCGATTAAGGAAAAGCAGGAGAAACTGAATCCTGACTATTATACCTACGATGAAATCACCGAGAAATACGGACTTACCAAAATTAATATCAGCTACTATGTCAACAAATACGACATCAAACGCTTCAAGCAAGGAAGCCGAACAATGGTGCTACGTTCCGAGTTTGACAAAGTCTATATAGAGCATCGTGATGGAACATATACACCCAAGAAACGGGAAAAGAAAAGCGACCTGCCAAAAGAAACCTTTGTAATCCCTGAAGGTTATTACTCATCCGAGCAAATTGCGGCAACTTATCATATGAACAGGAAAACCATTTGCAAGCTATGCCGTGAAAACGACATTCCTAAAATCAGTCATGGTGGGTTCAATTATTACGAGCAACTGCCAGTTGACAGATTCTTCGCCAAATATAAAGTTGCAGACAATATAAAGGAATGGATTAGTGCGGAGCAAATGGAGAAAATCTATGGTATGAGCAAAGATGCCAGATGCTCATTTGTACATCGCCATAAAATCCCGTCCCGTGTTGTTTATGGCAAAGTCCAATATTCAAAAGACCATATCGACATCATCAAAAGCGGAGGTTTCGACCAACGGGAAATGTATTACAGCGTAGCCGAAGCAATGGAAAAATATAACCTGCGTAGGGATGATGTCTACAATTATGCGAAGTATAACAAGATACGGAAGATGTATCACGGGAAGTCCATGTTCCTGTTGAAAAAGGATTTTGACAAGGTGATGGCTGAAAAATCCGGTATCTGAGAATTATTCCGCACAGACAAGAATCATTTTCGGCAATGGCAGTCATCAGCATTGTTTCATTGTATTGGTTTGCAACAAATTAATTACCAATTATAAAAACATATCATTATGCACGAATGTAAAACTGTAACATTGAGGACAAGACCTCTAAAGAAAAACATGTTGTCGTTCTATCTGGATTATTATCCCGGTTATCGCGACAAAGAAAGTATGAAGGTAATCCGTCATGAATCTTTGGGCATCTACATCTATGCCGAACCAAAGAACCAACGGGAACAGAACTTTAATGCCGTCATGTCGGAAAAAGCGGAAGCTATCCGATGCCGACGTTTTGAATCCATCGTAAATGAGCGGTATGATTTCTTTGACAAGAGCAAGATGAAAGGAGATTTTCTTGCTTATTATAAGAAGACACTCCGCAAGCACGACCAGAAATGGGAGTTTGTATATCTGCATTTCTTCAATTTTGTGAGTGGAAAATGTTCATTCGAGGAAATTGATGTGGACTTATGCAACAAGTTCAGAGAGTATCTGCTTAATGCGAAACAACTTAGACGACCAGAGCGTCCCATATCACGCAATTCGGCTGTGGGCTACTGGTCCACATTCAGAGGATTTCTTAAAATACTCTATCGCAACAAGTTGATTCACTCCAATGTAAATGACTTCTTGGAGAAGATAGAACCGGAAGATGTAGTGAAAGACTATCTGAGCGTAGATGAACTGTACAGATTGGCAGAAACACCTTGCAAGATACCGATTCTGAAAACAGCCTCGTTATTCTCTTGTCTGACAAGTCTGAGAATCAGCGATATTCTCACATTGCGATGGGAAGAAATCGTGGACTTTGCTGCCGGAGGAAAATGCGTCCACACCGTCACTCAAAAGACAAAGACAGAAGATATCATCCCCATTAGTGATGAAGCCTTGCAATTGATTGGTTATTCTCCCGAAAAGACAGGGCTGGTATTCAAAGGATTGAAAAGATGCTGGACGCAATACCCCATGAAAGAGTGGATCCGAGCCGCAGGTATCACCAAAAACATCACCTTCCACTCCTATCGAAGGACATTCGCCACTTTACAGGCAGCTGCCGGAACAGACATTCGAACCATCCAAAGCATCATGGCACACAAGAGCATCACCACAACCCAACGATACATGAAAGTGGTGGATAACAACAAGCGAAAAGCTAGCAACAAAATTTCCTTGATCCGTAAGGATTAACGGTCATTTTTGCCCCTTTTATATGGTTAGAGTATGATTTTCGAGTATGATTCATATTCTAACCATAATTATTTGTAAATATCAGTCCAATAACCATTAGTATTTATGGTTATATGGAAATTAGTGCTGAACTTTACACCATAAAACAGTAAACAATCACAACTATATGGAGAATAATATACAAGTTCAGAAAGCAGCTGATATCAGCAGTTTGGCTGGAGTGGTCATCGTTTCACTCTCGGCACTCACCGCATACAATATCGGTGAAAAGTTCAATCACAACATCCTGTTTGATGCCACCATTTTTATTATCTCTTTGGTAATGCTTATTTTGACCTTTGCCATATTCCGCAAAGTAATGGCAGGGCTTTTTACGACAACCTCAAGTAGTACTACAAATAAGCAAGTACAAAGCGAATGTTCGCAAGAAAGCAGCCATCAAAATGCTAATCAAGATCCAGTCGAAGAGGAACAGATATCTGATAGTTTGGAAAGATATGAGAGCATTCTTGTGGAAGAGCAACTGAAGGAGGTGAAACGGAAAAGGGACACCATGATAGCTATCCGCGAATATGTAGTGGAAAAGACCTCGAAATATCTCTCAAAAGAGAATATCAGCACACTATTCCGGAATATAGAGTGTATTGCTGAAAACCAGGTTAACGATTGTCAGCCAATCCATTCAACGAAAGAAGCAAAGATCAGTTCTCCCTCTTTAAGACACTTAGCTTGGAATATCGGTGAACGGCTTGGAGTCTCCCGTCGCGACAGAGCGATATTCATTAAGTCTTCTTTCCCATACGAATTGCGCAACGCCGATATAGAATATCTGGAAGCCAATTTGCGTGTCAATGTTCCATGCGACATTCCTATTGACGTGCCGGACAAAGGAGATTTCCACTTTCACAACAATACTTGAAAATTAAATCGTACAGACGGTAATCATTGTTCCGGCTGACAGATTTCTGCAAAATTTCATTCTGTTGGTTTGCAGCATATTAATTCTAATTATTGAAGATATGAATACAACAGATTTGACTTTTAATGACCTGCCCAAAGTGGTAGGCGAACTCTGCGAGAGAATCGCAGGAATGGAAAATTTACTTAGGGACACTCTTAACCGCCAAAGCGAACCAAAAGAGAATTTGCATGTACCTATGACGGTACAGGAGGTCTGTGCCTATCTGAAAATGCCAGTCTCCACCTTTTATTACAAGATAAAGAAGAACAACATTCCGGTTATCAAACAAGGAAAGCACCTTTATATCTATCGTGACGAGCTCGACAAATGGCTGGAGGCATCTCGCAAAACTTCAGTACCTCTCACCTATGAGGAAGAAAACGAAGCAATGTATATCTCACACCGTCGCAAGCCTAATCCTAAAAACTGGTGAGTATGGAAACTGCAACATCTATTGAGGATTTTGCTCAAATCACTACGAGATGGCAAGATACTATGCTCAGTCTGGAAAAGGTGTACGAACAGGAGCCGGAAGTCCTAAGCATAGGTGGAGTGGCTATCGGGACATTGGGAAATTTCAGTGCATCCATTGGCAAGGCAAAAAGCAAAAAGACCTTCAACGTGTCAGCTATGGTAGCAGCAACTTTGTCCGGGAAGGAAGTTCTTAACTACACAACGGATTTTCCCGATGGAAAGAACCGCATCCTTTACATTGACACCGAACAGAGTCAGAACCATTGCATGATTGTAATGCATCGTATCATGAAACTGGCAAAATTGCCAGCTAATGAGGATTGCGACCGTTTCTATTTTCTCGCTCTACGCAAGTTCAATCCGAAGGAGCGTTTGGCTATTATAGACGATGCCATCAGTCAGATTGAAGGGCTTGGCTTTGTCGTGATTGACGGAATCCGTGATTTGGTTTATGACATCAATTCACCAAGTGAAGCCACATGTGTAATATCCAAACTTATGCAGTGGACTGACGAATACCAGATTCATCTTCACACCATCCTTCACCAGAACAAAAGCGATGAAAATGCCCGTGGGCATATTGGCACGGAAATCAACAACAAAGCGGAAACGGTCATCCAAATCGAGAAAGACAAGGACGACAGCAACATCAGCAAAGTGGAAAGTGTGCATACCCGCTCAAAGGACTTCCTGCCATTCGCTTTCTACATCAATGACCAATCGCTTCCCGAACTTCTGCCGGACTATGTGCCGACCAAGAAAAGTGCTGGTCGTCCCAAGCAAGAACCATTCTCCCCTTGTAAAGACATCCACGAATCCACCCATCGCAAGGCTCTCGAACTGGCTTTTGATGGAAAAGAGACTATTTCGGGATATAAGGCTTTGGAAGAAGAACTGACCACTGCCTACGAACTGGCAGGAACAAAATTGAATCACAACAAGATTGTGGAAACAATTAAGTTTCTCACGAACAAACGGATAGTAGTTCAGGAAAACCGTGGCATTTATCGCTTCATGCCGGATTACCACTATTGACTCTCCACTTGACTTTATTCTCAAAGCGTGTATTCTTGTATAAGCCAAAGTTTAGTGCAACGGCTGGTTTCATGATAATTCTCGAAACTGGTCGTTGCCGTCTTATTTCCCCAACCTATCTTTTTAAGCCAAGGGCTTGCCCGTTGTACAGACATTATCTCGTATGGGGAGCCTAATAC
>CAVJTV010000038.1:0-15458 GCA_963652435.1 Desulfovibrionaceae bacterium | reverse complement strand
TGTTGCGGGAATGCTATAAAAACAAAGCCGCCCATTCGTGGGCGGCTTTTGTTTTTTGTACCTTTACCCGCAGATTAACAAAACATACAATCATAATGACTACTCGTAGAAACTTTTTAAAATCGGGAGGCTTGTCGCTGGCAGGTCTTTTGGCGGGGCAACACTCGTTTGCCCGCACGACGGGCCATACGGCTTCCAAGATGCCGCTTTCGGCAGAGACAATGAAATACACTTGCCAAAGACCCGCGCCGGAGAAACGCCAGTTCACTTCCGCTGCCGTCGAGAAGGCAATCCGAGAAACAAAGGCGAAGCTGAAAGACGAGAAGCTCGCGTGGATGTTCGAGAACTGTTTCCCCAACACCCTCGACACCACCTGCGAGCACAAGACGGTGAACGGCAAGCCCGACACCTTCGTCCTCACGGGCGACATACATGCCATGTGGCTGCGCGACTCGTCGGCACAGGTCTTCCCGCATATCATCTTCGCCGGAGAAGACCCGAAGGTGAAGACTATGCTGGCAGGCGTCATCAACCGTCAGACATGGTGCATCAACATCGACCCGTATGCCAACGGCTTCAACGAAGGACCGACGGGCAGCGAGTGGGAGAGCGACCGCACGGAGATGAAGCCCGAGCTGCACGAGCGTAAGTGGGAGATCGATTCGCTCTGCTATCCCATACGCCTGGCTTATCACTTCTGGAAGAAAACAGGCGACACCTCGCCTTTCGATGCCGACTGGGACAAGGCGATGAAAACCATCTACCGCACCTTCACAGAGCAACAACGCAAGGACAGTCTTGGTCCGTACAGCTTTGTGCGCGAGACCGACCGCCAGGGCGACACACTGCTGAACGACGGCTACGGAAGTCCCGTCAACCCTGTCGGGCTGATTGTCTCTTCTTTCCGTCCGTCGGACGACGCAACCCTGTTCGGCTTCCTTATACCCTCGAATATGTTTGCCGTCACTTCCCTTCGCCAGTTGGCAGAGATGATGCGCAGCATACGGCACGACAACGACTTTGCCCGCCAGTGTGATGCACTGGCAGACGAGGTGGCTGCTGCCATCGAGAAATACGGCATCGTGGAGCATCCCGAGTTCGGCAAGGTGTATGCCTTCGAGGTGGACGGCTTCCACAACCATGTGTTTATGGACGATGCCAATGTGCCCAGCCTGCTTGCAATGCCATACCTCGGATGCGTCGACGTGAACGACCCTATCTATCAGAACACCCGCCGCATGGTGCTCAGCCCGATGAACCCATACTTCTTCAAAGGGAAGGCCGGCGAAGGTATCGGCGGACCGCATATCGGCTTCGACTATATATGGCCTATGAGCATAATCATGCGCTGCAACACCACGAGCGACAACGAGGAGATACGCCACTGCGTGAAGATGCTTCGCGACACGGACGGCGACACGGGCTTCATGCACGAGTCGTTCCACAAAGACGACCCGAAGAAGTTCACGCGCTCATGGTTTGCTTGGGTGAACACACTGTTCGGCGAAATGATTTACCGCCTCGTGCAAGAGGGTAAGGAAGACATCTTGAACAATCTCGGATAAAGTCAGAAGGCATTGTATTACGATTAAAACTTTCGCTGATGAGAAGTATACCTATAATCATTGTACACAAAGGCAATAGTTTTTACCTGGAGCCTGTATTGAGGCAGATCCGGCTGTTTAATCCGGAGAGCCGTATATGCTTGATCAGTGATGATTCCACCAAAGGCAAGTTCGACTTTGTGGAGCATCACGACATTAGCCGATATATGACAGGTGCGGATGAGTTTGCGAAGATTTATGTTCACTTGTCGATAAATCCGTTTGGCTACGAGTTGTTCTGTTTCCAACGTTGGTTTGTAATTCGCGATTTTATCCGTTCGCAAAAAATGCAGCATTTCCTTTGTCTGGATTCGGATGTGCTGCTTTACTGCAACGTGGATAAGGTTTTCGGCAAATGGACTTCTTTCGACTTTACTGTTTGTGGAGGGGGGATAGGACCGTGTTACTCGCTCTTCAATAGTTCTTCGATAGAGCGGTTGTGTAACTACATGATTTATTTGTACACGGACAGCGAGGCGTTCAAACGGGTGAAACGTTTCTATGAGGACATTGTGGATGGAGGTTTCTGTGACATGACGGTGTTGGCGTGGTATCAAAAGGATGTTTCAGATAATGTGTTGGATTTGGCATATCCTGTCGACGGTGCATGTTTTGATGTAAACATATCAGACCCGATGGGTTGTTTTGAAATGGAAAAGGGGAAGAAGAAAATATATTGGATGGAAGATTTACCGTATGGCAGACGTTTGGAAGATGGCTCATTCGTGCGATTTTACGGACTTCACCTGCAAGGAGGTGCAAAACATGATATGTGTAAATATTTATTAAACGGGGGGGGCAAACACGAGATTAGGTTCCTGAATGTCTTAAAGTGGAAACTTTCTCCAAGCCGCTTAAAGACACGTTTGAAGGAATTGAAGAAGATGTTTTCTTCCTACACCATGTTCCGGATGATTGTTGCCCGTAAGATTAAAGTTTTGTTTCGCGTATAAAGTCAGATGAAAAAGAAATTAGCAGTATTGACAGGTGCCGGAATGAGTGCGGAGAGCGGTATATCCACTTTCCGCGACTCGGACGGACTATGGGAGAACTATCGCGTGGAGGATGTGGCAACGCCCGAAGGGTTTGCAGCCAACCCTGGGTTAGTGCTCGACTTCTACAACCAACGGCGCAGGGAACTGCTGCAAACCAAACCCAATGCCGGACATATCGGACTGGCTCGGCTTGAGAAGGACTTCGACGTAAGCATCATCACGCAGAACATCGACAATCTGCACGAGAGGGCAGGAAGCAGCAATGTCATCCACCTCCACGGCGAGCTTATGAAGGCATGTTCGGTGCGCGACCTGAACACGACCTACGACCTTTCGCCCGACAATCCGGACATTCACCTCGGCGACAAAGACCCGCACGGCGTGCAGCTGCGCCCCTTTATAGTATGGTTCGGCGAGGCTGTCCCGATGATTGACGAGGCAATACGCGAGGTCGAGGCGTGCGACATCTTCGTGGTGATAGGCACGTCGCTCAATGTCTATCCCGCAGCCGGACTGCTCAACTACGTGCGGCGCGGACAGCCCATCTACCTTATCGACCCAAAGGAGGTGAAGACCTATCGCAACGACGTTCACTTCATCCGTAAAGGCGCGTCGGAAGGTGTCCATGAGTTGATAACTATCCTTAAGCAACAATATCCAAACGCATAGCATGAGAAGAATCAGAATATCGCTGTTGGCGAAAGTGGTTATCGCCATAGCCTTGGGCATTGCGCTGGGGCAGTTCCTGCCGGAGAACATTGTTCGTGTGTTCGTCACGTTCAACTCGCTGTTCGGCAACTTCCTCTCGTTCTCCATTCCCCTTATCATCCTCGGGCTGGTGACACCTGCCATCGGCGACCTTGGCAAAGGAGCAGGATGGTTGCTTGCCATCACAACACTGATTGCCTACGGCTCTACGATATTCTCGGGTTTCTTTACCTTCTTCAGTTGTTCGGCAGTCTTTCCGCGCATCCTGCCCGCCGCTGCAGAGCTCACGGCGATGAACAACCCCGAAGATTTCTCACTGATGCCCTACTTCACTGTGGAGATGCCTCCGCTGATGGATGTGATGACGGCTCTGCTCCTCTCGTTCACCATAGGGTTGGGACTTTCGCATATCGACGGCAACACACTGCGCGAGGCTTTCGGCGACTTCCAAAAGATAGTGACGAAGCTGATAGCAACGATTATCATCCCGCTTCTGCCGCTACACATCTTCGGCATCTTCCTCAACATGACGATTAGCGGACAGGTGGCAAGCATCATATCGATGTTCTTGAAGGTTATTGTGGTCATATTCATATTACACGTGGTGCTCCTTCTGATACAATTCGCCGTGGCAGGAGCCGTCGGAGGGAAAAACCCTCTGCGGCTGCTCAGAAACATGCTTCCGGCGTATGCCACCGCACTCGGGACACAGTCCTCGGCAGCAACGATACCCGTAACTCTCGCGCAAACGATAAAGAACGGTGTCTGCGAAGCCATTGCCATCTTCGTCATACCCCTGTGTGCCACCATACACCTCTCAGGCAGTACGATGAAGATTACCGCCTGCGCCATGGCAATAATGTGTATGACGGGCGAGCCTGTCACCTTCGTTGAGATGACAGGGTTTATACTGATGCTCGGCATTACGATGGTAGCAGCTCCGGGTATCCCGGGCGGAGCAATCATGGCTGCTTTAGGTTTGCTTCAAAGCATGCTCGGGTTCAACGAGACGCTGCAGGCGTTGATGATTGCGCTCTATATCGCAATGGATAGCTTCGGCACGGCTTGTAACGTCACCGGCGACGGAGCCATTGCCGTTGTTGTAGACAAGATCTCCTCCTCAGCGTCTGCCACACACCCTCACAAGGCGTAAGATTGCTTATACCGGCAATGCTGCAGTGTGAGAGTTAATGTCTAACTTTGGCACCCGGAAAAACAAATGACGTCTTATGGTAAAGAGATTTGATTTTTTGGTGATCGGTTCCGGCATTGCAGGAATGAGTTTTGCCCTGAAGGTGGCACACAAAGGAACAGTTGCCTTAGTTTGCAAAACAGATTTGGAGGAAGCCAACACTTATTTCGCACAAGGAGGCATTGCCTCGGTGACAAACCTTATTGTCGACAACTTCGACAAACATATTGAGGACACAATGATTGCGGGCGACTGGCTGAGCGACCGTGCCGCAGTTGAGAAGGTTGTGCGCAACGCCCCTCAGCAGATAAAGGAACTGATTAGTTGGGGCGTAGATTTCGACAAAGACGAAAAAGGGAACTTCGACCTTCATCGCGAGGGAGGGCACTCCGAATTCCGCATACTGCACCATAAAGACAATACAGGGGCAGAGATACAGGACAGCTTGATAAAAGCCGTCAGACAACATCCGAGCATCACCGTGTTTGAAAATCATTTCGCTATTGAGATACTGACGCAACACCATCTCGGCGTCACCGTTACCCGACAGACACCCGACATAGAATGTTACGGTGCGTATATCATGGACGAGAACGGACGGATAGACACGTTCCTCTCGAAGGTGACGCTCATTGCCACGGGAGGTGTCGGTGCGGTTTATCAGACAACCACCAACCCCTTGGTTGCCACCGGTGACGGCATTGCCATGGTCTATCGTGCTAAGGGGACAGTGAAAGACATGGAGTTCGTGCAGTTCCACCCTACAGCACTCTATCACCCGGGCGACCGTCCCTCCTTCCTCATCACGGAAGCCATGCGTGGCTATGGCGGCGTGTTACGTACGTTGGACGGACAGGCGTTTATGCAGAAATACGATAAACGTCTGTCGCTTGCTCCGCGCGACATTGTGGCACGAGCCATCAAGAACGAGATGGATACCCGCGGCGACGACCATGTATATTTGGATGTCACCCACAAAGACACGGAAGAGACAAAGAAACATTTCCCCAATATCTATGAGAAATGCCTCAGCCTCGGCATCGACATTACGAAGGATTATATCCCTGTTGCGCCGGCTGCCCACTATCTATGCGGAGGTATAAAGGTCGACCTTGATGCCCGTTCGTCCATCAACCGCTTGTATGCCGTGGGCGAATGTTCGTGCACAGGTCTGCACGGCGGCAACCGTCTGGCATCAAACTCGCTTATCGAAGCCGTTGTCTATGCCGACGCGGCAGCCAAACACAGCCTTGGCATCATCGATTCGTTGAGCTTCCAGGAGAATATCCCCCAGTGGAACGATGAAGGCACCACCTCGCTCGAGGAAATGGTACTGATTACCCAAAGCGTGAAAGAGGTCGGACAGATCATGAGCACGTATGTAGGCATTGTCCGTTCCGACCTAAGGCTGAAACGTGCATGGGACAGGCTGGATATTATATACGAAGAGACCGAGAGTCTGTTCAAACGCTCGGTCGCCTCGAAAGATATATGCGAGCTGCGCAACATGATCAACGTAGGTTATCTCATCATGCGCCAGGCCATCGAACGGAAGGAGAGCCGCGGTCTGCACTACACGCTCGACTATCCTCCCGTAAAGAAATCATAGCTTATCCTGCTTCAGCTGCTCGACGAACTGGTCGATGCGCTGCATCTCCTGCGGTATCCATATGCGCTGCGGACAGTGCGGCACGCATTGCTCGCAACCGATGCAGTGGTTTGCCTGCCTTAGGCGGGGCACATCGCGGTCGTATCCCACAAGGAAAGCATGCCGCGCACGCCGGTAATCGGGGTCTCCGCTACCCTTGGGCAGATTACCTTCCTTTATGCATTTGTTATAGTGCGAGAACACTGCCGGAATGTTGATGCCGTAGGGGCATGGCAGGCAGTAGTTACATTCGTTGCAGGGGATAGTCTTCAGATTGTATATGTCGTCGGCTATCTCCATGAGGAAAGCGTTCTCTTCTTCGCTGATTGGACGTAGGGGTGAGTAGGTACACAGGTTCTCGCGAAGGTTCTCCATATAGGTCATGCCGCTGAGCACCGTAAGCACGCCTTCGGGAGTCCCGGCAAAGCGGAAGGCCCAGCTTGCCACGCTGCTCTCGCTCTCGCGCTGTTTCATCTTTGCCACGATCCTGTCAGGCACGTTGGCAAGGCGTCCGCCCAGAAGCGGCTCCATGATGACAGCCGGGATGCCCCGTTTGTGAAGCTCGCCGTACAGATAGACGGCATCCGTATTGCGATCGTTTATCTCGTCGGCATAGTTCCAGTCGAGATAGTTCAGTTCAATCTGTGCGAAGTCCCAATGATAACGCCCCTCGTCGTGCCACCGGAGGGCAAGGTCGTACACCTTTATGTCGCCATGATAGGAGAAGCCGAGGTTACGGATGCGCCCTTTCTCGCGCTGCTCCACCAACCAGTCGAGGATGCCGTTGTCCATGTAGCGGTGGTAGAAGTCTGCCATGCCGTCGCCACCCATTCCGATGCCGTGGAGAAGGAGATAGTCCAAGTAGTCCACCTGCAGCTCGCGGAGAGAGTTCTCGAACATCTCGATGGATGCCTCGCGGCTCCATGTCGAGGGTGCGAAGTTCGACAGCTTCGTGGCAATGAAATACTCCGAGCGTTTGTGACGGCTGAGGGCAATGCCCGTGGCATGCTCCGAACGCCCTTGGCAATAGGCTGGGGACGTATCGATGTAGTTCAGTCCGTGCTCCAGGGCATAATCTATCTGGCGGTTCACCATCTCCTGGTCTATCGCCGCATTGGCATTCTCTCGTCCCGAACCATCGCCTTCCACCGGCAGACGCATCATGCCGTAGCCGAGCAAGGAGACCTTGTCGCCTGTGTTCGGATTGATGCGATAGGTCATTTTGCCTTTCTGCGGCTCTTGCAGGGTTGTTATCTTGCTGTTGTTGTTCCCGCCGCAGGCAGTCAGCGCAGCCGACGCTGCCACCGTGTTACCTCCCAATACCTTCAGGAAGGCTCTTCTGTTTATCTCTTTATTCATTGCTTTGTTCTGAAAATTTTTTTGGTCACTTAATAATAGAGGACCGACCCTTTTGCCCGAAACGATCGACCCTTTTGACTAAAACGGTCGATCCTATTGTTTTTGCCCTCCCGATATTCCGTCAGAATCTTGTACGCTTAAATAACGCGGTGCATCTCGTGCCCCTCCACATAGATGGCACTCAGCGGACGTGCCGGACAGAGGTTCTCGCAAGCTCCGCAGCCTATGCAACGCTCGGTGTTGATTACAGGAATCTTCGGCGAACTGGGATTGTCTTCGTCTGAAGCCACCATCAGGATAGCTCCCGAGGGGCAGTGGCGTGCACAGTTGCCACACTCCACGCCGTCGGTCAGCGGCACGCAGTTTTCTTTCACCCATACGGCATGACCAATCTGCGTTGCGGACTTGTCTGCCCGCGTGATGGGACGGATAGCTCCTGCCGGACACACCTCGCTGCATTTCGTACATTCCGGACGGCAATAGCCCCGCTCGTACGACATCGTGGGTTGCATCAGTTTCATCAAATCTGTCGACGGACGAAGCACGTCGTTGGGGCATGCTGCCACACAGAGCTGACAGGCGGTGCAGTGTTGCGCCATATTCTTTGCCGAGAGAGACCCCGGAGGCGTGATGGGGGTGAGGCGTTTCGGGGCAACCTTGTCCACGATAGCAGCCAACCCGCCGTCCACCTTTTTCTTCTCCTGCGTAAAGGCTGCCGAAGTTGTTGCGAGAGCCGCGCCTACAAGGAACGTCCGGCGTGTGGCATTGTGCGCAGCGTCTTTCGCCTTGTCCGCTTTCTTCAGGCGGCATTGCAGATGAAGCGCGTCGTGCTTGCAGGTATCAATGCAGTCCATACAAGCCACGCAGCGGCTGTAGTCTATCCGATGGTTCTTATAATCGATGCACGCAGCCTTGCAGCGGCGTGAACACAGGCTGCAGTTCTTGCATTTCTCGGCATCTATCACAGGGCGAAACAGCGAGAAGCGCGAGAGAAATCCCAACACCGTGCCGACGGGACAGATGGTGTTGCAATACGTCCGCCCGTTCCGCCATGCCAAGACGATGAGCGCAACGAAGGTGACGGCTGCAATAACGAACGTCGGCAGACTGCGCAGCCACACATCCCTGTCGTAAAAGGCATAGCTGTTCACGCGTTCGGCAAGATATGCCAGCAGGTTGTTCCCCAAGATATAGATCGGGGAGAAGAGGTTTTGCGCAATGCGTCCGTACGAACTGTATGGCGCAAGCAGTGCCGCCAAAGACCCTACGCCTGCAACCATTGCCACAACAAACACTGCCAGCACGCCATAGCGCAGCCATGTCACCTCCGGCGAGTAGCTGAAGCGATATGCTTTCTTCTTGCGCCTTCCGCTAAGCCACGACACGATGTCCTGGAAAACGCCGAGCGGACAAATAACGGAGCAATACACGCGCCCCGCTATCAGTGTAAGCACAACGAGAGAGAGCACCACCCCCACGTTCAAAGCCAAAAGGGCAGGGAGGAACTGCACCTTTGCCATCCATCCCAACCACGTATGAATCGTTCCCGTAAAATCGAGGAACAAAGCCGTGACTGCCACAAAGAACAGCACGGCAAGTGTCAATCTGATTTTTCTAAGCATAAGATATTCTCTGTTTATTTCAGTTTGTCGTATTCTTCATCCGTCACTGCCTCGAGCCATTCGTTGGAAGCTCCATCAGTGGGGACGGCAATGGCTATGTGTTGAAACCATGAGTCGGCAGTTGCCCCGTGCCAGTGCTTCACCTCGGCAGGGATATTCACCACATCGCCCGGGCGGAGCTTGCGGGCAGGCTTCCCCCATTCCTGATACCAGCCTTCGCCGCCCACGCAGACAAGTATCTGACCGCCCTTGTGGTGGATATGCCAGTTGTTGCGACAGCGCGGCTCAAACGTGACGTTCGACATGGGAAGACCTTCCTTCGTCAGTGATGCCAGATAGCTGCTGCCTATGAAATAGCGGGCATAAGCCGTGTTAGGTTCGCCTTTGGGGAACATCGGGTTTTCCACCGGCTTCCCCTCGCTGAAAGGCTCGCCAAAGACCTCGGCAACGGCTTTGGCTGCGCGATATGCCTCCGTCTCGCCTACCTTCTCAGCCAGCACGCGGGGGATGGCGTGTATCTCTTCGTCCGTGACGCCCATGTTTCTTGTTCCGCTGACGTGTGCCTTCAGCTGCGGCTCAACGCCTGGAAGCGAGGCCAGTGCGCTGACGGTTACAACCTCACGTTCTGCGTGGGTAAGCACGTCGCGGGCAAAGATGTCGCCGAAAAGATGCGCCTTGAGATAGTAGTCCGTAGCTGGAGCGAAAGCATAGTCGAGAGGCTCGCCGCCACGGAGCTGTGTCTGCACCTTCGTGCCTTGCTCCAGTGCATTGTATTGAGGAGAAAGGGGCGTGGCATCCTTGCCTTGCGTGTCTTCGATCCCTTGTGCCTTTCGCTCGGCAAGAATCGTCTGCAATGCGCCGAGACCGTTCAGGCTACGCGGAAATCCTGTGTAGGCATAAAGATGCGAGAGGGCTTCTTTCGCCTCATTGACGCTCAGCCCGCCATCGAGGGCATCTGCGAGGGCAGTCTTCAGCCTTTCAATGTCGCCCTTTGCCTCCAGCGCGGCGATGACTGCCAAGTGTTGCTGTTTACTGCTAAGTGTGTTCATGTCGTTTTCTGCATTTACCATTGTTGTGCCGCCCGTCACGATAAGTAACGTCAGGGCGGCGGATTTGATTGTCCGTTTCATTATTTATTCGTGCTTCGACCGCTGCAAAAGTACAATACATATAATATAGGCAGACATATACGTATCACGGGAACTGTTACCATTTTTACGGAAAGCAACAACCCTGTCGGTGCTTTTTGCCTAATTTTGCCGGCACAACCGGAAAACATTATGGACGAAGATTTTGATATAAGGGACACCTGCGTGCCGGAAAGTGAGCGGGAGTACGAGAACGCGCTCCGCCCTCTTTCCTTTCACGACTTCAGCGGACAGGCAAAGGTTGTTGAGAACCTGAAGGTGTTTGTGATGGCTGCCCGTATGCGTAAGGAGGCATTGGACCATGTGCTGTTGCACGGACCTCCCGGACTGGGCAAGACAACGCTGTCGAACATCATTGCCAACGAACTGGGCGTGGGGTTCAAGGTAACCTCCGGTCCGGTGCTCGACAAGCCGGGCGATTTGGCAGGTGTGCTGACTTCTTTGGACAAGAACGACGTGCTTTTCATCGACGAGATACATCGTCTCAGTCCTGTGGTGGAGGAATATCTCTATTCCGCGATGGAAGACTATAGGATCGACATCATGATCGACAAGGGACCGAGTGCACGTTCCATACAGATAGACCTGGCACCCTTCACGCTGGTTGGCGCAACCACGCGCAGCGGACTTCTTACAAGTCCTCTGCGTGCCCGCTTCGGTATAAATATGCACCTCGAATACTACGAGATGGAAACGCTGACGAAGATTGTGCTCCGCAGTGCCGACATTCTGAATGTGAGGTGCGAGACGAGTGCGGCAAGCGAGATTGCTTCCCGCAGCCGTGGCACGCCCCGTATTGCCAACGCCCTCTTGCGGCGCGTGCGCGACTTTGCGCAGGTGAAAGGCTCGGGCGAGATAGACAAGGCTATCGCATGCTATGCCCTCGAGGCTTTGAATATCGACCGCTACGGACTGGACCAGATAGACAACAAGCTGCTGACAACCATCATCGACAAGTTCAGCGGCGGACCTGTCGGGCTGACCACCATCGCGACGGCTCTCGGCGAAGACCCGGGGACGATAGAGGATGTATACGAGCCCTTTCTCATAAAAGAAGGATTTATCAAACGCACGCCTCGCGGACGTGAGGTGACAGACCTGGCTTATACTCACCTTGGACGAAGCCGAGGCGAAAAGCAAGGGTTTTTATTCGATTAAATCATTATGGCTGGAGGAATGAAGCGGCTCGCAGGAGAGACGGCGACTTACGGCATCAGCAGCATCGTCGGGAGGTTCCTGAACTGGATGCTCGTGCCCGTCTACACGCGCGTCTTGACGGCGGAGAGCGACTACGGGATTGTGACGAACCTATACGCGTGGACCGCACTTCTTATGGTAATTCTCACCTACGGGATGGAGACGGGCTTCTTCCGTTTCATCAACAGGAAAGACACGAAGGAGCCGATGCGGGTATATGCCACGACGCTCTTTAGCGTGGCATCCACTTCGGTGCTATTCATGGTGGCGTTGTTTTGCGCCCTCATGCCCGTCAGCCGGGCTTTGGGGTATGCCGGGCATCCGGAGTTCGTCGGGATGATGGCAGGGATAGTGGCTGTCGATGCCTTCTGCTGCATCCCGTTCGCATATCTCCGCTACCAAAGGAAAGCCCTCCGCTTTGCCTTCCTCAAGCTGCTGAACATATTCCTCAACATCGCCCTGGTGATCTTCTTCCTCATCGTCTGCCCGTGGCTTATGGAGCACATGCCGAAAGCCGTCCGATGGTTCTACATCGCGGACTATCAGGTGGGGTATATCTTCATCGCGAATGTGGCGACAACTTTGGTCACGCTCCTTCTGCTCATCCCCGACATCCTGCCCGGTCTGCGCACGAGGGCAAGCCTCAGCCTGCTGCGGCAGATGCTGCGCTATTCGTTCCCCATACTGATACTCGGCATCGCCGGCATATTCAACCAGACGGCAGACAAGATACTTTTCCCCTTCCTCTTTGAGGACAAAGACGCGGCAAACGCCCAGCTCGGCATCTACGGCGCATGCTTCAAGATTGCCGTCGTGCTCGTCATGTTCACCCAGGCGTTCCGCTACGCCTACGAGCCGTTTATCTTCGCCAAGAACAAAGACGACGGCAGCCGCAAGGCGTATTCCGAAGCCATGAAGTATTTCATCATCTTCGCCCTCTTCATCTTCCTCGGCGTGATGTATTATATCGACATACTGAAACATTTCGTGCCGGCGACGTACTACGAGGGTCTGCGCGTGGTGCCCGTCGTCATGCTGGGAGAGCTGTTCTTCGGGATTTATTTCAATCTCTCGTTCTGGTACAAGCTGATCGACCGGACAGAGTGGGGGGCGTATTTCTCCATCGTGGGATGCGTGGCAACTGTCCTGATTGTCGTCCTCTTTGCCCCCGCGTACGGATACATGGCTTGCGCGTGGGCATCGTTTGCCAGCAATCTCGTCATGATGCTTCTCTCTTATTTCGTCGGGCAAAGGAAGTTCCCCATCGGCTACGACCTGCGCTCCGCCGCCACGTACAGTCTTCTCGCGGCGGCTTTCTACGCCGTCGGGATGCTGCCTCAGATTTCGTCGGAGGTCCTGTGCCTTGGCTACCGCACCCTTTTGCTCATCGTTTTTGCCTCTATCGTGGTGAAGCGCGACCTTCCGCTGCGCGATCTTCCCTATCTCGGCAGGTTTTTCTCCTAAATTTCCGCGCAAAATTCATCTTGCGTCTTTGCGGGATGAAAGAAAAGCTCTTGAATTCTTATTTTTCCTCGGCGGCAACGGCTTTAGCTCTCTCGATGGCTTCGCCGATGTTCGAGCAGATGTTTTCCGCACCGATCTTACGGTCGAAGCCGGACTTCAGCAGCACCTTGCGCACCCGCTCGTTTACTCCGGAAAGAATCATACGTATCTGATCCGACTCGGACAGGCGCAGCAGGCTCTCGAGGTTGTGAAGCCCCGTGGAATCCATGAACGGCACCTTGCGCATGCGGATGATGCGGATCTTCGGCTTGTCGCCAATCGTCTTCATCACGCCGTCGAACTTATTGGCAATACCGAAGAAGAACGGACCGTCGATCTCGTATACCTCCGTCCCCTTGGGCAGCGAGAGCACCTCCTCGTCGTGATGTATCTCGCCCTCGTCGGAGAGGTCTATCTCGTCGCGCGCAACCGACACACGGGTTGTCTCTGCCACACGGCGCATGAAGAGGAGCATGGCAATCAGCAGACCTATCTCGATGGCAATCGTCAGGTCGAAGACAACCGTGAGGAAGAACGTTGCCAGAAGTACGGACACGTCGCTCTTGGGGTTCTTCATCAGCGAGCGGAACGTGCGCCATTCACTCATGTTGTACGAGACGATGATCAACACACCTGCGAGGCAAGCCATAGGTATATGCTGCGTGAGAGGTCCGAGAAAGAGAAGTATGAGCAGCAGCACGAAGGCATGGATAATGCCGGCAACGGGTGTGCGGCCGCCGTTGTTGATGTTCGTCATGGTGCGGGCAATGGCTCCCGTCACGGGGATGCCGCCGAAGATGGGCACAACCATGTTTGCCACACCCTGCGCAACAAGCTCTGTGTTCGAATTGTGTTTGTCGCCCGTCACACCGTCGGCGACCGTTGCCGAGAGAAGCGACTCGATGGCTCCCAGCATGGCTATCGTGAATGCCGACGGGAGCAGGAGGTTGATGGTCTCCGCGTTGAGGCTGATTGCCTCCGGATGGGGTAGGGAGGCATTGATGGTAAACCTGTCGCCAATGGTCTCGATGCTCGTGATGCCGAAATGATGGCGCAAGACATACACCACGACGGTCATGACGATGATGGCAATCAGCGAGCCGGGTATCTTCTTCGAGAGCTTGGGCGTGAGCACGATGATGAGGATGCTCATGATGCCTATGGCAAACGACCAGAGGTTGACCGTGTCGAAACACTCTGCGTATGCCACCCACTTGGAGATGAAGTCCGCAGGCACCTTGTCCATCGTCAGTCCGAAGAGGTCTTTCATCTGTGTGGTGAAGATGGTCAGCGCGATGCCGCTGGTGAAGCCGACGACAATGGGGTAGGGGATAAACTTGATGACAGTCCCCAGCTTCAGCACGCCCATGAGGGTGAGTATCACGCCGGCGATGACTGTCGCAATCGCCAGCCCCTCGAAGCCGAAGTTCTGTATGATACCATACACAATCACAATGAATGCACCCGTCGGTCCGCCTATCTGCACACTGCTGCCACCAAGGAACGACACAATAAAACCGCCGATGATGGCGGTTATCAATCCTTTCTCGGGGCTTACTCCCGAAGCGATACCGAACGCGATGGCAAGCGGGAGAGCTACGATGCCCACGATAATACCCGCCATCAGATCTGCCATAAATTTCTCTTTGGAATAGTTCTTCAGCGCCGAGAGGAGTTTGGGCTGAACGTCTAACTTACTTTTCATCTTTCTGCTTAAAAAATACGTCAAAAACGGCGGCAAAGGTATAATAATATGTCATTATAGATTGCGCTTATTGTTCGATAGATACATTTTAGAAGGAAGGGGCGTGACGGTCTGAAATATTTTCCGGACTTTTGAAGTGTCAATTTTTGCGACACAATCATTTTTATAACGCACATAAATAATTAGCATCATGGAAAAGAGTATTAAGGGAACACGGACAGAACAGAACCTGCTTAAAGCATTTGCAGGAGAATCGCAGGCAAGAAATCGCTACACGTTCTTTGCCAGCGCAGCCAAGAAAGAAGGTTTCGAGCAGATTGCCGGGGTGTTTATGGAGACCGCCGAGCAGGAAAAGGAACACGCAAAACGTTTCTTCAAGTTTCTTGAAGGCGGCATGGTGGAGATCACAGCATCTTTCCCTGCGGGCGTGATAGGCACGACGATGGAAAACCTCGCTGCCGCTGCCGACGGCGAGAACGAAGAGTGGGCAGACCTTTACCCCGCTTTTGCCGACATCGCCGAGGAAGAAGGCTTCCCGAAGATTGCCGTTGCATTCCGTATGATTGCGAAAGTGGAGGCAGAGCACGAGAAACGCTATCGCAAGCTGCTGGCAAACCTCGCAGACGGCACGGTGTTCGAGAAAGACGGTGTCATCTACTGGCAGTGCCGCAACTGCGGTTTCGTGATCGAAGCAAAGAACGCCCCGCTCAAATGCCCTGCATGCGAGCATCCGCAGGCCTACTTCGAACCGATGAAACAGAACTATTGATTTTCGGA
>CAVJTV010000037.1:0-15816 GCA_963652435.1 Desulfovibrionaceae bacterium | reverse complement strand
AATCTGACAAAAATGTCATGTTTGATGCTTTTGCAACTCGACGAAGACACAAAAAAGTACTTTGCGGTGTCTTTGCAACTCGACAATCTGACAAAAATGTCATGTTTGATGCTTTTGCAACTCGACGAAGACACAAAAATATACTTTGCGGTGTCTTTGCAACTCAACAATCTGACAAAAATGTCATGTTTGATGCTTTTGCAAGTCGACAAAGACACAAAAAAGTACTTTCCCGTGTTATTGCAAGTCGACAAAGACACAAAAAAGTACATTCCCGTGCTTTTGCAAGTCGACAAAGCGACAAAAAACTACTTTCCCAACAAAAAATCAAAAGGGGTGATGTGTTTCGAAGTCTGCTAAGACAGGTAGATGGTCGCTGAAGCCACCTTCGTACTTAAATCCGTGATAGAAACGCAGCGGGCGAAGCTCTCCGTACACTTTGTCGCGTGTAAGAATGAACGCAGGGGAGAAAACGCGGCAACTTCCGTCACGAAAACGCATTGCAGAGGTAGGCGAGAGGAGATTTCCGGATACGATTATATGATCTATCATGCTCCATTCGCCTTGGAACTTATGCGTCCCCTTGATGCTGCCTTCAGTCGTAGCAGGTAGATTATATAATTGACGCGCATCCATGGTTCCGTCCATTTTTAGGGCAGCAAGCACATCTGCAATGCCTTCAGATTCAGCCGTGGCATTAAAGTCGCCCATGATTATTATCTGCGGAGTTTGGCGAACGAGGAAAAGAGAGTCGCACAAACGTCGGAGCACTCGGTTTGCATCACGGCGATACGGCTCGCTCTCTTTCTCGCCACCATAGCGGGATGGAAAATGGCAGACGAAGACATCGAGAGTATCACCGGTAATGACGCGCCCCCACGCGTGGAGTATGTTGCGCGTCTTTTTGTGACGGTTGTTGGTGAAGGAGACATTATGCTCCGTGTGACCGATATAGGCAAACATATCGCGCTGGTATAGAAGGGCTGAGTTGATGCCGCGACTGTCATTTCCGTGTGTCATGACGTGGCGGTAGTGCTGATGTTTCAGCGGCGAACGGTTGAGAAGATGCGTCACGACGGTGTCGTTTTCCACCTCGCATAGTGCCACGAGCGCGGGAGTGTACCACTCGCCTGCCGCCGCTATCACCCGCGAGGTCTGATACATCTTATGCAGATAGCGTTTCATATTCCAACGGCGGTTTCCATCAGGTAGAAACTCGTCGTCGCTAAGTTCGGGATTGTCCTCAGTGTCGAAAAAGTTTTCCACGTTATAGCTCATGACGCGGAAGACGCTTTGCGCCGCAGCCGAGCCACAGAAAAGCATAAGGAAAGAAAGGAGATAGGAAAAGGTGTTGGTCATGGCATTGTCGGAGACTTTTACTCGTCGTCCAGGTCAATCGGGATCTGTCGCTTGAATGCTTCCTTAAAGGATATCAGCGTCTCTGTCCGTGCAAGCCCCAACGGCTGCAGCTTGTTGTGGATGATATTCAGCAGGTGCTGGTTGTTTTTTGCGTATATCTTGATGAACAGGTCGTATTGCCCCGTCGTGTAATGACATTCCACGACCTCCGGAATATGCATCAATGCCTCCGTCACGGAGGGAAACTGCCCCGGAGACTTCAGATACAACCCCATGTAAGCACAGGTTTCGTAGCCCACCTTCGTGTTGTCCACGATAAATTCCGACCCCTTGATAACTCCGAGGTTTGTGAGCTTCTGTATCCTCTGATGTATGGCGGCACCCGACACATTACACTCCCGTGCCACCTCCAAAAAGGGTATGCGGGCATTGCCAATAATAAGTTTCAGTATCTTTTCGTCCAGTTCGTCCAGTTGATGATGAGCCATAATACCGTTATTTTTGCGCGTATATTGCTATGTTTAATTACATTTTGTCACAAATATAGAGAATATATGATAATCGAATGTAGACGCATTGAAAATTCATCCGACACATTGTTGGATAAAGTGGAAAAGACGTACAACGCCTCCTTTCCTGAGGCAGAACGGCGTGCGTTTTCTTTGGTGAGGGGGTTGGTAGACATTGAGCAACGTTTCAGCGTCTTCACGCTGATGAAAGATGGCGAGTATGTAGGTTTTATCACGGCATGGAACTTTGCGGGCTTTACCTATATAGAACATTTTGCCATCAATCCGTCAGCTCGCAATGGCGGCGTAGGTGGACAGGCGATGCGGGCTTTCATGGCATCTTGTGGCAGTCCGATTGTACTTGAAGTGGAGATACCCGCAGACGAGATGAGCGTGCGGAGGATAGGTTTCTACGAACGTCTTGGTTATACGCTCAACAGCCATACCTATTTTCAGCCGCCCTACCGCAAAGGCGAGCCGCCCCTGGAGATGCGACTGATGAGTTATGGGGATATCAATCTGAAGCAGTCGTTCGAGGAAGTAAAGCGCAACCTTTACCTATATGTTTACAGCGTTGAGTAACCTACTCGATTACAAGTCCGCAATGACAGCGGCGTGAAGGCTTCGCACACTGTTTCTACGCCCAAGATTTTCCGCGGAAGGAAAAGTACAGTGTTTTTGAGCCCAAGAAAATCCGCTGAAGGAAAAGTACACTGTTTCTAAGCCCAAGAAAATCCGCTGAAGAAAAAGTACACTGTTTCTAAGCTCAAGAAAATCCGCTGAAGGAAAAACACACTGTTTCTAAGCTCCCGCAAATTGCAGGAAGAAAAAATACAGTGTTTCTAAGCCCATGCAAATTGCAGGAAGGAAAAACACACTGTTTCTAAGCCCATGCAAATTGCAGGAAGGAAAAATACAGTGTTTCTAAGCCCATGCAAATTGCAGGAAAGAAAAACACAGTGTTTCTAAGCTCCCGCAAATTGCAGGAAGGAAAAACACACTGTTTCTAAGCTCATGCCGAGCGCACCAACAAAAAAAGGCAGAGCTCTTAAAGCCCTGCCTTCTTTCTGTTTATTCTCTCTCAACTTTAGTCGACGCGTTGCCTTGCCGAATAGCTGATCTTTAACGCGTATGCTTCACGAAGAGCCTGTTTTACGTCTGTGATGACACCCATCTTCGTGCCTTGGTCGGCTTTGATGGACACAGTCATAAACGGCTGGTCTTCCTCTTTCATACTCGACTTTTCCTGTGCGATGTATGTTTCAATCTCACTTACCTCAGCGAACTGGTCGTTCAACTGCAAACGAGTCTCGGAACCCATCTTAGCCCTCAATTCCTGAATCGGCTTACCAACATAGATGAACGTCACCAAAGATTTCTTTTCCAACTTCTGAAGCTCTGTTGCTTGCGGAGCCTGGAAAACCACCTTCAAAGTAACCTCACGCATAGATGTTACCATCATGATGAAGAACAGGAAAGCAAACACCAAGTCAGGCAATGATGAGGTATTCAATTCGGGCATTTCTCTGCCGCCCGCACTACTAAATTTTCCCATTACTTTCTGTCTCCATAATTTTTAGGTTCTGCTTCTGATATCTTTTGCGGATATATCATCTGCACAGCCTTTTGTTGTTCTTCTTCCAAATCAGCGAATTTCTTGCCGAACTTCTTCTTCGAAACCTCGTCTCTCAGCTCGTTGTAGGCTCTTGCCAACTCGTTCTGAACGTCGATATAAGCCTGATATTCCGTACCACGGTCGTTCTGCAAAGAGATGACATGATTTTTCGTCACCATCTGCTTTCCAAAGAACGGCACGTCTACTTCCGTTTTCTCCGGCATGTGCTCGTCGTTATAAGGGTTCTCAATGAAAGTTCTGACCTTTTCCTTCAGTTGCTTTATGTCGATGAACTCATTGTTGCAGAGAATTTGGTTGTTACTGTTGATCAGCACGACCATGATGTTTCTCTTCTTGATGTCCATCTCATCATTTTTCTTCTGATCTTTGGGTACAGGCGGCGGCAAACGTCTTGCCAAACCTTTATCCGTATCCATCGAAGTAGTAATAAGGAAGAAGATAAGCAACATGAAAGCAATATCGGCCGAAGAAGTCGCATTCATTGCGGGTACTTTTCTTTTCTTTCTTGCCATACAGCTTTTTGTTTTATCTAATTCTTACTACTTATCTATTCAATATCTTTTTCACAGATCCGGCAACCACCGCAATCAGAATCAGTACAAACAATACAATTGACGACTGAATCCACATGTCTGTCACCTTCAACCAAAAAGGTATGTTATAGCTCTGCGAGTCTGCATTCAATCCAACAAGAGGCGTACCGTCGCCCATAGAATAGGTAACGAGAAGCATCAATGCAAACAAAGCAATAATGACAAACGACATGAGTGCAGACTTCGGGTTTGCCTTCAAAACAGTAACAAACTGCCAGAGAGCGAACACAACCATGCAGACAATTGTAACAGCAAAGACTATATAAGTCCAATCAAGCAAGAGTCCGGTGTAAACGTACTCTTTGTTCTCGGCAGAAGGATCAACAACTCCTCCCCCGAAGAACATACCCAAGACAACAATGCTGATCAACGAGGTGACCAACAATGTCCAACTGGATATTTTACGTATTTTAGTAACTGCCATAGGTCAAATTATTTTTTGAATTTGAGGTTGTATTTGATAACCATATCAAGCAACGTGATAGAAGCATCTTCCATCTGGTTCAAGATTGCCTCCAACTTGCTCAACAAATAGTTATAGAACACCTGAAGAATCAAGGCAACGATCAAACCACCGACTGTAGTGATCAACGCCACCTTCATACCACCTGCAACGACCGTCGGGCTGATATCACCAACCTGCTCGATTTTATCGAACGCCATGACCATACCAACAACTGTTCCCAAGAATCCCAATGACGGAGCCATAGCGATAAACAACGTGATCCACGACATGTTCTTTTCCAAAAGACCACCCTGTACACCACCGTAAGAAACGATAGATTTCTCCACAACGTCGATACCCTGATCGATACGCATCAAACCCTGATAAGCGATGGAAGCGATAGGACCTCTTGTGTCGCGAGCGATAGCTTTAGCACCCTCAACGTCACCTTTGTCAAGTGCATCCTCAATTCCCTTCAACAGTTTGCTCGAATTGGTTTCAGCCAAGTTCAGATAGATGATTCTTTCAAGGCAAAAAGCCAAACCAAAAATCAAGGCGATAGCAATTGTACTCATGAAGTCCGCACCACCCTCGATAAACTTAACCTTCAAAGCCTGATACATGCCACCTTCAACAACCTGTTCAGCAGCGTCCTGTGCAAATGCCGCAGTTGAAGTTCCAAGGGCGCAAATACCCAAGACCGTCTTTGCAAAATACTTTCTCATTGTGTGTTTAATTTTTAAGATTAATAATTCTCTTACTTGTTTTCTATTTTTACAATTATAATTTCTCTGCGTTTTATGCGGAGAGAGCGGGATTCGAACCCGCGATACACTTTAGGCGTATACACGCTTTCCAGGCGTGCCTCTTCAACCACTCGAGCATCTCTCCAATTCTCCAACCATGTCTCTCTCAAAAAAAACGAGTGCAGAACATGATAATCTTATCCGCAGCCGTTTTCAGCGCACAAATCTATATCTTTCGCCTGAATTATGAGCAATACCTTATGTGATAAATTTGTTTCTTTCCCCCGAAAAGTTCGAAACTAAACTTTTTTATTGGGGATTTTAAACAGATCCAAAGCGTTTTCTCTTGTAATCCGCACAGTCTCCTCAAGACTAATACCGAATGTATCTGCCACCTTCTCTGCTGTTTTCCATATATATACAGGCTCATTTCTCTTTCCACGATAAGGCACAGGTGCCAGATACGGAGCATCCGTTTCCAAGACAACACGGCGAATATCGCTTCCTTTAACGATCTCCGAGAGGTTGGAGTTTTTGAACGTAATAACCCCGTTAATACCTATCAAGAATCCGGGAAGTTTATTTACCTCCTCAAGCTCTTTTACGGTACCGGTGAAACTATGAAAAACACCTTTAAGCCGCTCACGTCCGACCTTGTGGATACTATCCAACACATCTGCATACGCCTCCCGTGTGTGGATAGCAACCGGCAGATTCAAATCAACGCTCCATTTCAGCTGTTCCTCAAAAACAATCTTCTGCTCTTTCAGATAAGTCTTGTCCCAATACAGGTCAATTCCTATCTCTCCTATCCCACAGTAAGACCTCTTCCCAAGCCAAGACTCCACCTCGCGAAGATTCTCACTATAATGCTTGTCCACACTCGTCGGGTGAAGCCCCATCATGGGATATGCAAAATCCGGGAAACGATCGCTCAATTCATGCATCCGTTCAATGGTGGATGTGTCGACATTCGGAAGCAGGATGGTGTCGATCCCCGACTCCATGGCAACGCCAGTCAACGCGTCCTGCTCCGGATCGAATTCCTCCAGATACAAATGATTGTGCGTATCTATCAGTTTCATCGCTTAAGACTTTCGGTTCATCAAACGACTACTCAGATCTTTCAGAACGGTCAATCTTTCCCAGGTAACGTTCAGATTCGAGAGATGGCTCATTGCCTTGTCATAGTATCCTCTCATTTTAGCCTCTGTAATTTCCTTCAGATGCAACGCATCATATATGTCGGTAAACGCCTTTATCTTCTCAGCGGGAATGAATTGAGCTTTACCCATCCAACTCTCGAGAGCCATTTTCTGTTCCGGCGAAGCCAATTCGAAAGCATGTATCAGCAGGAACGTCTTCTTGTTGCAGCAGATATCACCGCCTATGTTCTTGCCGAACGTAGCTGTGTCGCCATAAACATCAAGCAGATCGTCTTGCAACTGGAAAGCCAAACCTATGTTTATCCCGAATTTGTATAGATTGTCTGCATCTTCCTCGGATGCACCGCCGATGATGGCTCCGGCTTTAAGGCTACAAGCGAGCAGGACTGCCGTTTTAAGTCGTATCATCTCGATATATTCGGCTTCAGTCACATCTGTACGCAATTCAAACTCCATATCGTATTGCTGCCCACCACATATCTCAAGTGCAGTTATGGTAAACAAATCAAACACTTTCTTTCGGCAGCGCGGCTCCGTTTCGCCTATCAATCGATACGCTTCGATCAGCATGGCATCTCCAGAAAGAATTGCAGCATTCTCGTTCCACACTTTATGAACCGTCGGCTTGTTTCTCCTCTTGTCCGCCTTGTCCATCAGGTCATCGTGGAGCAACGTAAAATTATGAAACACTTCGATTCCCAACGCAGGGTTCATGGCTTCTTCTACATCATCTTTATACAGGTTACAAGCCATCAAGACAAGAGCCGGACGGATTCTCTTCCCCCCGAGCGACAGAATGTATTCAATTGGGTCGTACAAACTCTTGGGTGGGCAATCAAATGTCAGACGGGAGATTTCCGTCTCCACCTTTTGCAGTATCTCTTCAAAGGACAGCATATATGTATTGTGTTACAGATAAGACGAAACAAAAAAGGCTGCAAACTGGCGCAGCCTTTTTCGTTTTATGTAAAAGATAATTATTGCAATCTGAATGTAACGGGCACGGTATATTTCACACGCACAGGCTTACCTCTCTGCTTGCCGGGAGTCCATTTCGGCATCGAGTTGATCACGCGAAGTGCCTCCTTGTCCAACGACGGGTCCACACCACGCATAACCTCAGCATCCACAATCGAACCGTCTCTGTTCACAACGAACGAGCAAGTAACACGACCCTGAATACCATTTTCCTGTGCAATAACCGGATACTTGATACTCTTGGCAAGGAACTGCAACAACGCGCCCTGACCGCCTGGAAATTCCGGCATTGTCTCAACGACTGTGAAGATCTGCTGAGCCGACTCTTCTTCTTCTTCTTCTACGACTGTCGGAGCGACGTAGGCTTCTACCTGTGCCGAGCTTTGGTCGTCTTCGGATGAGATGATGTCAACCTGATCAAGCTCTACGTCGTCATCCACGATGTTCAACTGCTCCACAGCTGCCGGTGCAGGGGGTGGAGGGGGAGGGGGAGGAGTATCCTCCGGTCTCGTAATCTCAATTTCTTCTTCAGCGATGATATCAGCCACGCCTTCATCTTTGGCAACCTGAATATCACGGGTTCCCCATTCGAACCCAACGAACAGAATGGCCAAACCGACAACCATACCCATAAGGATACCGAGCGTTTTGCCTCTTTCCAAGTCCGCCTTCGGTGATTTCTTAACTTCCATACTTTTATGAATTATTTAAAGATGTGTCTTTCTTGATGCCGCAAAAATACAAATTATTTCAGACCGCAAGCTGAAACGAAAAAAATAGTTCTACTTTTTCGCATGTTCTCGAGGCGAAACAAAGACGCCGTGCAACAGGGAAGAAGCTCTTTAGCGCGATCAACAGTCCCAAAATGGATTTCGGGAATACTCCGACGCCACGCAACACGTAGAAGCGCGATACGCGAAAGGCACGTGTTATTTGTCAATCTCCGAATCCAGTCCGTATCGCTTCATTTTATTGAATAGAGTCTTTCGGCTGATATTGAGAGCCTCCGATGTCAGCGTCCGGTTGTAATTATGCTTACGGAGGGTTTCGCGTATCAACTCTTTCTCCGCCTGTGCATTGACTTCGCGGATGCTGCCGGCGACAGGCTGTTCGGCCAGCTCGTATCCTTTCACCCTGTCGGGCAGAAGCTCGGGACGGATTACGCCGTCGGTGCAGAGTATCATGGCACTTTGCACGGCATTCTCCAGGTCGCGAACATTCCCTGGCCAATCGTACGAACAGAGCAGTTTCAGAGTTTCGGGCGTGACGGTCTGCACGTCGAGACTCAACGCACGGTTATGTTTGCGGATAAAGAAGTTTGTCAACAGAGGAATGTCTTCCTTGCGTTCACGAAGTGGCGGGATAACGATGGTAAAGACATTCAGACGATAGAGAAGGTCGAGGCGGAAACGTCCCTCTTTCACTTCGTCGTTGAGGTCTCGGTTGGTGGCTGCAATGATGCGGACATCCACGGAGATTGCCTTTTTCCCTCCAATACGGGTAATCTTCCGTTCCTCCAGCACGCGAAGGAGCTTGACCTGGGCATCCAAAGGCAGCTCGCCTATCTCGTCAAGGAAAAGCGTTCCGCCATTTGCCTGCTCAAAAGTTCCGGCTTTAGCTTCCTTGGCATCGGTGAAGGCACCCCGCTCATGCCCGAACAATTCGCTTTCCATCAGCGTGAGCGGGATAGCTCCGCAATTGACGGCAACAAATGGGGCGTTGGCGCGCAAACTATTCTGATGGATGGCACGGGCAATAAGCTCCTTTCCGGTGCCGCTTTCACCGTTGATCAAGACTGTGGCATTCGTCTCTGCCACCCGCCGCACCTGCGTCATGGCTTGTTTCAGTCCGGTGTTTTCTCCGATGACGGGGTTTTGTTTCCCGTCAAGAGTCTTCTTCAATGTCGACAGCTCGCTTTTCATCCGGCTGTGCTCAGCGGCACGTCTCTCGGTAAGCACCAGCTTGTCGTTGTCGAACGGCTTCTCAATGAAGTCGTACGCTCCTTTCTTCACCGCGTCGACAGCCAAAGCAACGGAACCGAAAGCCGTGACAAACACGACGACCTGATTGGGAGAAATACGTTTGATCTCCTCCAAAGCCTCGACACCCGTCAGACGCGGCATCTGCTGGTCAAGCAGGATAACATCGGGATGAAAGGAAAGGAGAGCGTCCACTGCTTTCTGTCCGTTCTCGACAGGCAAGACATCGTAGCCTTCGTCCGTCAGCAATCGGGCAATCATCTTGCGGATATGCGATTCGTCGTCTGCCACTACAATTTTTGTTTTCATATGCGTTGCGGTAGTTTTATGTTTATGCAAGTACCCTTGCCGGGCATGCTTTTTATTTCGATCTCACCGTCATGACGTTTCACTATGCCGTAGCAAATTGCCAATCCCAATCCGGTGCCTTCCTCTTTTGTTGTGAAGAACGGATTGAACACATTCTCGATGTCTTTCTGCTCGATTCCTTTCCCTGTGTCTTCAAACGAGATGATAAGATAACGGGAATTGGCATTGATGGTAGCGCCTTTCTCTATGCTTATTATCAGCGTGCGTAGACAATCGAACATATTTTCGCTCATGGCTTCGACGGCGTTCATAATGATGTTCAAGAAGACCTGTTTCAGCTGCTCCGTGTCGGCTTGTATGGTTGTGTTGTCGGCAAAGTATTCAAACTCCACTTCGATATTCTACTTGCGTAGCGTGTTTGTAATCAACAAGAGTGTCTGGTTTATCAGTTGCTCGATGTTTACTTCCGATGTATTCAGTTCCGAGGGGCGAGCAAACGACAGTAACCCCTGCACAATTTTGTTGATACGCTCAACCTCTGAGATAAGCTCGTCCATCATCTCCTTCTTTGCGGTGTCGGCATTGAAATCCTTGCTCAGATACTGTATCGTGCTGCGAATGGCAGTCAACGGGTTTCTTATCTCGTGGGCAGCGCCGGCAGCCAGCTCTCCCAACGTGGCAAGGCTGTCGGCGCGATACATCTTTTTCAGTCGCTCGGTCTGCAATTCATACAACGAAGCATGTTCGATGGCGAAAGTGGCTTGGTTGATAAGGATGGAGAGCAGTTTAAGGGGTCACCTGCAAAAGCGTGTGTATTAAGCAAAAATCCTTGTTAATCTAAAGAGAAAAAACCTCTTGTCAATAATACCTCGTAATTGCGCTCTGAAATGTTTGATTTTGGCATTGAGTGATTCAGCTGCAGCATTCGTGGAACGGTTGACAAAGAAATTCAATATTTCATCTTCCCTGTCGTACATAGCCGCCGCAATGTCATTGAAAGCCTTGTTGCCAAATTCTTCGACTTTGTCATACCAGGACTTCAAGCTGTTCCGTCCCTGTTCCTTGTCACACCGTTGCGAGAAAGTCATCCGTAATGAGTGTGTCAAAGAGAAAGCGGTATGAATGTCGGGGAACTCACGGAAAAGGATTTCGGCACGCTCCTTCTGCGTTTCCGTCCATTTGTCGGGTGACATCATCAGAAGCCCCTTACTCCGTGCAAGCAGTTCCGCACGGGTTTCATCATTCTCAAGCCTTTCAGGACGGTACTTTGCATTTTTTCTTATTGGATTTCCGTCAGTGTCAACGAACGGACCGTCATTCTCTTGCAGTTCACGCATCATGAACCGATGCTCCTCCCTGGCATTGGCGTCACGTGTCATTTGCTCGCGCCGATGTCCCCGACGCACATTCCTTTGCAGCAAGCTGGCGAGTATCATAACCGTGATGGGTGTAATGGAGATGATCGGCATACTTATCAGCCTCATCATACTGGCGTTCTCCGGACAGGTGCAGCTGAACGGTGTCTTCCTCATGGAGACTGCGGGGTTCGTGATGATAAGCCTTTTGCTTATCACCACCTTCGCGGTGTTCGGTCTGCTGTCGTCGGTGGTGACGCATCATTCCAACATCAGCCTACTCATTTCGCTTTGCTTTTGGCTGTTTGCTGCGGTGGTCATCCCCAATACGTCCATATTCTGGGCAAAGACGCTGTTCGACATACCTACGGCTGACGAGGTTGCACGAAGTCGGCGGGAAGCCTACGACGACATCAACCGTAATGCGCCTGAGGGAAGCTGGGCGTCGAACGGCGTTGACGCGTTCTTCCCCAATCACAAGCTGCGGGCGCAAAACATAACCAACCTCATGAACAGTAACAAGAAATACAATGACGCTTACTATCTCCAGCAGTTCCATCAGTTCCATCAGACGCGCAACCTCACCCTCCTCTCGCCGATAGCACAGTTCGATTACATGAACGAAGCCTTCCTCGGGGGCGGTTACATGCGTTTTCAGAAGAACTGGAACGACCTGCATGCTTTCCAGGAGCAGTTTCTCCGGTGGTTCAAGAATATTGATGAAAAAAATAGCGGCAGCCCGCATTGGTATAATCCCTGCGTAGTATACTCCACCAGAAAGAAGCCCGTTGCCATCGATCAGATCCCGCAATACCGAGAGCAGATC
Organism: Desulfovibrionaceae bacterium; assembly: GCA_963652435.1. Lineage (GTDB taxonomy): Bacteria > Bacteroidota > Bacteroidia > Bacteroidales > Tannerellaceae > Parabacteroides. The sequence goes on along the minus strand of CAVJTV010000037.1, from coordinate 3,915 downwards.
GCATCCTTCGGGCAGCGCATCGGATACATCATCGGATACATGATTGCTATGGTTAACACCATCGCCGGACTGTTCGTGGCATGCTTCTACTTCTTCGAGAGGTACGACGTGCGATGAGCGTGCGGCGTGCCGTCCGCAGGCTGCAAGGGCAACAAAAATAACCGCGCTCATATACCTTTTTCGGGTTTTTCCCGTTTCTCCTTGTGGAATATGTTATATGCACATTTACCTTTGTGCGCGTTTTGCTTTAAGGATATGAGACATACGTTTATTATACTGCTCCTTTCATTCGCGTTGCAATCGGCGGCAGCACAGACGGGGAATCAGGTATTCGAGTTCCTGACCCTGCCCTCTTCCGTCCGCGCCGGCGCGTTGGGCGGGCATACCGTGTCGCTCATAGAGCGCGATCCTTCGCTCGTCTTCCACAATCCGGCATTGCTCGGCGGGGAGATGGACCGGATGGTAAACCTGGACTATATGAACTATATCGCGGATGTAAACGTGGGGAATGCCTTGTTTACGAAAGCCTTCCGTGAGCGGGGAGCATGGGGCGCAGGTGTGCACTATTTCCACAACGGGAAGTTCAAGGGAATGGACGATCAGGGACAATATACGGGCGATTTCACGGCGGGCGACATTGCGCTCGAGGGGTTCTTCTCATACGACCTCTCCGAGCGTTGGCGCGGCGGAGTGTCGATGAAGTTCCTGTACTCCAACTACGATATATACACCTCCCTCGGACTGTGTTTCGATGCGGGGTTGAGCTACTACGACTCGGAGAAGGAGTTTTCTTTCGGCGTGGTGCTGAAAAACATCGGCGCACAGCTGAAGCCATACTACGAAGACCGTCAGAAGATGCCGTGGGACATACAGATGGGTATCACGAAGAAGATGAACCATGCCCCCCTCAGGCTGTCCATCACGGCGATGTATCTCAATCGTTGGAAGTTCGACTACACGGACGATGCCACGGACTACGAGGGCGACAACTTCGCAAAGGCATTGTTCAAGCACTTGGTGATGGGCATCGACTACGTGCCGAGCGATAACTTCTGGGTAGGCATTGGTTTCAATCCGAAGACGAAGATGGACATGAGGCTGCGAGGAGGCGGAAGCGGACTGTCGGGCTTCTCTGCCGGCGCAGGTGTGAGGATACGGATGTTCGACGTCGGCGTCTCTTTCGCCAAATACCACCCCTCGGCAATGTCGATGATGGTGAGCATCTCGACCTCGCTTTCCGATTTCAAGCCATAGGCGAGACGAAACAACATACAATAATGAAGAAAATAGTGATTGCAATCGACGGTGTCTCTTCCACGGGAAAGAGCACCATGGCGAAGGACTTGGCAAAGGAGATAGGTTACACTTATATCGACACCGGAGCCATGTATCGAGCCGTGACGCTGTATTGTCTTCAGCGCCGTCTCTTCGTGGGCGATGCAGTCGACGAGGAGAAGCTCCGCTCACTGATGGGCGACATTCATATCTCTTTTCGCCCCAACCCCGAGACAGAACGGCGCGACACGTATCTCAACGGCGTGAATGTGGAGAAAGAGATCCGCGGCATGGAGGTTGCCGGACGGGTGAGCCGCGTGGCTGCCATCGGGTTTGTGCGGCGTGCCTTGGTTGCCATGCAGCAGGAGATGGGGCGGGAGAAAGGCATCGTCATGGACGGGAGAGACATCGGCACGGTGGTCTTCCCCGATGCAGAGCTGAAGGTATATGTGACTGCAAGCCCCGAGGTGCGTGCCGAGCGCAGACTGCGGGAGCTGGAGGCGAAAGGCGAGGTTGTCTCGCCCAAGGAAGTGCTCGAGAATGTCAGGATGCGCGACCATATCGATTCCACCCGCAAGGAAAGTCCGCTGCGCAGGGCAGACGATGCCATTGAGCTCGACAACTCGCACATGAGCATCAGCGAGCAGAAAGCGTGGCTCCTCGCGCAATACCGTAAAGCTGCTGCCGAATGATTGAAGTGGAGATAGACAAAGGCTCGGGGTTCTGCTTCGGGGTCGTCACAGCCATAGAGAGTGCCGAGCGCGAGCTGGGCAGCACGGACACGCTCTATTGCCTCGGCGATATTGTGCACAACAGCTTGGAGGTGGAACGCCTCCGGAGGCGCGGGCTGCGCACCATCGACCACAAGGAGCTGTCCGCACTGAAAGGGAAGAAGGTGCTGCTCCGTGCGCACGGCGAGCCGCCTTCCACGTACGAGACCGCACAGAGGAACAACATAACGATTGTCGATGCCACCTGCCCCGTTGTGCTCCGGTTGCAGAAGAAGATACACAAATGCTATCAGGAGACGCGCGAGCAGAACACGCAACTGGTGATATACGGCAAGAAAGGGCATGCCGAAGTAAACGGACTTGTCGGGCAGACCGACGGCACCGCCATTGTCATCGAGAAGGAGGAAGACCTCGACCGCTTGGATTTCAACCGCGACATCTGTCTTTTCTCGCAGACAACGAAGTCGCTCGACGGCTTCCGCCACATTGTGGAGGAGATACAGCGGCGGAAGGCGGACGGCACCCGCTTCGAGTATCACGACACCATCTGCCGCCAGGTGGCAAGCCGCCTGCCGAACATAAAAGCATTTGCCTCGTGCCACGACGTGGTCTATTTCGTGGCAGGCAAGAAAAGCTCGAACGGGAAGATGCTGCTCGAAGAATGCCGCAAGGCAAACCCCAACACCATATTCATCTCCGACGTGGAAGAAATCACCGAGCCGCTGCCCGCAGGCATCCGCCGCGTGGGGGTATGCGGCGCCACCTCCACCCCGAAATGGCTGATGGAGAACGTGGCTGAGCGTATCCGCAGCCTGAACGCATTTCCGGAAGTTTGAAAAGGGGCGAAACGCGTTGTCAAATAATTGCTACTTTTGCCGCGACTAAAATTAAAAACAAAGGCAATATGTCTACGATCAAATGTATTGGTATATTGACGTCCGGAGGTGATGCTCCAGGGATGAACGCTGCCATCCGTGCGGTGACACGTTCCGCCATCTACAACGGGATGAGTGTGAAAGGTATTTTCCGTGGATACAGAGGGCTTATCACCGGTGAGATTGAAGAGTTCAAGACACAGAATGTAAGTAACATCATCCAGCGTGGCGGGACGATACTCAAGACAGCCCGCTGCGCGGAGTTCAGAACTCCCGAGGGCCGTAAGCAGGCATACGACAAGCTGATGGAAGAAGGCATCGACGCACTTGTTGCCATCGGCGGCGACGGGACACTGACCGGCGCACGTATCTTCGCACAGGAATTCAACTATCCTATCGTCGGGCTTCCGGGGACGATAGACAACGACCTCTTCGGGACGGACATAACCATCGGCTACGACACGGCACTGAACACCATCATGGAGTGTGTGGACAAGATCCGCGACACTGCCACGTCGCACGACCGTCTGTTCTTCATCGAGGTGATGGGGCGCGACGCCGGTTTCCTTGCGCTCAACGGTGCCATCGCTTCCGGAGCCGAGGCTGCCATCATTCCGGAAATATCCATGGAGAAAGACCAGCTGGCAGAGATGATTGAGAAAGGTTTCCGCAAGTCGAAAAACAGTAGCATCGTGCTCGTTGCGGAAAGCGAAGTGACCGGCGGGGCTATGGGCGTTGCCGAACGTGTGAAGAAGGAATACCCTCAGTTCGACGTGCGCGTCTCTATCCTCGGGCACCTGCAGCGGGGAGGCTCGCCGACGGCTCAGGACCGTATCCTTGCCACGCGCATGGGAATAAGTGCCATCGATGCACTTCTCGACGACCAGCGCAACGTGATGATGGGCATACAGAACGACGAGATTGTTTACGTCCCGTTCTCCAGAGCCATCAAGAACGACAAACCCATCAACCGCGACCTGCTGAACATACTGCGCGTATCGTCCATCTGACGCCGCGTCGCAGAGAAAGAGAAA